>CAZKHO010000205.1:0-2540 GCA_964552505.1 uncultured Bifidobacterium sp. | reverse complement strand
CCAGCCCAGGATGATGGTGTTCATGCACACGCTCTTGCCGCTGCCGGTGGTGCCGGCGATGAGCATGTGCGGCATCTTGGCCAGATCCAGCACCAGCGGCTCGCCGGAACTGTCCTTGCCCAGGAACATGGGCAGCGTCATGCCCTGCGCCTGGCCGCCGCTCATGAGCTCCTTCAGGCGCACCTTCTCCTTCTGCTTGTTGGGCACCTCGATGCCGACCGCGGTGCGGCCGACCATGTTCGAGATGATGCGGATGTTCGGGGCGCCGAGCGCGCGCGCGATGTCGTCGTCGATGGACTGCAGGCGCGCCACGCGGGTGCCGGGAGCCAGCTCCACGGAGTAGAGCGTGACCACGGGGCCGGTCTCGATGCCGGTGACTTCGCCCTCCAGGTCGTAGTGGCGCAGCGTGGCGGTGAGGCGGGCGGCCTGCTCGCGCACGTAGCCCTCGATCTGGTCGGACCAGTTGCCCTCGGGGTCCTCCAGGAGGTCCAGTCCCGGGAAGGTGTAGCCGGTGTAGTCCACTTCGCGCGGGATGTCCTCGTCGCGGGCCACGGTCTTCTGCGCACCGGCCATGCGGAGCGGAAGCTTGGCGATGCGGGCGCGGAGTTCCTCGTCGGAGAGCTGCGGGCGACCGGAGGGTGCGGCGGACTCGGTCAGCGTGTCCGCGTCGGCGTCCTCCTGGGCGTCGGTGTCCGACTCGGTCTCCTCCGGGTCCGCCTCCTCGACGTCCTCCACCCGGGGGCGACGGGTGGACGCCTTTCGGCGGGTGCGGGCGGGTGCGGCGGCCTCGGGCTCCTGGTCCACCTCGGCCTGGTCTTCCTCCACCTCGTCCGTCCGTTCCTCGGACTCCTCCGCCACCGCGGTGGAGGCGTCCTGGTCCTCCTCGTCGGCCACGGCCACCGCGGCCTGCGAGGCGGCTGCACCACCGCCCGCCGTGGCGGGCTTGGGCTGCAGCACCACCTGCGAACGGGCGCGGAACCGCTCCAACAGGCCCTTCCAGTCGTAGGCGCGCACCGGCTCGGTGGCGTGCCACGCGGAGAGCAGATGGCCGGGCAGCGCGAACACCACCTCGTCCATGCAGATGATGGCACCCAGGGTCAGGGAGATCAGGAGCACCAGACTGGTCAGCGTGGGACTGAAGCGCAGGGCCAGCTCTCCGGCGATCCACTGCGGCACCAGGCCGGCCTCGGCTCCGG
The DNA here is from genome assembly GCA_964552505.1 of uncultured Bifidobacterium sp. Taxonomy (GTDB): domain Bacteria; phylum Planctomycetota; class Phycisphaerae; order Phycisphaerales; family SM1A02; genus SYAC01. The sequence continues at coordinate 1,344 of CAZKHO010000205.1, read as the reverse complement.
AGAGCACGCCCCAGCTGGGCGCCCACGTGGCATGCAGCGCACCGAACGCCAGCATCATCACCACGGCACCAAAGAGACGCACCAGCGGATGGGTGAGCACACGACCGGTGGCCACCGCCCCCAGTCCCAGCGCGGACGCCAGCATCAGCAGCCACACGCCATACCCCACGCCCAGATACGTCCAGTACGCGATGCCCGAACCCAGCGTGCCCATGAGGTTGGATGCGGGCTGGTTGTGCACGGCCACGGTGTGGCTGGGCCAGTCGGCGCTGTGGAAGGTGCCCAGGGCCAGGAACAGGAAGACCCAGAGTCCCGCCAGGGCCACCCATGTGGCCCGACGGGTGAAGGTGGCGGGTACGAGCCCCTCGGTGGAGGCGCGTGAGACAACCTTGGACGCATTCCGTGCCATGGGGCCGTTGATCGGCAATCCGACCGCTGGCGGGTCAGAAATGCCGTTTCCGCGGCCGTTTCAGGGCTTGGGAAGCGTGGCCTCCGCCAGCTTTCGACGCACCTGAAGCATGTGCACGTCCGGGTCCACCTGAGCCTTGACGGGCTCGAACGGACACTCGATGCGCAACGGCTTGCGCTCCCCCGGCCCGATGGCCACCACCGCACGGGCCCGGGGGGCCGGGGCGGGCTTGGCGTCGGGCGCGGCGTCGCGACTGCGCCTGGGCTCCGCACCCAAGGCCGCCACCTCCACGGACACGGCGCCGGTGCCGGCGTTCTCCAGCGTGCCTTCCACCACCCAGCTCCCCTCCCCCGCCTTGGTCACCTTGAGGTCCCACAGCTTGAACTCGGGGAGGGCCACCTGCTCGAACCACTGGCGCGCGAAGGCGTCGAACGCCGGCAGGTCCGTGGCGTGGCGGCGCATCACCACCAGGAAGTCCTGCAGGAGCGGGAAGTCGGGTCCGTCCTGGAAGGTCCGGATGAAGTCCTGCAGCCCGGCCAGCATGGCCTCGCGACCCATCATCTCCATCATCATGAAGAAGACCCAGCCGGCCTTGTCGTAGGTGACCACGCTGTCGCCGGGGCGCGTGCCCGCCACCCGCACCATGGGCCGTTCGCTGTCGGCGCGGCGGCCGTTGCAGTACTGGTCCTCCCACTCGCGCAGCATCCTCTGACGCTGATCCTCCCCGCGCTTCTCCAGCGTGAGCAGCAGCGCGCTGAAGTTGGCCAGCCCCTCGCTGAGGATGTTGCCGCCCGGGCCCTTGCCCGGCATGAGCATGTTGCCCCACCACTGGTGACCGGCCTCGTGGGCGGTCACGTAGAACACCAGGTCCACGTCGTCCGCGCCGCCCGGCTTGGTGAGGAAGCCGATCGACTCGCTGAAGGTGATGTTGCCGG
>CAZKHO010000204.1:0-2641 GCA_964552505.1 uncultured Bifidobacterium sp. | reverse complement strand
TCACCTTCGCCAGCATCCCCGCCCCGGGCGCCGCCGCCCTGGTGGGTCTGGCGGGAATCATGAGCCGTCGCCGTCGCATCGGCTGACGCACCACTTGCGGCACTGGCCGGCTGAGGGGCCGGCCGGTGCCCCGCAGGCCCGATCTGAGGGGATCGGACCTTGCGCACCCCAGGCGCTTGAGGGAGCGCCTGGCGGGAGGGAAACGGGTCGGGACCGCCAACCGCCCCACACACGTCCGACGGGACTCACGGCGACGGAAAAGGCGCCGCCCCGTCGGCTCGGGCACCAGCCCGAGCAAGGACATACGGGCCGCGGAGGGCACGGTCCGTACCAGCACGCAAGGGCGGGGCTTCCAGATGGGAGCCTCGCCCTTGTCATTTCAGGCGGACGTGCAATGGGCGCTCGCTGCATGTTCAGCGCGTGCTCCACGCGAGGCGGCCCGGTGGCTCTGGTGCGCGCCTGCGTGTGGGCCACGAAACGAAACGGGCCCGCCGTGAAGGCGGGCCCGCGGGAGTCACGATGGAGCGACGATCACCAGTGCCGCAGTGCCGGTCCGGTGTAGTCGGCCAGCGGGCGGATGATGCGGTTGTTCTGGTGCTGCTCCATGATGTGCGCGCACCAGCCGGTGATGCGCGCCGCCACGAAGATCGGCGTGTACTGCGGCACGGGGATGCCCATCACGAAGTAGGTCATGCCGCAGGGGAAGTCCACGTTGGGGTGGATGTTCTTGTCGCGCAGCATGATGGCCTGCACCTGATCGCCCAGATCGAACCACTTGCGGGCGCCGGCGCCCATGCGTTCGGCCAGCTTCAGGCCCCAACCGCGGAGGATGGGGGCCCGGTGATCGCCGTTCTTGTACACACGGTGGCCGAAGCCCATGAGCTTGCGCTTCTCGGCGTAGGCGCGCTGCATCCACGCGTCGACGGTCATCGTGCCGCCGGCGCAGTCGCGGTCGATCTCCTTCAGCATCTCCATGGCCATCTCGTTGGCGCCACCGTGCAGCGGACCCTTCAGGGCGCCGATGCCGCCGCAGACCGCACTGTGCATGTCGGTCTCGGTGCTGGCGATGACGCGGCAGCTGAAGGTGCTGGCGTTGAAGTCGTGCTCGGCGTACAGGGTCAGGCTCACGTCCATCACCCGGGCTTCCAGCGCGTCCGGCTTGCGGCCGGTGATGAGCCAGAGCAGGTTGGCGGCATGGTCCAGCGATGCGTCCGGGTCCAGCACCGGCTTGCCTTCGCGGCCGCGCTGGCAGGCGCCGATCAGGGTTGGGATCTGGGCCAGCAGGCGCTTGGACTTGCGCAGTTCGGCGGCGGGCGAGTTGTCCTCGCAGTCGGCGTCCAGATGCGAGAGCATGCTCACGCCGGTGCGCAGCACGCTCATGGGGTGGGCGTCGGGGCTGTCCTTGGCGATCTTCGCCACGGCGTCACGGACGCTGGCGGGAATGGCGCGCAGGCCCGCGATCTCCTTCTTGAACGCGGCCAGTTCCGCGGCCGCGGGCTTGTGGCCCACCAGCAGGAGGAAGGCCACCTCCTCGAAGCTGGCATGCTCGGCCAGATCGGCGATCTCGTAGCCGCGATACATGAGCTGCGTCTGCGTGACGGCGCAGATGCCGGTCTCGCCCACGGTCTGTCCGGCGAGTCCTCGGGTGTCCTGCGGCTTGGCGGGTGCTGCGGTCATGGTCTCTCCTCTTTCGTGGATGGAACGGCGAATGCTAGCATCGGCTCCGATGCGAAATCGAACGATGGCGGCCGTTTTCGCGGCGCTTCCGGCAGCGTGCGGCACGATCAACCAGGGCCCGGTGCCCATGGCCACGCGGCCAGGCGCGCAGGTGGACCGGCTGGCGGCGGTGATGAACGGCGACTTCTCCAGCGCCGCGCAGGCGGCCAAGGATCCGGCGCATTTCAAGGCCGTGACCCTTCACATGGCGCCCATCTGGACCGACCGCTCCGATGGACGCTGGCTGTATGTGGAACAAGCCATGGCGGACGCAGCGGACAAGCCCTATCGCCAGCGCATCTACTGCCTGCTGCAGCGGGGCGACGGCGTGGAGAGTCGGGTCTTCGAGCTTCCGGGCGATGCGCTGGCCTACGCGGGCGCATGGCGGGATCCGACCCGCCTGCAGCAGCTCATCCCCGCACTGCTCACGCCCAGGGAAGGCTGCAGCGTGATCCTGAAGGCTCAGCCGGACGGCACCTGGCGTGGCGGCACGGAGGGCGAGGGCTGCGAGAGCACCCGTCAGGGCGCGCGATACGCCACCAGTCAGGTCACCGTGGCCGAAGACCGGCTGGAGACCTGGGACCGCGGCTACGACGCGGCTGGCAAGCAGGTCTGGGGCGCCACCCAGGGCCCCTACATCTTCCTGAAGGAGACGCCCAAGTGAGCACCCGTCATCCAGGCCGCCAGCTCCGCGACGCCATGAACCAGGGCGTGGTGCACGCGCCAGGCGCTTTCAACGCGCTGGTGGCGCGCGCCGTCCGCGAGGCCGGTTTCCAGGCCGTGTACGTCTCGGGCGGCGCCACGGCCAACGTGGCGGGATTCCCCGACATCGGCCTGCTCACCATGACCGAGGTCTGCCGGACCGTCCGGGAGATCGCCGACGCGAGCGGCCTGCCCGTGATCGCCGACGCCGACACCGGCTACG
>CAZKHO010000203.1:0-2644 GCA_964552505.1 uncultured Bifidobacterium sp. | reverse complement strand
GACACGATGCCGCTGGACATGCTGAAGCGGAAGTCGAAGGGGCTGCCGAAGGCGAACACCATCTCGCCCTGCGCAGGATCCTGGCTGGCGCGCCGTGCGGGCACCAGACCGGCCGGATCCACCTGGAGCACGGCGATGTCGGTGCGCAGGTCCAGGCCCACCAGGCGTCCGTCCAGACGCTCGCCGTCGTGCAGCTCCACCTCCAGGCGCTGCGCGCCGTCCACCACGTGGGCGTTGGTCACGATGTGGCCCTGATCGTCGAACACCCAGCCGCTGCCCGAGTTCAGGTAGGTCTTGGCGCCGCTGCGACCGCGCATGGATCCCACCATGCTCACGTGCACCACGCTGGGCTCCACCAGGGTGGCGATGTCCCGCGTGCTCTGCGAGAGCGCGTCCAGCACGGTGCCCTTGGCCAGCCGCTGGTCCGCGGCCGCCATCTGCACGGACGTCACCTCGCGGGAGATCTGCCGAACCGCCGCGGGCGCCGCCAGCAGCAGCGCCCCGGCCGCAGCCAGCGTGACCAGCGCAGGGCCCAGGTGCTCAAGCCTTCGCATGCGCAGCGCCGGCCAGCAGCGCCTCCAGCCGCGCGCCTTCGCCCGCGGCCATCTGGAACGCGCCTTCCAGCGCGCCGCGACGCACGCGAGCGCACCAGTCGGAGGCCGCCGAACGGACGGCTTCGCCCAACTGCACGGCAGGCTTGGCGAAGGCCGGCTGCCACGCGGAGAGCCCCAGCAGGTCCTGCAGCACCAGCACCTGGCCGTGGCAGGCCGGTCCCGCACCGCACCCGATCACCGGAATGGTGGCGCGCTCCACCACCTTGGCGGCCACCTCGGCCGGGCAGGCCTCCAGCAGCAGCATGGTGGCACCTGCGGCCTCCAGCGCCGCCGCGTCGTGGATCACCTGCAGCGCCTGCTCGGCGGTCTTGCCCACCGAGAAGGTGCCGCCGTGCAGCTTGGACTGCTGCGGTCGACAACCGATGTGGGCCACCACCGGGACGCCTGCGCGCGCCATGCGCGTGACCAGCGGCACCCAGCCGCGATCCACCTCCACCTTGACGCAGTCGGCCATGCCTTCGGTGAGGAAGCGGGCGGCGTTGTGCAGCGCCTGATCCTCGCCGGCCTGGTAGCTCATGAACGGCATGTCCGCCATCACCACCCGGCCAGGCGCGCCTCGCTTCACCGCCGCCGTCAAGGTGACCATGAAGTCGAGTGGCGCATGGATGGTGCCAGGAAGACCCAGGATCACCTCCGCCGCCGAGTCGCCCACCAGCAGCACCTCCACCCCGGCGCGGTCCAGCCAGCGCGCGGTGGTGGCGTCGTAGCAGGTCAGGCTGGCGAAGCGACCGCCTTCGCGCACCTGCTTCAGGAGGGTGCGGAGCGTGGTGGTCTCGGAACGTCCGTCCGTGTTCGCCATGGGCCGCAAGTCTAGCCGCCAGGACGCGGATCCCCGCGCGGGCTCCTCAGAAGCGCCGGACCGGATTGGCGCAGAGATTGTCGCGCCCGGGCACGATGAGGTCCGCGATCTCCACGGCTTCGCCCAGGCTCTCCCGGGCCTGCTGCACGTCGAAGCAGGGCGTGATCACCTTGCCCTCCTCCAGGTGCTCCACCGTGGCCACGGCGTCGCCGGCCACCAGCAGCGTGGAACCCGGCGAAGGCACCAGCAGGCCGGCGCTGCCCGGCGAGACGCCCGGCATGGGAAACAGATCCACGCCTTCGGCCAGCCGATCGGGCGCGTCCTCGCAGGACTGCAGCGCCGAGAGCTCCTCGCGCAGCAGTCGCTCGATGTCCGGATCGCCGTGCTGCCGAGCCTGCTCCAGCCGTTCACGCAGCTGCGCGGTCACGCCTTCGCGCTCCGCGGCGCTCACCAGCACGGTGGCCTCCGGGAAGGCCGCCAGTCCGCGACGGCGCATGGGATGGAACGAGGTGAGGAAGACGTGCGTCACGTCCTTGGGCGTCTTGCCGCTGCGTTCGGCCAGCCGAGGCACCAGGGCCTGCGCCGGCAGCGACGGATCCACCAGGATGCGGATCTTGCCGGACTCCAGCAGCGTGGTGGTGGCGTGCGCCGGCCGCACGTCGCCCTTCTCGCCCCAGCTGGGGTGTGCGCTCATGGCGCCGATGGAGATGACACGGACGCGGACGGCCATGGCTCAGTCCGCCGCTCCATCCACCGCCATCCGTCCCAGTGGATTCCTGGGGTCCCGGCGCTTCTCCTCCAGCGCCGCGATCACCTCCGGCGGCACCAGGGCGTCCAACCGCTTCAGGTCGCCACCAAAGGCCGCGATCTGCTTGATCAGGCTGCTGGAGACGTAGGCGAAGGTCTCGCCCGTGACGATGAACACGGTCTCCACCCCCGCCACCTGACGGTTGGTGATGGCCAGCTGGCACTCGGAAGCCAGGTCGGTCACGTTCCGGATGCCGCGGACGATGGCCGCCGCGCCCACCTTCCGGGCGTAGTCGATGGTGAGGCCCTGATAGGCCTCCACCCGCACCCGGGCCCCCTGCGGACGCTCGCGCAGCAAACGGGCGACCAGCGTCTCGGCATGCCGCTTGCGCTCGTCGATGGAGAACAGCGGCGGCTTGTTCGGGTTGACGCCGATGGCCAGGATCACCTCGTCGAAGAGCGACCGGCTGCGGTCCAGCACGTC
>CAZKHO010000202.1:0-2651 GCA_964552505.1 uncultured Bifidobacterium sp. | reverse complement strand
AGCACGGCATGCCCCACGGGGTGCAGTCGTACTCGCGCTTGCCCATCAGGTACTCCAGGAAGAGCGGGCTCTGGTTGAATCGCCACCCCTTGCTCCGGTTCGAGAGGATCATCTCGAAGAGCTCGTTGGTGGACCTGCGCTGCAGGAAGCCCGTCTGGTCGGGCGCCTTGTCGTATGCGTAGCCAGGGCTCAGCATCATGCCTTCCACGCCCAGGTCCATCATCTCGCCGAAGAACGCCCGCACCGAATTGGGATCGGCGCCCTGGAACAGCGTGGTGTTGGTGGTCACGCGGAACCCCATCTGCACCGCAAGGCGGATGCCCTCGATGGCCTTCTTGAAGGTTCCCTCGCGGCAGACGGCGAAGTCGTGGTTCTCCTCCTGCCCGTCCATGTGCACGCTGAAGGTGAGGTACTTGCTCGGCTGGAACAGCCCCTCCTCCAACTTCTCCTTCAGCAGGAGCGCGTTGGTGCAGAGGTAGATGTACTTGCGGCGGGCCACCAGGCCACGCACGATCTCCGCGATGTCCGGATGCAGCAGCGGCTCGCCACCGGGAATGCTGACCATGGGGGCTCCGCACTCCTCCACGGCGGCGAAGCACTCCGCAGGGGTCAGCTGGCGCTTCAGGACATGGGCCGGGTACTGGATCTTGCCGCACCCCGCGCAGGCGAGATTGCACCGGAACAGCGGCTCCAGCATCAGGACCAGCGGGTACTGCCTCCGCCCGGACAGTCGCTGGCGGAGCACGTAGGTGGCGACGGTCCACATCTGGCTGATTGGCACGCCCATGAGGGGTCAGATCTCCAAATTCCGGGTCCTGGGACAAACCTTGCCGAAACACGGATCGTAACAAGGCGCGATGGCCTCGTTCGCACGCGCATCCTCGCCCCTCTCCTGGCTGGCAAATGCCTTGAAACAGGCCGATTCCACTACGATCGCCCCCGTGGAATCGGTGGGCACCCAGTCGACCGACGAGGAGCTGGTGGCCGCGCACCTGCGCGGTCACGCACACGCCTTCCCCATCCTGATGGAGCGTTATCGCCCCGAACTGCACGGTTTCCTGCAGCGGTTCATCGGGTCCCGCGCGGCGGCCGAGGACGTCTTTCAGGAGACGTTCCTCCAGATCCACCTCTCCGCGGCGTCCTTCGATCCCACTCGGGTCTTCCGTCCGTGGCTCTACACCATCGCCGCCAACAAGGCGCGCGACTGGTACCGCAAGGACCGTCGCCGGCGCGGGGTCAGCCTTCAGACGCCCATCGGCGAGGATGGTGACGGCGAACTCATCGATCTCTTCGCGGCCGACATCCACCAGCCGGCCCAGCCGCTCTCCCTCAAGGAGGAGTCCGCGCTGGTGAAGACGGCGGTGGACGCGCTCCCCGCCATCCACCGCGAGATCATCGTGCTGGCGTACTTCCAGAGGATGAACTACCAGCAGATCGCGGAGATCCTGGGCATTCCGCTGGGCACCGTGAAGAGCCGACTGCATTCCGCGGTGGCCGCGTTCGCCGATCGCTGGCGTCGCGGCCGCCGCGACACGACCAATCCCGTCGCATGAACGAGCCGAACGATCCATCTCAGGACCAGCAGCTCTCGCCTGAGGACCGCGAGGCGCTGGATCGGCTGGTCGAACGCGGTTTCGCCGCACCCGCGGGCGGGCGATCGGAGGATGCCCGCGAGCGCGCCCTGCTGGAACTGCTTCAGAAGCTGGACGCGTACCCGCTGGAAGCCTCGGATCCGTCGCTTGTGGACGCCACCTTGGCACGGATCGATGCGGCGGATCGCGAGCAGTCCGCCCGCATGCGTCTGGACCGCGCGCCCTCGCGTGCCACCCGCTGGGCTGATCTCGGGGCCATCGCCGCCGTTCTCCTGCTGGTGGCCGGGGTGGCGTGGCCGTCCTTCAGTCGCATGCGCGCCTCCGCGCTTCAGTCGGCGTGCGCCAACAACATGCGCGCCTTGGGCACCGGCCTGTCGCACTACGCGAACGACCACCGCGACTACCTCCCCATGGCGGCAGGCCTTGGTGGACTCATGCAGCCGAAGCCCTCCACGCTGGACTGGAACACCTACGAGCACGGCGGCAACCTGATCGCCATGGCCAACCAGGGGTACTGCGGCGTCCAGCAGGTCACCTGCCCAGCCTGCGCCGCCGGAGTCCCGCACAAGCACTTCGCGTTCCGGATGCCCGCGGCGGACCAGCCCTTCCGACTCACCGTGGTCGCGCGTGGCGCGTTGGTGGCCGATGCCAACCCAGCCATCGAGATGCGCCGCATGGGCCGGCCTGTGGGGCCAACCATGGCCAGTTGGAACCACGCCCAGTCCGGCCAGAATGTGCTGTTCGGGGACGGCGCCATCCTGTGGCTGACCAGCCCCGAGGTGGACGGCGACAACATCTTCCTGCCCCGGTCGATCCGCCGGGCGGATCTGATGCCGAACATGGTGGAGCTGCCTTTGGGCAACGACGCGTTTCTGGCCCACTGAGGGCGGTTTCCACCCCTCCGGAGGCCGCCCCAGAGCCCGCCGCCTCGGCGCCCGGCCGGCTTGACCGAACCCCGAATCCCGGTATCCTCGTCGACCCGCGATTGCGGACCAGAGAGACACCCCATGCACAAGAGCCACAAGGGATTGCTGAAGCGCGTCAAGATCTCCGCCTCGG
>CAZKHO010000201.1:0-2657 GCA_964552505.1 uncultured Bifidobacterium sp. | reverse complement strand
GTCGGCGGCGGCGATGAAACTCAGGCGTCCGCGGCGCCCTTGCCTGAACTTGCCGCGCCCGGCGGCGGGGGGACGAAGCCCTCCGGCGCCACGCCGGACTCCGCCAGCGCCTGTCTCAGGCGGATCAGCCCTCGGCGGGCGTGGGTCTTCACCGTGCCCAGCGGCAGGCCGGTGGACGCCGCGATCTGCTCGTGGCTGCATCCATGGTGGATGGCCAGCTGCAGCACGCGCTGCTGCTCCGGGCGCAGCTGCGCCATGGCCGCCTCGGCCACCTTGGCGGCTTCGGAGATCTCGGTGCGGTCCGGCGGCGCGTCGGGCGCGGTCACCGTCTCCTCGATGAGCGCGCTCTCCGGCCTTCGCATGCGGCGCCTGCCGCGGTCGATCAGGCGTCGCCGGGCGATCATGGCCACGAAGGTGGTCTCGCTGGCGATGGACGGATCGAAGCGCTCGGCGCTCTTCCAGAGGTCGATGAAGATCTCCTGCACCGCGTCCTCGGCGTCGGCGGGACCGGCACCCAGCCGGCGCGCCAGCGACCAGACCAGCCCGTGAAATCGCGTCAGGCACTCGTTGATGGCGCCCGGTTCGCCGGCGGCCACGCGCTGCAGGATGGAGGCAGGCTCGTTCGCGGCGGAACTCCGGACGGGGTGCACGCGTCACGGCACATCACCGACGACGCTTCCGGAGTCTATCGGAGGGGTGTCAGGATCCCGTTCACGCGCGCCGGCAGAGAGCGCCTTCGTTCGCGCAGATTTCAGTGCGGAGTGGAACGGAAGCGGTCAGCGGCGAACAGCGGGCGAGCGTTCGCCCGCGCCGTCGTCCAGCAGCGCGGCCACGCTCCAGGCTTGCGCGAAACATCCGCCCGGCCGCTGCGGTGTGTCGCCGTCGGCCACCTCGCACGCCTGCCCAAGGCATCCCTCGGACAGGTGATGCACGAAGGGCTCTCGGATGAAGTGGACGTCGTCGGCGCGGTCCGCCGCGCGCAGGGCGCCGGCCAGCGGCCCCAGCAGCCACGGCCACACGGTGCCCATGTGATAGGCCTGGTCGCGGCGTTCCACGGGTCCCTCGAAGCGACCGATGTAGCCGGGCTCGCGCGGACCCAGCGTGCGCAGGCCGAACGGCGTCAGCAGCTGGTCGTGCACCACGTCCAGCACACGACGCGCGGTGGCCCCGGCGACCAGCGCCTGCCCGCCGCAGAGCGCGAAGAGCTGGTTGGGTCGCACGCAGGCCTCGTCGCCGCCGGGGCCGTCCAGCACGTCCACCAGGCCCGCACCGTCGCCGCGCACGAAGCGCGCGAAGGACTTCCGGGCCCGGGCCAGCGCCTTCGCCTGGGCGGAGGCGTCGCGGCGCAGTCGCGGCGCCCACTCCAACATGGTCTGGAGCAGGCCGCACCACAGCGCGTTGATCTCCACGGGCTTGCCCATGCGCGGCGTGATCACGCGATCGCCCAGCTTGGCGTCCATCCACGTCAGCTGCACGCCGGGTTCGGCGGCGCGAAGCAGGCCGTCGGCGGGATCCACGACGATGCCGTGTCGGGTGCCGCGCGTGAACGCCTCGAAGGTGGACTGGAGCGTGGGCCAGAGGTCGCGCGCCAGGTCGGTGTCGCGCGTGGCGTTCACGGTGCGCCGGGCCGCCTCGGCCAGCAGCAGCGGGGCGTCCACGCTGTTGTCCATCCACGGCTCGCCAGGCGATGGGAATCGGTTGGGCAGCAGCCCGTCCTTCTGGAAGCGGGCCAGCGAGCGCAGGATGGACGCGGCCTCCTCAGTGCGTCCCGTGGAGAGGCAGAGTCCGGGCAGCGAGAGGAGCGCGTCACGGCCCCAGTCGGCGAACCAGGGATAGCCCGCGATCACGCTGGTGCCGGACTTCCCGTCCGGGAGCGTGCGCTGCACGATGAACTGGTCGGCCGAGAGCGCCAGTCGCGCGCGGAAGTGGTCGCCCGTGGCACCGGCCTGCTCCACCAGGCGCTTCGATCGACGCAGGTTGGCCGCCACGATGCGCGTGGCTTCGGCGGCGGGTTCGGCCTGCGTGCTGGCGGTGAAGCCGCGCGACTCCCCGGGCTTCAGCGTGACCAGCAGTTCGCCGGCGCAGAGATTGGCGGTGACGCAGTCGTAGCCCAGCGCGCGCTCCACGGGCAGCGCGTAGTCGCGGTACCAGGTGCCGTCGGCCGTGGCCTTGGCGCCGTCGGCCTGCAGGTGCACCTCGCTGCCCTCGCCGGTGGAGCCGTCGAACCGAACGCGCAGACCGCGCGGCTGCGCGTCGATGGAGAAGCCGAACGCGTCCGCCTGCACCAGCTGGTCGTGCGGCCGCCGGTTCACCAGGCACTTGATGCGCACCTCCACGGGTGCGCGGCCGCGCCGCAGCGTCAGCAGGACCGCCGTGGCGTTGCGGCCGCGGGCCATCGCGATGCGCTCCTCCAGCACGGTGCCGCCGATGCGCCAGTGCCGCACCACCACGGAGCCGGCCATGTGGAAGCGTGCCAGATGCCCAAGGCCAGGCGCGTCGATGCCGCCGCCCGACCACTCGTTGGCGGTCAGCGGCCATTCCTGCCCTTCCACGCGCACGAAGAGCTCCACCTTGGGCACCAGCAGCGTGCGTCCCGCAGGCGCCTCCGTGGCCGCCACCAGCAGGCCGTGCCAGCGTCGCTGCAGCAGGCCGCCCAC
>CAZKHO010000200.1:0-2670 GCA_964552505.1 uncultured Bifidobacterium sp. | reverse complement strand
GCCCTGGGCACCTGGCTGGGTGCGCTGGGCTTCGCGCGCATCCTGCTCTGGCACCACATGGGGTGGACCGACTACGGCGCCCATGCCACGCAGGTGGGCTTCACGGTGTGGGTGAGCCTGGTGGGCGTGGTCAGCTTCGGCACGGTGGCCGGCAGCATGCTGCCGTTCCTGCTGCGGTCCGTGCGCCTGGATCCGGCCACCAGCAGCGCCCCGTTCGTGGCCACCATCGTGGACGTGACGGGCCTGATCATCTACTTCACCATCGCCGCCGTGATCCTGCGCGGCACCCTGCTCTAGGCGCCACATCGCGGCTCGCTCGCCGGAGCGCCCGCGAAGGGGTCACGGGCCGCGCAGACGCACCCCCGCCAGTTCCAGCCGCGTGACGGCCGCCATCGCCTCCGCGATGCCCAGCCCCGTCCGCACGGCGATGGCGTCGTAGTCCACGCGACCGGCCTCCCGGATGGCCCGCAGCACGGGCGCCAGACCCGCCGGGACCGCGGCCGCGTCGGTGGACCCCACCGCGGCTCCTTTGGCCACCGCCTGCACCAGCAGCGGCATGGCGCGCAGCTGCTGACTCACCTCCGCCACGCCCGTCACCAGGGACGCCCACCCTTCCCGGATCGCCCGATGACAGCCGGCGCTGGCCGGTGAATCCACCCGCCCGGGCACCGCCATCACCTCACGACCGTGCTCCTCCGCGGCCACGCGGGCGGTGATCAGCGCACCGGAGTCCTGTCGCGCCTCCACCAGCAGCGTGCCCAGGGAGAGGCCGCTGATGATCCGGTTCCGGCGCGGGAACAGCCCCGCCTCGCTTGGGAACATGCAGGGGAACTCGCTGCAGACGCAGCCGCCGGACGCCACGATCTGGTCGTAGAGCGGCGCGTGTTCCCGTGGATAGGGCACGCCCAACCCGCCCGCCAGCACGGCCACCGTGCGGCCGCCGTGACGAAGGGCGGCGCGATGCGCCGCGGCGTCGATGCCGCGCGCCCCACCGGAGACCACCGTGAACCCCTGCTCCGCCAGCCAGCCGGCGAACCGGCCCGCCTGCTCCAGTCCATAGGCCGTGCACGTGCGGCTTCCCACCACGGCCACGGCAAAACGATCCGCTTGATCGAACTGTCCCCGCACCCACAGGGCGAGCGGCGCGCCCGGAATCGCCTCCAGCAACGCAGGCCAGTCCGGATCCCCCGGGAGGACCGCCTGGACGCCGAGCGCCTCCATGCATCGCCACTCGCGCTCCGGATCCACCGCTCGAAGCGCCGCGTGAACGCGCGGCCCCCGCACGGGCCCCAGCATGGAAGTCAGCACCGCCTCCGAGGCCTCCACAACCGCCTCTGCAGAGCCCATGGTCTGCAGGAGCCGGCGCCCTTCGACCGGACCAAGCCCAGGCGCCATCGCCATGGCCCACGCCGCGCGGGGTATCTGAGACGGTGGCCGGGGCACGCCGCCACGGTACGCACCCATCCGGCACGCCCCGCCCCACGATCCCGTTTTTCCGTCGGTCGATCAGTCCGAACCGTGATCGCGCATCCAGGCTTCCGCGTCCAAAGGCGCGTCCGACGCGCTCTCCGCCGGCCGTGCGCCGATCTGGGGCGTGGCGCCCGTGTCCGATTCGGGAGCCTCGAAGGGCGGCGCAGGTTCCGCCCACTCGAACGCGTCCACTTCCACGGCGGAGGCCGTGGAACGGGACGGTTCCAGCTCCGCGGACTCGTCCGAGAGTTCCGAAGTGTCTTCCGAAACGGCCCCGGGGTTGGCGGCCAAGGCGGCTCCCCAGACGGAATGCGGATCGGCCTCCTGCACGGTCTCGCGCGGGGTCGCGGCCCATGCCTCCGTGGCCGCCGGCGTCACCGCCTCCTCCACCTGCGCGCTCGACGGGCCCTGCGCCGGAAGCGCCGGCCGAGCCGACACCCCGATGCCCGTCATAAGCCCCATGAAGACCATCATGGCCCCGCCACCCATCAGCCACAGCCGCCGGGGACCACCAGCCAGCCGGGAGAGCAGCGTGTCCGGCGGCGGCACGGGCTCGTAGTCGGAAGGCTCCACCGCGGCCTCGATCCAGTCGCTCACCGTGTGCTCGATGCTGGTGGCCATCAGCAGCGGGCGCTCGCCCTCCGGCATCAGGTTGAGCTGGCTGGCGGCCAGACGCCGCATCAGGGCCGGATCCTTGGCCGCCAGTTCCTTCAGAAAGCCGTCGTAGGCCTGGAGGCGCCGATCATTCCAAGCCTGTCGCGCCTCGATGGTCGCCAGCTGCTGGCGCATCTCGTGCAGGTCGCGGTCCGCCGGAAGCAGCGCCGACGCCACGATGATGGCCAACCCGGCCAGCGTGAACAGCCAGCCGGGGTCCAAGCGGAACAGGGGCTCGGTGCGCCGCATCGAGTTCCTATCGGCAGGAAGGTCCCCAAAACGCGAAAACGGCCGCCCCGGGGGCAGGCCGTCGTCGCTCTTCCCTGAACCGGTGGGTCAGGCCAGGTCGGGGAAGATCTTCCGGACGGTGCCCACGAGGTCCTTGACGTGGCTGATGGACTCCTCCATCAGCTTCTTCTCGTCGGCCTCGAACTGCACCTGGACCACCTTCTCCATGCCTGCGGCGCCCATCACGCACGGCACGCCCACGAAGTACCCCTGGGCCTTCTGGCCGGGGGCCACGCCGTACTCGTTCTCGCAGTACGC
>CAZKHO010000199.1:0-2738 GCA_964552505.1 uncultured Bifidobacterium sp. | reverse complement strand
ACTTCTGCGCGCGCGTGGACCTGCGCGCGGTGAACAAGGCCACGCTGGAGGCGCTGGTGAAGGGAGGCGCCTTCGACTCCCTGCACGGCGTGCAGGCCCGCGCAAGCCTCATCGCCAGCATCCCGGACGCGGTGCATGCGGGCCAGGTGCAGGCCGACGATCGCCGTCACGGGCAGATGAACATGTTCGCCGCCATGGAGGCCGAGCTTCCCACGCAGGCGGCGGTGGCGGCGCTGAAGCAGGTGCCCGAATGGGACCGCATGACCACGCTGGCCATGGAGAAGGACGCCATCGGCTTCCACGTGAGCGGTCACCCGCTGGACGAGCACGAGTGGGCCGTGCGCACCTTCTGCAGCGCGCGCACCTCCGACGTGGCCGATCTGGGCGAGCAGGCGCCGGTGGTGCTGGCGGGCATCGTGACGCGCCTGCGGCCCACCGTGAGCCAGCGCGGACGCGAGCCCGGCCGCCGCATGGCCATGCTGACGCTGGCCGATCGTCAGGGTCAGGTGGAGGGGGTGATCTTCCCAGACTCGTTCGCCAAGTGCGGCGAGCTGGTGCAGATGGACCGCTCCGTGGTGGTGGTGGGCAGCGTGGATCGCTCGCGCGCGGAGCCCAGCCTGATCGTGGACCGGGTCATTCCCGTGGAGCAGGCGTGCGAGCAGCTGGCCACGCGCCTGGAGCTCCGCCTTCGCGGATCCGGCGCCGACGGCGAGGAGCCCTTCGCCGCGGTGTGGCGCATGGCCGCGGGCGTGCTGCGCCAGGCCTCGGGCAGTTCGCAGGCGCTGCAGGGCCGACCGGTGGAGGTGGTGCTGCGCGTGGAGATCGAGGAGGGGCGCGACGTGGTGATGGGCACGCGGGGCATCCGCGTGGTGCCCACGCAGGCGCTGCTGAACCGGCTGCGCGAAACCCTGGGCGCGCTGGGCGAGGTCAGCGTGCTGGGTGGGTGGCTTCCGCCGCGGAAGGAGCCCCGTCGATGGGGCGCGCCGCGAGGCGAGGGCGTGGCGGCCTGAGCCTGCTCAGGGACTGAGCCGCTCGACCGACCAGCCGGCGCCGGCGCGCGTGTACACGATGCGGTCGTGCAGGCGGTACTTGTCGCCCTGCCACAGTTCGACGCGCTCCAGCGCCACGCGGTAGCCGCCCCAGTGCGGCGGACGCGGCACCGGGGCGCCCGCGAATCGGCGCTCCAT
The DNA here is from genome assembly GCA_964552505.1 of uncultured Bifidobacterium sp. GTDB lineage: Bacteria > Planctomycetota > Phycisphaerae > Phycisphaerales > SM1A02 > SYAC01. The sequence continues at coordinate 1,551 of CAZKHO010000199.1, read as the reverse complement.
CTCCGTCTGCGCGCGCTGCAGCTGGGCGCGGTCCTGGACCGGTCGGCTCTGCTGGCTGGCCCAGGCGTTGAGCTGGCTCTCGCGCGGGCGGCCGTTCCAGTACGCGTCGCTCTCGGCGTCCGACGCCAGCGTGACGGCACCCTCGATCCGGATCTGCCGGCCGATGGGCTCGCGGTCCCAGTGGAAGAGCAGGGCGGCGCGCTGGTTGGCGGCCAGCTGCACGCCCTTGTCGCTCTGTCGGTTGGTGAAGAACACCGCGCCGCGTTCGTCGAAGCCGCGCAGCAGCACGATGCGCGCGTGCGGTCGGCCCTGCGCGTCCACCGTGGCCAGCGTCATGGCGTTGGGGTTGGCGAAGCCCATGCCTTCGGCTTCCTGGAACCAGGCGCGGCAGGTGGCCAGCGGCTCGGCGGGGGGGCGATCGAAATCGACGGTGTTCATGCGGAGGTCTCCTCGTCCAGTCCGAACTCCCGGAGCCAGCGGTCGGTGGCGGCGTCGTCCAGGTGCACGTCGCGATCGGGCTGGCGGGAAGGGGGGCTTCGCCGCGCGTCCGCGGCGAGATGCGCCAGGAAGCGGTCTGCGGGAAGGGCCTGCGCGCCGAAGTGCCGCGCCGCCGCCTGCACCGCGCGGTCGTTGGAGACCACCAGATGCTTGCGGGCGTGGCTGCTGGCCGCCAGCAGTTCGCGGATGACCTGGTCGGCGGTGGTGGAACCGGTCCAGTGCAGCGCGATGCGCGAGCCGTGCGAGAGCGGCTGCGTGCCGGGACGGGCGCCGTCGCAGACCAGCGTGACGGGCACGCGCGCGTAGCGGCTCCGCTGGACCAGGCCCGCCAGCTCCACCGGCTCGCCCACGGCCAGTTCGGGCGGCAGGACGCCCGTCACATGGAGCACGTTGCAGGCGTCGACGAGCAGCCGCATGCCCCGATTATGGCCTTGGGGGGGCTTCCCGGCCGCTTGCGCCGGGGGCGGTATTCGGGGATCATGTTCGGCCCTGCCGACCGCGGCAGGCCCATCAGGACACGCAACCCAAGGAACGACACGAACATGGCGATTCGAATCAAGGCCCGAGCCGGCGAGACCGCGGAGCAGATGCTGCGCCGCTTCAAGAAGCTGTGCGAGAAGGAGGGCCTGACCAAGGAGCTCAAGAAGCGTTCGCACTACGAGAAGCCCAGCGAGCGCAAGCGTCGTGAGGCGATCCGTGCGGCGCGTCCTCCGATGGCGTTCGCCAGTCGCCCGGGCGCTCGTGGCGGCAAGGCCGGCGGAGCCCGCGCGGGCGGCGCTCGCACCGGTGGCCCGCGTGGCCGTTCCCGTCCGGAGTGATCCGGACGCGGCATGACGCGAACCAAGAGCCAGACCGATCCTGAGAAGGTGCGCCACTTCGCCGTCGAGGCGGCGCGGCTGTGCGCCGACCTCAAGTGCGACCAGGTGGCGCTGCTGGACGTGCGTGGCCGCAGCCAGATCTGCGAGTACATGGTGATCGCCAACGGCACCAGCGACCGGCAGATGCGCAGCGTGGCCGACGACCTGAAGCAGCTGGGCGGCGAGATGGGCATGG
>CAZKHO010000198.1:0-2758 GCA_964552505.1 uncultured Bifidobacterium sp. | reverse complement strand
AGCGCCGCCTGCAGCCCGTCGGAACTGAAGCCCGGCGCCACCTGGCCCGCCGACGCGTACTGGTACAGCGCCAGGTAGGTCATGGCGTCCACCGCCCGCACCACGCAGCGGTAGGCCAGCAGGCTGCAGGTTCCAAGGAACACCAGCACCAGTCCGCCAAAGAGCGACGCAGGCAGCACGCACACGCCCAGGAACAGCAGCCCACCGTCCAGCAGGAGCATGGGTGCGCGCAGCGGCGAGAGGGTCACGGCGATCACGGCACCCTCGCCCCAGACCTTCTTGACGCCTTCGAAGCTGCGCTGGAGCGCGTCGAACGGCCCCAGCCCGTCCACGGCCATGGCCGGCATCACGAACACGGACACCGCGCGACCCGCGGCGTCCGTGAGCGACCGCACCGCGGACTCGCCGAACCACAGGCGGCTGGTCACGGCGTCACGGAGCATGGTGGCGCCCATGACCATCAGGCCCCAGCCCACCAGCGCCGGCAGCCGTCCCGCCGCCTGCGCCAGATTGGCGCCGAATCCCCTCGGAGATCCGCGCAGCACGTTGCCCGCCGCGCACAGGAAGGCCATCTTGAACAAACCCCGACCCAGCATGGCCACGGGCACCGCCAGCAGTCCCAGCGCCACCACCCCAATCGAACCTCCCAGCGAAGGTGGCTTCAGCGACGCGAACACGTCCTCCGCGCGCGGCCCCACCGGCACGGTCTGCTTCACGCCGGTCTCGCGCTCGCGCTTCTCCGCGTTCTCCCGCTGGATGTCGGTCTTGATGCCCTCGTAGGCGGCGCGCGAAAGGATCCGGATGTCCTCGAAAAGCGGCTCCCGCACGCCCGGCGTGACCAGGATGGCCAGAAGGATGGTCATCCGCACCAGGATGCCGCTGCAAGCGGCCAGGAAGGTGTATAGGAACAGCGACGGCGCCCCCAGCAGCACGCTCAACGACTGCGCCAGGATCTGGCCCGCACCCTTGATTCGGGAGAAGAGTCCCATGACTCAGGCCTTGGCCTCGATCGTGGCGACTGCGGCGCGCTTTCGGGGTGACAGCAGTCTTGCGAAGAATCCCTTCACCCCCGCCCAACCCTTGAGCAGCGAGCCGTCCTCCAGCCGCACCTGCAGCGTGTCGGCCAGCGTCTGGTGATGCACGCGGTAGCGCGGCGGCAGCCAGAGCCAGAACGACCGACTTCCGCTGCGCGAAGTCTCCATGTCGTGCCAGAGAACGCCCCGCACCAGCCGGGTGTTGGACGCGTCCAGTTCCGCCTGCCGCCGCGGCCCGATGAAGTACCTGCGCCAGAAGAGCGTCACCCGGTCCCCTTCCCGAACCACGGTGCAGCGCACCCGCGCAGGCGCCAGTCCACTGCCACCGCCCAGGAAGGCCACCAGCGGTCCGTCGGCCACGCCCGGCTTGCGCCAGCGTCGCAGGAGCAGGTCCGTGGCGAAGGCGCCGGCGAAGAGGTTGAGTCGAAGGCACCACGCTCCGATGATCAGGAACACGGCCAGCATGCAGGCCAGAATCACAAGGCCCACCCAAGGTGAGAGGAGGTGCGTGAGCCCAATCACGGCTGCCAGCAGCCCCAGCAACGCAGCCCGCACGGAAAGCAGCAGCCAGTCCAGAAGCGCAAACGGGCTCAGGAAGACCAGATATTCGATGGTCTGGGAGATGGTCCATGAAAGCCCCATCACCAGATAGGCCAGCAGCAGATTGGCCGAGGCTGCGACACCCGCCATGGCCAGCGGATGGCTCTCCGCCGCAGGCGCCGCGCCTGAACCACCCGCTCCAAAAACATCCAATCCGCCCATCACCGTCGGCACCAGCACGCCAGCCGCGATCATGCCCGAGATCCTGCGCTCCTGAACCTGCAGACACGCGATCACCTGCTTGAACGGCGGCGACGGGATCGCGCCGAAGATCTGCACAAGGGTGGCGGTGAGGGCGAGCACTGAGATGGGAAAGAGGAACCAGAATTGGGTATGCACGGCGTCAGGGTGACTGCGCTGGTCACACAAACCCAACACCGCCATGGTGGTCGCCGGTGAGATGCCCAGACCCACCAGCGCCGTCAGCGAATTGGACAACTGAGTGGCCCGAGCATCTGCGGACGCCGTCGTCGGATCCGGCGTGGGAGAGGCGGTCGCCGCGGGCGCCTGCGAGTCAGGCCGCGGACCCGGATGGGCCCACGCAAGAGAGGCAAGCAACACGGCCACAAGGACGGCAGGAAGGACCCGGAACATGACAGCCAGTCTATCACCGGGCATGGAACTTTCTTCGCTACTCTGAAGTTTCACCGCATGCACCCCGACAACGAATCAACACCGCGGGACGGCTCGGAACCCACCCTCGCATCCGACAGCGGCGACCAGACGCTGGCCACTCCACGCGGAGCCACAGGCCTGCCCGCCAGTTTCGGCCGCGACGAGCCCACCGACAAGGCCGGCGACCAGGTGGGCCCCTACAAGCTGATCTCCAAGCTTGGCGAGGGCGGCTTTGGCACGGTGTGGCTTGCGGAGCGAAGGCAGCCCTTCGTGCAGCAGGTGGCCCTGAAGATCGTGAAGCTGGGCATGGACTCGAAGAGCGTGGTCGCCCGCTTCGAGCAGGAGCGCCAGGCGCTGGCGGTGATGAACCACCCGCATGTGGCGAAGGTGCTGGATGGCGGGCTCACGCCGACGGGGCGCCCCTACTTCGCCATGGAGTATGTGAAGGGCGAGCCCATCACGGACTACTGCGACCGTCAGAAACTCACCCTGAAGCAGCGGCTGCAGCT
>CAZKHO010000197.1:0-2770 GCA_964552505.1 uncultured Bifidobacterium sp. | reverse complement strand
CGTGGTGCTGGCCGGCGGCGAGGGCGCGTACCAGCGCCCCGATGGCTCGATCGAGATGTTCACGCATCATGCCGGTGACCGTTTTGAGGCGGGCGTGCGGGCCTTCAAGGCCGGCCGCGCACCCATCATCGCCTTCGGAGGCGGCAGCGTGCTGATCCCCGGCGGCCCCACCATGTCCGAGACCGTGCGGCAGCGCGCGATCGACCGAGGCATCCCCGCGTCCGCCATCCTGGTGGGCGGCCCCGCACGCTACACCGAGGACGAGAGCGAAGGCATGGCCAAGCTGCTGAAGGAACGCGGCGCGCGGCGCATCCTGCTCTGCACCAGCGCCTACCACGTGCCGCGCGCCACGCTGCTGTATCGGCGGTGCGGTCTGGAGGTGACACCGGTGCCATGCGACTTCGAGACGCGCGGCACGGCGGAGTCCTTCTCCCTGCGGCAGCTGCTGCCCCGCGCGGTGGCGCTGGCGCAGTCGGAGAACGCGCTCAAGGAGCTCTTTGGGCTGGTGATCTACGGGGTGGCAGGCTCAGGTTGAGCCGTCGGCCGACCTGGCCCCCGACACGGAACCCGCGGCAGTGTCGCTGCCCGCCTTCACCAGCTCCATCAGCACGCGTCGCGCCAGACCCTCGTCGCGCTGATCCACCGCCGAGCGCAGCCGCTCCAGCTGTGGCTCCAGCGCCGGCCATGGGATGAACGGCTCGGTGGCCAGCGAGATGGATGGGTGATCGGTGGCCCGCGACTTGCCGTCGATCAGGAGTTCCTCGAAGAGCTTCTCGCCGGGACGCACGCCGGTGTACACGATGTCGATGTCGCCACCGGGGTTGGAGGCGTTTCGCACGGTGCGCCCGGTGAGACGGATCATGTTGCGGGCCAGCTCGTCGATGCGGACAGGCTCGCCCATGTCCAGCAGGAACACCTCGCCGCCCACGGCCATGGCTCCTGCCTGGATCACCAGGTCCGCCGCCTCGGGAATGGTCATGAAGTAACGCACCATGTCGGGGTGCGTCACCGTGACGGGGCCGCCGCGGTCGATCTGCTCGCGGAACAGCGGAATGACGGAGCCTGACGACCCGAGCACGTTGCCGAACCGGACCATGGAACACCGCATGCGGCTGCCCGGCACGGCCTGCAGCGCCTGCAGCAGGATCTCCGCCAGGCGCTTGCTGGCACCCATCACGCTGGCGGGTCGCACCGCCTTGTCGGTGGAGACGAAGACGAAGGCGTCCACGCCGCAGCGCGCCGCCGCCTGCGCCGCCACCAGCGTGCCGAACACGTTGGTCTCGATGCCGGCGCACTCGTTGCGCTCCACGATGGGAACATGCTTGTACGCGGCCGCGTGATAGACGGTCTGGACGCGGTGCGCGCGGCAGACCTGCTCCATGGCCACCGCGTCGCAGACGGAGGCCAGCACCGCATCCAGGCGGATGGCCGAGCGCCTGCGGGCCAGCTGTTCCCGGAGTTCCATCTCGATCTGGTAGAGATTGTGCTCGCTGGCGTCCAGCAGGATCAGGCTGCTGGGATCCTGCTCCAGGATGCGCCGACACAGCTCGCTGCCGATGCTGCCGCCGGCGCCGGTCACCATCACGTTGCGCCCGGCGATCAGTCCCTGCAGCAGGGCCGTGTCCGGCTTGACGGGCGTTCGCCCAAGCAGTTCCTCGATGCGAACGGGCCGGAGATGGTCCACGCGCGCGCTGCCGTCCTCGATCTCCGCAAGCGTGGGAACGGTCAGCACCGAAACGCCAAGACTGGCCAGCTGCTCCACGATCTGCCGACGCCGTTGACGGCTGGCGGACGGAAGCGCCAGCAGCACCGTACGGATGCCCTGCTCGGCGATGACGGCGGGCAACCGGGACGGCGCCTCCACCGGGATGCCGCGGATGCGGCGTCCCTGCATGGACGGGTTGTCGTCGAAGTACGACACCACCTCGTGACTGCGTGCATGGACCAGCGCCGCGTGAAGGCCCACTCCCGCCGCTCCGGCGCCGAAGATGGCCACGCGACGGTCGGCCGAGTGCCTGGGCCTTCCCAGCAGCACCCAGCGAGCCACCAGCCGCAGTCCACCAATCTCCAGCGTGGCGAGCAGGAAGAAGATGATGGGCATGGTCCGGGGCATCACCTGCCCCTCGCTCACCATCACGTGCATGTACGCCGTGGCGATCAGAAGCAGCGACGTCAACGCGCAGCCCTTCACCACCCGGAGCGCGAAGACGGGTCCCACATACCGGGTGATTTCCCGGTACAGCCCGCTCAGCGCCAGACACGCCGGCCCAAGGATCATGGCCACCGCCAGCAGGCTCCACTGCAGCGGTCCGAAGTTCTCCCATCCGGCGTGACGGAGGCCGTAGGACAGCACCACGGCGGCTCCCAGCGCCAAGGCGTCCGCGATCACCGCCAACGCGATCTTGCGACGGCCCGGAAGGTTGACGAGCGTCTTGCCCGGCATCGGACCAAGGATACCGCTCCGATGCGATCGCTTCTAGCATCCGGCCCATGTGCGGCATCGCCGGACTTGCCAGGCCCCCCCTTCCGGCCGGCGACGTCACGCGCGTGCTTGCCCGGATGATGGAGCGACTGCGCCACCGGGGCCCCGACGCGGAAGGTCTCCTGTGGCATGACGCACAGCGGGTGGGCCTGGGGCACCGTCGCCTGTCCATTCTGGACCCCACCAACGCGGGTGCCCAGCCCATGGTCTCCCGCAGCGGCCGACATGCGATCGTGCTCAACGGGGAGATCTGCAACGCCCCAGCACTGACCCGCGAATTGCGCACGG
>CAZKHO010000196.1:0-2859 GCA_964552505.1 uncultured Bifidobacterium sp. | reverse complement strand
AGCTCGCGGCCGCGGTAGTTGGCCACGATCTGCACCTTGTGGCCTTCCATCAGGAAGCGCAGGGCCTGGTTGACGCGGATCTCCACGTCGTGCGGGTCGATCTTCATGGAGCGTCCCAGCCGGACCTCCTTCATCTCGCTGCCCTTGGACTTCTTGCCCTGCTTGTCCTTCTTGCTCAGCTCGTACTTGTACTTGCCGAAGTCCATGATCTTGCAGACGGGCGGGCGCACGTCGGCGGCGATCTCGACCAGATCCAGGCCGGCCTCCATCGCGCGGCGGCGCGCGTCTTCGGTCTCCACCACGCCCACCATCTCGCCGTTCTCGTCGATGAGGCGGACGGGCGTGATGCGGATGCGATCGTTGATGCGCGGCCCGAAGCTGGTCTCGGGACGGCCCATGGGCGGACGGCGTGGCGGGAAGGCGCTAATGGCAGGTACCTCGGAGGGGTTCAGGAAACGGACCGCCGGGTGCCTTGGCAGGCACCCGCGGACTGGGTCGGATGGACCGGAGCGACTCGGACCGACAGCAGGCTCAAGCGAACCACGTCGGCACGAAGGAAGCGAAGGACATGTAGCCAGGGTCCTCGAGTCGCGGAGACGGCGGGGGCACGCGCCCACGCCTGAAGCCTGCAAGGTAGCCCGAAATCGGGGGGCAAGGCAAGGGAAAAGCCGCGGGGATTCAGGCCTTGGGTGCGCGCGGGGCCTTCAGCGGCGCGGGCCCACGGGGCCCAGTCTGGCGTTGCCCACGGTCACCGACCCCTCGCAGGCCTGCCGGATCAGGCGGTCGCAGGTCTCCTCCAGCGAGGATCCGGTGGGCACCGGCAGCTGCAGCGTGCCGGATTCCTCCACGCACTCGCGGTCCTCGATCCGGCCCGGCGGCGTCTCCAGGAGCGCGTTCCCCTCCACCCGCCCACCCACGGGCCGACCGAAGCGGTCCGTGAGGTAGGTGCGCAGGGTGGGATAGCGGCTGCGCCAGGGTTCCTGGTCCACGGGCATGGCGGCCAGGCGCTGATGCAGCGTGGAGGTGGCGGGGTTGGCCAGCCTGGGCGCCATCCATCCCACGCCGCGCGCGTCGAACATGACGGCCTTGCCGCAGCCCACGAACGCGTTGTTCCGCACGGTGACGTCGCGGCCGCCGCCGATCAGCATGCCCCAGTTGCAGCGCACCACCAGGTTGTCCTCCAGCGTGACGCCGCTGGCCATGTCGTCCACGTAGAAGGCGTTCTGGAATCGCGCGTCGGTGCCCGTGATGTGGTGCACCAGGTTGCCGCGCAGCGCGTTGCCGTGGCTGGTCCAGTCTCTTCCGATGCAGATGGCGCCCGCGTCGCCGGTCTCCTGCACCACGTGATGGACATGGTTGGCCTCGATGCGGTGCTCGTTGCCGGCGTAGGTGACGGCCATGTGGGGCAGGTCATGCAGCTCGTTGTGCAGCACGCGCTGGCCCACGCCGGTGATCTCGATGGCCGGCCGATAGGTGCGTTCCAGGCGTCCGCAGCGCTCGAAGGTGCAGTCCTGCACCGTCTGTCCGCCCGGCGTCAGCGTGACGCGGTCGCCGCCCGCCAGGGAGACGCCCGTGCCGCCGATGTCCATGAAGCGGCAGTGCGAGACGACGCAGCCTGCGCCTTCCAGCGAGACGGCGGTGGTGCCCACGTTCCGGAAGCGGCAGCCTTCCACCCGTGCGCCCTTCAACGCGGTGCCCGTGACGGCCGGTCCACGCGTGCACGCGAAGTCCACGCCGGTGACGGTGACGCGCGGCGCGCCCGGTCCGCCGGGAAGGGCCAGCAGCGGCGCCTCCAGCATGGAGACGGTCACGGGCAGCGCCTCGGCGCCCGGGGGCAGCCACGCCACCACGCGCGCGCTCGCCCGGTCGATCCAGCATTCGCCGGGCGTGTCCAGCTCGCCCAGCGCGTTGGTCACGCGGAAGCGGCCGCGCTGGGCCAGGCCGTAGCGGTGGGGCAGTCCAAGCCGCACCGAACCCACGGTGGCGTCCACCGCGGCCACCGGCAACCGCTCGTCGGACCAGTCCCAGTTCCAGTAGCCGTGCATCCACACGTCGTCGCCGCTCCAGCGCGCCATGCGCGAGCGGTCCGCCGGAACGAAGGTGCCGCCGCGCGCGGCCTGGCGAGGCCTGGAGGGATCGGCCAGGTCCGGCTCGTCGTTGCGCGGCACCGAGCCCGCATCGATCACGCCTGCGATGGAGGCCCAGCCGTGGTCGGGCCAGTGCGCGGGTTCCAGCGCGCGTTCGCCCACGAAGATCTCGGTGGGCGCGGCCGTGACGACCACGCCGTGGCCCGTGTGCACCGGCCCGGCCAGTCCGCCGCTCCATGCCGCCAGCCGGTCCCCGGGCAGGTCCAGCATCCGCGCGTGCGGACGCGCCTCCACGGGGACGCGTTCGGCCAGTGACGCATCCAGCGGCCGCCACCGGGGAGACGGGATCACCAGTCCGCCGCACAGCGTGGACACGCCGTGACCGTCCACGCGGATCTCGTCGGCGTCGGTGGGAAGCTTCAGCGGCGCCTGCAGACAGGTGACGCCCGGCGGCAGGTTGACGGTGACCACGCGGGTTGGGGCGGTGCACGCGGCCAGCGCCAGCAGCGCCCACGGCGCCCACAGGACGCCCGTTCTGGCGTTGACCCGCGGGAGCGGCCTCACTGGCCCAGCGAGGCCTTCACCGTGGTCTGGCCGCGTGAGCGATGCTCCTGCGCCAGCCCCTCCACGAACGCGTCGAAGCCCATCTCGCCCAGATTGGCCTCGATGCCGAACGCGCGCACGCTCACCTTGCGGCCCTCGGCGTCGCGCGGACCCACCACGGCGCAGTAGGGCACCTTCATGTCGGCGGCCTGCTTGATCTTGCCCTGGA
>CAZKHO010000195.1:0-2943 GCA_964552505.1 uncultured Bifidobacterium sp. | reverse complement strand
CGCTGGCCACGCGCACGCTGCACACCATCTCCACGCGGTGCACGCGGTCGCTGCCCAGCAGGGTCATCACGCGACGCAGCGACTCGCCCGCGCTGCTGTCGGCCAGGCGGATCTCGCCGCTGCCGGTGCAGTGCGGACACTCCGCGAAGTGCGCCTTGCGCACGCTGGGACGCATGCGCTGGCGGGTGAGCTCCACCAGTCCGAACTCGCTGATGCGGGCCACGGTGGTCTTGGCGCGGTCCTTCCGCAGGTTCTGCTGGAAGCGCTCCTCGATCTCGCGGCGGTGCCGCGGGCTGCGCATGTCGATGAGGTCGCACACCACCAGGCCGCCCATGTCGCGCAGGCGCAGCTGGCGGCAGATCTCGTCCACCGCCTCCTTGTTGGTCTCGAAGGCGTTGGTCTCGCTGTCGCGCGCGCTGCGGCTCTTGCCGCTGTTCACGTCGATGGCCACCAGCGCCTCGGTCTGGTCGAACACCAGCGCGCCGCCCGAGGGCAGGGGCACCGAGCGCTGGTAGATGTCGCTGATCTGCCGCTCCAGGTCGAACGCCGTGAAGATGGGCGCCGGCTTGCCGTAGTACAGCACGCGCGGCGCGTCCTTCGGGAAGACCACGTCCAGGAACGCGGTGACGCGGGTCCAGGCGCTCTCGCTGTCCACCACGATGTCGCTGACGGTGTCGTCCACCATCTCGCGGACGGTGCGGATGAGCACGTCGCTCTCGGTGTAGAGCTCGGCGGGCGCGCCCACGCTGTCGATGCGCTTCTTCATCGCCTCCCAGAGGCGCGTGAGGTACGCGGCGTCGCGCTGCAGCTCGGTGCGGCTGCGGTCGAAGCCGGCGGTCCGAAGGATGAAGCCGCAGCCGTCCGGCAGCTCCAGCGAGTCCAGGATGCGGCGCATCTCGCGGCGCTGCGTCTCGTCCTCCACCTTGCGGCTGACGCCCACCTTGTCCATGTCCGGCATCATCACGAGCAGGCGGCCCGGGATGCTCAGGTAGCTGGTGACGGTGGGGCCCTTGGTGCCGATGCCCTGCTTGATCACCTGCACCAGCACTTCCTGGCCCTTCTTCAGGCACTCCTGGATGGGCGGGCGTTCGCGTCGCGGGATCTTGTGGCCCACGCGCTCGGCCTTGTCGCCGCCCGGGAAGTACTTGGGGTGCACGTCGCTGATGTGCAGGAACCCGTTCTGGCCCTCGCCGAAGTCGATGAAGGCGGCCTGGATGGCGGCCTCCACGTTGGTGACGCGGCCCTTGTAGATGTTGCCCACGTTGGTGGCGGCGCCGGCGCGCTCGGCGAAGTAGCTGTCCAGCTTGCGGCCGCGCGCGAACGCGATCCGGCACTCGTCGCCCGGGGCGTCGTTCACGATCATCACCGTGTCGCGCGGGCGCTTCTCCATCTTGACGGGCCTGCCGGAGGCCGCGCCCTCGGTGGCGGGCTGGCCGTCGGCGGCCACGGCGCTCTCCATCAGGAACTCGCTCACGCCCTCGTCGCTCTCGGCGGCCTCGCGCGCGGAGACCTCGGCCTGCGCGGCGTCGGTGGCGTCCGCGGCGGCGTGGTCGGCGTCCAGCTCGATGGGGCCGCGGTCACGGGAGGGGGTCTCCTCCACCGGGGACCAGGTCTGGCCCGCGGGGAGCTCCTCGGCGTGGGCGCCTTCACCGCCATGGGCGGTCTCGGCGTCCGCCTTGGGAGCGGCGTCGCCCGGAACCGGCGCGGCGGCCTCTCCGGTGGGGTGCGGGAGGGTTTCGTCGTTCGTGTTGGTGTCAGCCACGGTCACTTCCTGCCGCCAAGGCGGCTGTCCGCGGCGAAACCGGCTTCAGCGACGCGACCGCCCCGGCCCGTGCAGGCCCGGTGCGTGAAACGCCCCGGCAGTGCAGTGGCAAGGATGGAATCGCGTCATCGAAGAAGCCGTTTCCGCCGTGGCTCGCGCGCGCGCAGGGGCCGCACCTCGCCGGATCGTTCCGGGGGCGACTTCCGCTTGATGCGCGCGGAGCCGAGTTTCGATTCCCGCGTGGCTCAGGCCGCAGCCCAGCCTCCGAAATTCGCGGGGTCCAGTTTCCGCAACTCGTCGCGCAGCGTCGTGTGGATCTGCCGCTCCGAGTCGAACGATCCGACCCTTCGGGCCAGTCGTTCGCAAAGTCCGATGTCCACGGTACGCACCACGCGTTTCACCACGGGGATCTGCGCCGGGACCATGGAGAGTGTACGCAAACCCATGCCCAGCAGCAACATGGTGAAAACCGGGTCTCCGGCGATCTCCCCGCACAGGCTGGCCTCGATGCCGGCGTGCCGCCCGGCCCGGATCACGTTCTTGACCAGGTGCAGCACGGCCGGGCTGGCCGCCGTGTACAGGCTGGCCACCCGCTCGTTGCCGCGGTCGACCGCCAGGGTGTACTGGATCAGGTCGTTGGTGCCGATGGAGAAGAAGTCCGCTTCCGCGGCGAAGGTGCGCGCCATGAGGGCGGCGCTGGGCACCTCGATCATGATGCCCACGCGGGGCCGCCGATCGTGGGGAACGCCCTCCTCGTCCAGCTCCTCCATCACGTCACGCAGGATCAGGCGCGCCTGACGAAGCTCCATGAGCGTGCTCACCAGCGGGAACATGATCTTCACCGGGCCGTGCGCGCTGGCCCGGAGGATGGCGCGGAGCTGGGTCTTGAACATGGGCTGGTTCTGGAGGCTGTGGCGGATGCTGCGCAGTCCCAGGAACGGGTTGCGCTCCGGCTCGTGCAGCATGGCCTGCGTCATCTTGTCCGCACCCAGGTCCAGCGTGCGGATGGTGCATGGTCGTCCGTCCAGCAGCTCGATGGTGCGACGGTACGCCTGGTACTGCGCCTCCTCGTCGGGCGGCTGCTCGCTGGTCAGGAAGAGGAACTCGGTGCGGTAGAGGCCCACGCCGTCGCCGCCGTTGCGCAGCACCGTCTCCACCTCGTCGGGGAACTCGATGTTGCC
>CAZKHO010000194.1:0-3004 GCA_964552505.1 uncultured Bifidobacterium sp. | reverse complement strand
AGCTCCTCGTAGCAGATCCACTTGCGGCGGCTGCCAACTTCCACGAGGCGCTTCAGAACCTTGTCAAGATCGGTGACGGCAAGACTCACTGGGGGTGCTCCAATCAGGGTGAATCCGCAGGAATCGGTCCTGCGGTTGCAGTTCGGGCCTCCCCGCGCACGGCGCGGGCGATGGCCCCAGGACGGTGTCCCTCCTTCCGGAGGCGCTCGAGCACGGCCTGGAGGGTCGTGGCGTCGAGGGCCCCGGCAGCGGGGGCCGGCTCCGCGGACTGGCGGAGCAGGCGTTCCAGGTCGGCGGCGGCCGCCTGCAGCGCTGCAGGGGCATCGGCCGACTCGAGGCGGCGGCTTCCGGTTTCGTAGAGCTCGCCGGCCAAAAGTTTGAGGGTAGGCAGGTCGGTGTCCGCCACGACGTCCTGAAGCCGGAACGACTTCCCGGACTCCAGGCGGGCCGCCACCAGATTCCAGAGCTGGCGGTGGTCCCGATGGTCGAAGTGGTCCTCCGCGAAGGCCTCGGTCAGCGGCAGGCTGCCCGCATCCTCCAGGCTCACGCGAAGGCCGGTCCGATCGGTGGTGGCCAGCACCAGCGCAAGCAGGTTGCGCTCGGCCGCGTGGCGGGCGCGGTGCCGCGGCGTGGCGGGGGCCTCCACGGCGGTGGGCGTGGGCGCGTCCGCGTTGTCGGCGGTGATGGTCACGGGAGGCGGCGTTCGCGCGCCGGGCATGCTCCGTTCGAGCGTTTCCACCGGAACGCGCACCATCTCGCTGAGGGCGTTCAGCACGAAGCGACGACGCAGCGGCTCCACGGATCGGAATCCCAGCTCGCCCAGCTTCTGCAGCAGCGCCTGCAGCCGCTGCTGGCGACCGCTGATGCCCTCGGCCGAACGCAGGTCCGCGCGGAAGCGGCGCACCATCCACGCCAGCGCGTCCTCGCCACCGTCGATGGCCGCGTCGAACGCCTGGCGTCCGCCCTCGCGCGCCAGCAGCTCGTCCGCGTCCAGTCCGTCCGGCAGCTTGGCGATGCGCACGTCGATGGGCACCGCCAGGAAGGTCTCCACGGCGCGGTCCGCGGCGCGCTCGCCCGCGGCGTCCGGATCGAACACCAGCGTGATGCGCTCGGCCATGCGCTGCAGGGTGCGCGCGTGCTCCTTGGTGAGCGCGGTGCCCAGCGTGGCCACCACGTTGCGCACGCCGGCGGCGTGAAGCGCCAGCGCGTCCACGTAACCCTCCACGATCAGCGCGTGCTTGGCCTCGATGATGGCGCGGCGCGCCTGGTGCAGCGCGTAGAGCGTGCGACCCTTGGAAAACAGCGGGGAATCCGGGCTGTTCAGGTACTTGGGCTCGTCGCCGTCCTTGAGCGCGCGGGCGCCGAAGGCGATGCAGTTCCCCAGCTCGTCGTGGATGGGGAACATGAGGCGGCCGCGGAACCCGTCGATGGGTCCTCGCTGGCCGGGCCGGATCAGTCCCAGCGCCTCGAAACTTTCGCGGTGCAGCGGCTCGCCGGCGCCGGCGGCGTGCGCCACCAGTCGATCCACATGCTTCACCAGATGGTCCCAGCCGTCCGGGCTGGCGCCCAGCTCGAACTGCGTCACCCCTTCGGCGGGAAGCGCGCGGCGCTGAATGTGCTCGCGGGCCACGGCGCCCAGGCGCTCGTCAGCCAGGCACTTGCGGTAGAAGCGGTTGGCGGCGGCCATGGCGGCACGCAGCGCCTCGCGGCTGGTGGCCGGATCCTTGGGGCCCTCGTCGCGGACGTTGCGCAGCTGGATCCCGGCGCGCGCGGCCAGATGCCGCAGCGCCTCGGGGAAGTCCATCTTGTGGAACTCCATGACGAAGTCGATGGCGTTGCCGGCGGCGCCGCAGGAGAAGCACTTGTAGAACGCGTTGCCCTTGTGCGTGACCACGGACATGCTGGGGGAGCGGTCGTCGTGGAAGGGGCAGAGGCCCATGTGCTCCCTACCCTTGGGCTTCAACGCCACATGCTCGCCCACGAGCGCCACCAGGTCGGTGGACTCGAGAACGCGATCGCGATCGCTCATGCCGGGCGAGGAGGGGTTCAAGGCTGTGGGCACCAACGCTGGTCACGGCTCCGTCCATGGAGTCCGTCGCGGATCCACCGACTGAACGACGAAGCCGCGGCTTCGCCGGTCATCCACCGCTGGTGCGGACACCAGGGAGGCAGTTCGCCAAATGGACACACCTTCCCCGAACGCAAGGGGCGATGGCCACCGGCACGATCAGGACCGAAATCAGGGTCCTCAGGTCCTTCGAGCCTGCGAGGTGCTGCTCCTGCATCGAGTTCGCGGGTCAACCTTGACCCTTCGATGGCAATCGGAGCCTTCTTGGCCGAAGGACGCGGAAAGTTACGCCGAACGGCGTGGATGTCAACGCGGCGCTTTCAAATTGCGGCAAAAAACAGCCGTGGAACAGGGTCTGGGCCCGTGTCAAGGTCCGTTCTTGCGGAAATTGAAGCGGACTTGATGTCCGTGATCAGCGAACGCCGGCAGCCTTGGCCGCGCTGTACACCGCCTTGCGGCGCACGGGCTTCACCACCAGGCCCTGGCGGATCGCGCGGACGCTGGCCTTCACCCGCACCGGACGGCCGTCGATCATGGTGGTGACGGTCTGCAGGTTGGGCTTGAACGTGCGCTTCTTGCAGCTGGTGGTCTTGATGCCCACGCCGCCCAGGTACTTGGCCTTGCCGCGACGCTGAATGACATTGCCCGAAGAGGTCTTGGCACCGGTGAAATGGCAGACTCGCGGCATGGGTGGTTCCTTTGAGAAGAGCCAAATAGTGTAGCGAGGGAGCCGGGGGGCCTGCAAGCCCCTCCCTACGCGGGCCTTAGGCGGACAGCCCTGCCAGACGCAGGAGGGCCGTCAGGTGGTGGGCGTCCGTCTGGGAGAAGCTGGCCAGATCATGGCTGTCCAGGTCCAGGACGCCCCAGGCGAGCCCAGGGGCCTCCAGGCAGGGCACCACCACCTCGCTGCGGTCGCGGGGATCGCAGGCGATGTAG
>CAZKHO010000193.1:0-3020 GCA_964552505.1 uncultured Bifidobacterium sp. | reverse complement strand
CGTAGGCCACGTGCACGCCGGCGTCCTCGAGCTTGCGCGCCCAGAGGATGTTGCGCGCCTCGTCGAAGCGCGCGCGCAGCTCCACCAGCACCGCCACCTGCTTGCCCGCCTCGGCGGCACGGATGAGGCTGCTCACGAAGGGGCTGTCGCCGCTGGTGCGGTAGAGGCTCTGCTTGATGCAGAGCACCTTGGGATCGTTGGCGGCCTGCTCGATGAAGCGCTCCACGCTGGAGTGGAAGCTCTCGTACGGGTGGTGCACCAGCAGGTCGCCCTGCCGGATGGCCGCGAAGATGTCGCTCTCCTCGTCCTCCAGGCCGCGCGGCGCCAGCGCACTCCACTTGGAGAAGTGCAGCTCGGGCGCGTCCAGGTCGGCGATCTGGTTGAGGCCGCCGTAGTCGATCACGCCCGTGGTCTCGTAGATGTCCTCGGGGTCGATCTGCAGTTCCTCGGTGAGGAAGCGCAGGATGCGGGGGTTGGATCCCTCCGCGATCTCCAGCCGCACCACGCGCGCGAAGCGGCGCTCACGCAGCTGGCGCTGGATGGCCTCCAGCAGGTCGTCGGCGTCGTCCTGGTCGGGCTCGATCTCGGCGTTGCGCGTCACGCGGAACGGCAGCACCTTCAGGATCTCCATGCCCGGGAAGAGCTCGTCGAGGTTGTGCTCGATGATCTCCTGCAGCGGCGTGAAGCGACGCGTGCCGGGCACCTGGTAGAGGCGCGACGGGATCTCGGGCACCTTCACGCGCGCGAAGAGCTGCTCGCTCTCGCCTGGACGGCGAAGCATCACGCCCAGGCTCACGCTCATGTTGCTGATGAACGGGAAGCGGTGGCCCGGATCCACGGCCAGCGGTGTGAGGATGGGGAAGACGTTGCGATGGAACCACGCGCGCGCCTCGGTGCGCTCGGCATGGGAGAGCTCCTCCCAGCGGAGCAGGTCCACGCCCTTCTCGCGCAGCGCGGGCAGGATGCCGGCACGCAGCGCCTCGGCCTGGGCGCGGCCCAGTTGCTGCACGCGCTCGCGGATGGCCTGCATCTGCTGCTCAGGCGTGAGCGCGTCGGGCACGGGGCTGGCGGTGCCCTCCTCGATCTGCTGGCGAAGCGCGCCCACGCGCTTCATGAAGAACTCGTCCAGGTTGTTGGAGAAGATGGAGAGGAAGCGCACGCGCTCCAGCAGCGGCACGCTGTCGTCCGCGGCCATGTCCAGCACGCGGCGGTTGAACTCCAGCCACTCCAGGTCGCGGTTGAGGAAGCGCGACGGATCGCCGGTGGCGGCCGAGGTGGGGCCGGCGTCGCTGGCGGCGGGTTCGCGGCGGATGCCCTTTCGGTTCATGCGCGGCCTCCGGGGCGGTAGACCGCGTCGCAGCCGGGCGCTTCGCCCACCACCACGCTGTGCAGCCGTGCGCCGGCCGGCAGTCGCGGAGCCAGCGCGTCGCCGATGTGGCGCGCCACCAGTTCCGCGGTGGGATTGGTGCGGTCGAACGGGGGCGTCTGGTTCAGCGAGCGGTTGCGGAACGGGGCGATCACCTCGTCCACCGCGCGCTCCAGGGCGTGGAAGTCGCACAGCAGGCCGTCGCCGTCCAGGCGTTCGCCGCGCACCCGCACCGACACGCGCCAGTCGTGGCCGTGCAGGGCTTCCACCTGCCCAGCCATGGAGATGGCGTGGGCGGCGCTGAACTTCCGGCGGACCCGCAGTTCGAACATGAGCGCTGAAGTATAACGAAACCCGCGTTTTGCGCCGTTTCGACGGGGTTTCGGAGGCGCGCGTGGCGCGTTATCGTCGCATCTCCCATGAGCGACGCCCCCTTGATGCTGAGCGTGAGCGGCCTGCGAGGATTGGTGGGCAAGACCATCACCGCCGAGGTGGCCGCGCTGTACGGCAGCGCCTTCGGCAGTCACCTGCGGGCCACACGTGCGCGGCCGAAGGTGGTGCTGGCGCGCGACTCGCGACCCAGCGGCGAGGCGTTCCTGAGCGCGGTGGCGGCGGGCCTGGCCAGCACCGGCTGCGACGTGATCGACCTGGGCATCGCCATGACGCCCACCGCTGGCGTGATGGTGCAGCATCACAAGGCCGACGGTGGCATGGTCTGCACCGCCAGCCACAATCCGATCGAGTGGAACGGGCTCAAGTGCCTCGATTCGGACGGCGTGGCGCCGCCGCCTGCGGAGGCGAAGGAGATCGTTCGGCGCTTCCAGCAGCGCGACCTGACGCTGGCCGGGCCCACGCAGTTTGGACGCATCCAGCACGATGCGAGCGCCGACGAGACGCACGTGGCCAAGGTGGCGGCGCTGGTGGACGCCAAGGCGATCGCCGCGGCCAAGCTGAAGGTGGTGGTGGACAGCGTGAACGGCGCGGGTTGCCGTGCGGCGCGCATGCTGCTGGAGCGGCTGGGCGTGGGCGTGACGCACCTGAACGGCGAGCCCACGGGCCTGTTTGCGCACACCCCGGAACCAACGCAGGCCAACCTCACGGATCTGGCCGCGGCCACAGCCACGGGCGGCTATGCGTGCGGCTTCGCACAGGACCCGGACGCGGACCGCCTGGCCATCGTGGACGAGGCCGGCCGCTACATCGGCGAGGAGTACACGCTGGCGCTGTGCGCGCTTCGCGTGCTGCAGCGCGAGGGCAAGGCCATCATGGCGGCCAACCTCTCCACCAGCCGCATGATCGACGGCGTGGCGGCGAAGTTCCCGGGCAGCAAGGTGCTGCGCACGGCGGTCGGCGAGGCGAACGTGGTGGCCGCCATGAAGCCCGCCGGCAGCCCGATCGGCGGCGAGGGCAACGGCGGCGTGATCTGGCCCAAGGTGTGCTGGGTGCGCGACTCGCTGAGCGGCATGGCGCTGGTGCTGGAACTGCTGGCCACGCAGAAGCGCGCGCTGTCGGCGGTGGCGGCGGAGATCCCCCGCTTCAGCATGGTCAAGCGCAAGCTCGAACTCGGCGCGATCGGCGGCGCGGCGGCGGTGGCGCCGGCGCTGGCCAAGGTGAAGGCGGCGTTCGCGGGCGAGCGCATGGACGAGTGCGACGG
>CAZKHO010000192.1:0-3053 GCA_964552505.1 uncultured Bifidobacterium sp. | reverse complement strand
CGCATCGCCCTCATCAGCACCGGCGGCACGATCGAGAAGACCTACGAGGAGCTGGGCGGCACGCTGTCCAACCGGGTGAGCGTGCTTGACGTCATGCTGGCCCAGCTCGAGCTGCGCGGCATCCAGGGCATCACGCGTGTGGCCCTCATGAACAAGGACAGTCTGGAGATGACGCCCGAGGATCACGCGCGCATCGCCGAGGAGGTGCTGAAGCAGTCGACGGATCACGCCGGCGTGGTGGTGGTGCACGGCACCGATCGGCTGGCGCACAGCGGCGAGGTCACGCTGGAGCGACTGCGACAGGCGGGAGGACCGCGCGTGCCGGTGGTGTTCACGGGCGCCATGCGACCCTTCGAGCTTCGCCGAACCGACGCCACGCAGAACCTCACCGAAGCGCTGCTGGCGGTGCAGGTGCTGCCGCCCGGGGTCTATGTGAGCATGCACAACCGTGTGCTCGCCTTCCCCGGCGTGCGCAAGGACCCGGCGACGCTCACCTTCGTGAAGGGCTGACGCCTTGAGGCGGCATCGGGCGGTCGGCGTCCGGGCCGCCGCGCGGGAAACGGACTCGAATTCGGCGAATGGTCTTGGCCGTGCACCGGTCCGGGTCTAGCCTGCGTGCATGCGCAGATCGGGCCTGACGCTGGTTCTCCTGGGCCTGCTGGTCGCGGGCGCCCGCGCCGCGGATCTCTCGCTGCCCGGCCCCTTCGTCGCCTCGCGCCGCGATGCGACGGTGGTGCGGGCCAACGGCACCACCTTCGTGGCGACGGTCCACTACCCGGCGACCGCGGCCACGGTGGGCGCGGCGTTCGACCCGTCGGCCGGCCCGTGCCCGATGATCGCGTTCGGTCACGGCTATCTCTGCTCGGTCACGCTCTACCAGTCCACCGCGAGTCATCTTGCCAGCTGGGGCTTCGTGGTCGCCCTTCCACAGACGCAGGGCGGCCTCTTTCCCAGCCACTCGGCGCTTGCCGCCGACATGCTCTCGTCGCTCGACTGGCTCGCCGCGCAGTCGCTCGCCGCGGGGTCGCCCTGGTTCGGCGCCGTGGACGGCGGACGGCGCGGCGTGATGGGCCACTCGATGGGCGGCGGATGCTCGCTGCTGGCCGCGGCGGGCGATCCGCGCATCGTGGCGGCGGTGCCCATGGCGGCTGCGGAGACCAATCCGTCCAGCACGCAGGCCTGCCTGAACGTGCACGCCGCCACGCGCATCCTGGTGGGCTCGCAGGACGCCATCGTCTCGCCCTCCACCAACGATCCCATGTTCGCCAACCTGTCCGGCGACGCGCAGCTGGTGTCCATCAGCGGCGGCTTCCACTGCGGCTTCACCGATTCCACCATCGTGGCGTGCGACTCGGGATCCATCACCCGCGCGCAGCAGCTGGCCATCGTGCGTCGCGAGGCGACGGCCTTCCTGCTGCCCATGCTGGCCGGCCATGACGAACTCTGGTGCGAGGCGTGGGGCGCGGCGGGCGTGGGCACCACGCGGGAAGAGCGGCCCACCGCGGATCTGGACGGAGACGGTCTGGTGGGGGCGGGCGACGTGGCGGTGCTGCTGCTGAACTTCGGCGAGTGCGCGCCCGGCGATCTGGACGACAGCGGCTGCGTGGACGGCGGGGATGTGGCGCTTCTGCTGCTGCAGTTCGACGGGTGAGTCGCGCGGCTCAGTGCGCGCCGGAAGCCGCGGGCGCCAGCGTGTCGAGGTGCATCATGCGGCGAAGCTTGGGCGCGATCACGAACAGCGCCACGGCGGACGCCGCCGCGGCGATCGTGATGAACCCGAAGACCTCCCGGTACGCCGGCAGTCCGGCCAGCGGCGTGATGGTGGCCGCGCCTTCGTCCGAGGCGGAGGTCATCTTGGCGATCGCTGCGGCGAGCAGGTGGCTGAAGCTGGTGGCCAGGAACCACGCGCCCATGATCGTGCTGACCATGCGGACGGGCGAGAGCCGCGTGACCAGCGAGAGGCCGACGGGGGAGAGGCAGAGCTCGCCGGTGGTCTGCAGCAGGTAGCTGAGCACGAGCCATCCCATGGCGACCATGCCGTGGCCGTCGGCGTACACGGCGCCCATCCACAGAGCGCCAAAGCCCGCCGAGACCTGCAGGATGCCCAGCGCGAACTTCACCGGCGCGCTCGGGTCGCGGCCGCGGGCGCCCAGCCGGCCCCACAGCATGGAGAACGGAAGGCCGAAAAGCAGGATGAAGGTGGGGTTGGCCGCCTGGAACACGCTGGCCTTGATCTCGCTGCCCTGCACCGCCAGGCCGCCCTTGGCGTGCGCCTCGGTGGCGGTGAATGTGACGAAGCCGCCCTCGGCGTTGGCGCCGGGGATGGCCGCCGCCGCCGTGCGCGTCCGCTCGGCCTTTTCGATGTCGTCCAGGGTCCAGGTGCGCCCGGCCACCTCATGGCCCAGGAATTCCTGCGTGACCGGCACCTTCTCGTAGGTCCTGCCGGCCTCCACGGTCGTGGCGCCGACCACGCGGCTCACGTTGCGGTCGGTGAAGTTGTTCACGCTGCTGCCGGCCTGCTCGAAGAACGCCCAGAACAGCATGCTGAAGAAGCAGAGCACGACCACCACCAGCAGTCGGTCGCGTTCCACGCGCTCCGCCTTGAGCGCGCCCAGGACGATCGATCCGAAGGCGAGCAGGCCCACGCCGTTGAGCAGCCACGCGGCGGTGCCCGTGCGGCTGGTGAGCACCGCGAAGAGCGGCAGCGCCACCAGTGTGCCGACCAGCGTGAGCGGCAGCGCGCGGGGGTTGCGTGCGGCCGGCGCCCGTCCGACCTCCGCGGGCAGGCCGCCCTCGCCAAGCCGCGCGAAGCTCACGGCGCCGGCCGCGAGCAGCGCCAGCGCGATCGGCGCGTTCAGCCACAGCTGGGTGGCGTTGTCGCGCGCCGCCCAGGTCATGGTGCCCAGCAGTCCGAGCACCGCCAGGAAGATCAGTCCGCGCGCCACGCCTGCCGGAGCCACGAACGTGGCCAGGCCGGTGAGCATGCCGATGGTGGCGAGGCCGAAGCCGTAGTGGAAGCCGTAGGTCTCGCCGATGTAGCCGCAGACCAGCGG
>CAZKHO010000191.1:0-3066 GCA_964552505.1 uncultured Bifidobacterium sp. | reverse complement strand
ACACCATGGTGGTGCCGTGCATGGTGAACATCTGGTTGAAGCCCTGCGGCGTCAGCAGGTCGTTCAGCGGCTTGATCAGCTGGAAGCGCATGGCGGTGGCCTCCAGACCGCCCACCACGAAGAACAGCAGCCCGGCCAGGATGTACATCAGCCCCAGCTTCTTGTGATCCACGGTGACGGCCCACGCGTGCAGGCGCTCCAGCGCTCCCTGCGGGCGCTCGGCGTGACTGGCGTGGGCGGGAAGGCTGCTCATGGGATCACTTCAGCGTCAGAAGGTAGTCGGTGACCGCGTCCAGCTCCGCGTCGGAGAGCTTCAGGCTGGGCATGTTGCATCCGGGCTTCAGCGCCTGCGGATCGTCCAGCCACGCGCGGATCGTCTGGCGATTGATCGGATACATGCCGGAGGCGATGGTGTCGCGGCTGGCCAGGTGCGTCAGGTCCGGCGCGAAGGCGCCGTCGGAGATCCCCTGCACCGCGTGACAGGTGGCGCACGCCAGGTCCAGGAAGATGCCTCGACCCAACGCCACCGCGTCGTCCGAGACCGGCGGCCGCGCCTGCGCCTGGATCCACGCGCCAAACTCGGACGCAGGCATCGCGTTCACGCGCAGCAGCATGCCCGCGTGCTGGTTGCCGCAGTACTCCGCGCACTGGCCCAGGTAGAGACCGGGCTTCTCCGCCACGAACCAGAGGTGGTTGGTCTGGTTGGGCACCACGTCGATCTTGCCCGCCAAGGCCGGCACCCACCAGCTGTGGATCACGTCCGCGCTTTCCAGGCGGACCCAGACGGGACGGTCCATCGGCACGCGCAGCTCGTTGGCCACCACCACCTCGCCGCCCGGGAACTCCTCGCCCACGTAGCGGTATTCCCACCACCACTGGTGACCGATGGCCACCACGGTCATGGCGCCCGCCGGCGGTTCGGTGCGTTCGATGTCGCGGATCACGCGGATGGTGACCAATCCCAGCGTGAACACGATGAGCAGCGGCACCACCGTCCAGGCCAGCTCGATGGGATTGCTGCCGTAGAGCTGCACCGGCTCGCCGCGTTCGCCCGCCTTCCGGCGGAACTTCACGATGCTGTAGACGAGCAGACCCTCGACGATCACGAAGATGCCGGCGCAGATGCCCATCACCAGCCAGGCGATGCCCTCGATCTCGCGGGCCGGCGGACTGGCGGTGTCGAAGATGGCTGGGTTGATGACGGGAGCCTGATCACCCGGCGCGCAGACCGCGGTGTCCGCCGCGCGAGCCGTCACCGCCACCAGGAGCGCGGCCACCAAGGGCAGCCAGTTTCCGGCGAGGCGCATGATGGACTTCGGGCTTCCTGCCACGGGGCGGAGTCTAACGATCTTCCCATCGCTTGCCAGCGGAGGCATCGAGCGCGCATCGCACCTCGAGGTCCGCGGGCGCCGCAGACACCCGCCCGATCCATCCACCGCGTTCGCCGCGGCGCGCCCGCCGATCAATGCCGGTGACAGGAATCGAACCTGCACTCCTTTAGGGGGAAGCGGATTTTGAATCCGCCGCGTCTGCCAGTTCCGCCACACCGGCGTGTGGAAGCTTCAATGCTAGTGGCCAGCGCTCAGTCGCCGCCGCCCGCCGCTCCCGTGGAGTAGTTGGGGCTTTCCTTGGTGATCTGGATGCTGTGGGGGTGGCTCTCCAGCAGGCTGGCGCCGCTGATCCGCACGAACCGGGTGTCCCGCCGGAACTCGGCCAGGGTGCTGCAGCCGCAGTAGCCCATGGCCGACCGAAGGCCTCCCACCATCTGGTAGGTGAAGTCGGAGAGACTGCCGCGATACGGCACGCGTCCTTCCACGCCCTCCGGCACGAACTTGCGCGCCTCGCTGATGTTGGCCTGGCCGTAGCGGTCGGCGCTGCCCTTCATCATGGCGCCCTCGCTGCCCATGCCGCGATAGGTCTTGAATCGGCGTCCGCGATGCAGCACCAGCTCTCCCGGGCTCTCGTCCAGGCCCGCGAAGAGGCCGCCCAGCATGACGGCGCTGGCGCCCGCCGCGATGGCCTTGGCGATGTCGCCCGACTGCCGGATGCCGCCGTCGGCGATCACCGGGACCGGGCCCGCACCCTTCACCGCCTCCATCACGGCGGTCACCTGCGGGATGCCCACGCCCGTGACCACGCGCGTGGTGCAGATGGAACCCGGACCGATGCCCACCTTCACCGCGTCCGCACCGGCGTCCGCCAGCATCTTCGCGCCGTCGCGGGTGCCCACGTTGCCGGCGATCACGTCCACCTTGAAGCGCTTCTTCACGCCTTCCAGCGTGTCCAGCACGTTGCGGCTGTGGCCGTGCGCCGTGTCCACCACGATCACGTCCACGTCGGCCGCCACCAGCGCTTCCGCACGGTCGAACTGCCGCACGCCGATGGCCGCGCCCACGCGCAGGCGACCGCGGGAATCGCGGCTGGCGCCCGGGTGCTTGGAGACGTTGTCCAGGTCCCGCATGGTGATCAGGCCGGTCAGGTTTCCCGCGGCGTCCACCAGCAGCAGCTTCTCCACGCGATGCTCCAGCATCAGGCGTCCGGCGCCCGCGGGATCCACGTTGGAGGGCGCCGTCACCAGCTGCGATCGGGTCATCACCTGGCCCACCGTGCGACCGTCGGCCTTCTCCAGGAACTTCATGTCGCGCCGGGTGAGGATGCCCACCACCTTGCCGCGCCGCCTGCCGCCTTCCGTCACCGGGAAACCGCTCACGCCCTGCTCGGCCATGAGCTGGCGCGCGCGCTCCAGCGAATCGTCCGGCGAGAGCACCACCGGATCCGCCACCACGCCGTTCTCGCTTCGCTTGACCTTGGCCACCTCGCGGGCCTGCGCCTCCACCGGCATGTTCTTGTGGATCACCCCCAGCCCGCCCTCCTGCGCCAGCGCGATGGCCAGCGTGGACTCGGTCACCGTGTCCATGGGCGCGGAGAGCAGCGGAATGCGGAGCTGGATGCCGGCCGTGAGGCGCGTGGACACGTCCACCAGGTCGGGGGTGACCTCGCTCCATCGGGGCAGCAGCAGCACGTCGTCGAAGGTGACGCCCTCGAGGGCGATGCGGTCTTCCATCG
>CAZKHO010000190.1:0-3082 GCA_964552505.1 uncultured Bifidobacterium sp. | reverse complement strand
AGGTAGCGCACCTTGCCCTGCTTCACCAGGAAGTCCATCGCCGACATCATCTCCTCCACCGGCGTGTGGCGATCCCAGAAGTGCGCCCACAGCAGGTCGATGTGGTCCGTCTGCAGGCGCCGCAGCGAGTCCTCCACCGCGTGCAGGATGGCCTTGCGGCTGGCGCCGCCGCCGTTGGGATCGTGGGGCCACAGGTTGCCCATGAACTTGGTGGCGATCACCGTGCGGTGGCGTCGGCCCTTGCCGCCGCCGCGCGCGAACCAGTCGCCCAGGATCTTCTCGCTGTGGCCCTTGGTGTAGATGTTGGCGGTGTCGATGAAGTTGCCACCCGCCTCCAGGTAGGCCTGCAGCACCGCTTCGCTCTCCTGCACCCCGGAGCCCATGCCCCACTCGGTGCCGAAGGTCATGGCGCCCAGGCAGAGCGGACTGACCCGCAGTCCGCTGCGGCCCAGGGTGACGAAGTCGGTGAGCTGGTGGCCGTGCATGGGGTGCTCCTGCGTGGCGTTCACTTCTGCTTGGAGGCCTTCATGGTGACGTCCACCATGATCTCCTTGCCGTCCCGCACCACCTTCAGCTTCACCACGTCGCCGGGCTCGTGGTCGCGCAGACGCTCCATGAGCGTGGCGGCGTCGTTGAGCGGCTTGTCGTTCCAGGTCAGGATGACGTCGCCTGCCTTCAGGCCCGCGTCGGACGCGCTGGTGCCCGCGCTGACGCCCTCGATCTTGAGGCCTGGTCCGTCATGGCCGCCCATGGCGGGCTGGATGCCCAGGCGCACCTTGGCGTAGCCGCGGTCGGCGCCGCCCTTGCCGTCGGTGCTGGTGAACTTGGGCTTCTGCGGCACGGTGGCCAGCGTCTTGGCCATCTCCGAGGTGAGGCCCACCACCTTGGAGGCGCCCATGGGGTTCACCGTGAAGCCGCGATCGGTGGGCTTGTGATAGTCGCCGTGGTTGCCCGTGAAGAGGAACAGCACGGGGATGCCCGCCGCGTAGAAGCTGGCGTGGTCGCTGGGGCCGCGGCCACCGGGATCCGCCTTCACGATCAGGCCGCTGCGCTCGATGGCCGGACGCACCAGGTCGCCGAACTTCTCCGCGGTGCCGGTGCCGCTCATGGCCAGCTCGTCGCCGCGCAGCCGGCCCACCATGTCCAGGTTGATCATGGCCGCGATGCGGTCCGCGGGCATGGTGGGATGCTTCACGAACTCCCGGCTGCCGTCCAGACCCATCTCCTCGGCGGTGAACGCCAGGAAGATGACGCTGCGGAGGTCGGCCGGCGCCTCCTTGGATCGGTACCAGTCGTGCATGGCGCGCGCGGTGCACAGCATGGCGCTGGTTCCGCTGGCGTTGTCGTCGGCGCCAGGATGCAGCTTGCCGCGGTTCTGCGGATCCGCGCCGAAGTAGCCCATGCCCACGTGGTCGTAGTGGCCGCCCACGATCACCCACTCGTCGGCCAGTGCGCCGCGTCCGCGCAGCACGCCGCCCACGTTTCGTGCGGGGATGCCGTGCTCGGACACCGCCACCTGCACCTTCACGGGCACGTCCGCCTTCAGTCGCTCGCACTTCACCTTGCCCTCGTCGGCCAGTCTGCGGAAGTCCATCAGCCCGCGACCCTTGGCGTCAGCCTTCCGGAGCAGCGCGTCGGCCGCCTCCTGCGAGAGCTGCACGATGGGCATGTCGTAGGCCGGCCCGAAGACGCTGCTCTCGGTGGCTTCCAGACCCTTGGCGCCGTCCCTGCATTCCGGCGGATTGACCATGACGAGCGCCGCGGGATGACGCTCCGCCAGCGCATCCAGCTTGCCGCGCATGGAACTCATGCCGGAGAACCGACGGTCCGCCCAGAGGCTTCGGCCCTTCTCGTCCAGCGGCTCGTAGCGAAGGAAGAGCACCACCTTGCCGGCGAAGTCCTCGTCCTTGGCGAAGCTGGTGTAGCCGTCCTTGCCCTCGTCGATGGCGTAGCCCGCGAACACCACCGGGCCGCTCACCGCGCCGCTGCCGCTGCTGCCGATCACCTGATAGCCGGTGCCACGCTCCAGCGGCTTGCCTCCCACCGCCACCGCGGCGCTCTCCACCTGGGGCGCACCACCCTGCAGTTCGAAGTTCTGGAACCACTCGGGCGCGTCCTTGCTGCCGAACGCCGGCTCCAGACCGATCTCCTTCATCCAGTGCTGCACGTACTCGCCCGCCAGCTCGTTGCCGCGGGTGCCGGGAGCGCGTCCCTCGAAGAACGGATTGGAGAGGGTCTGCACGTGCTGGTACCACTCCACCGCCACCGGACCCATGGCCTCCAGCGAGCGATGCAGGTCGGCCTGCGCAGGGTCGTTCGGATCACCCGGGCTTGCGGCCGGGGCGTAGGTGTAGGGGTTGACGCTCTCCCCCTCCACCAGCTTGCCGGCCGGAGGCGTCGGCTTGGCGGCCGTGGCCGGCGGAGCACCGTCCTGCATGGGAAGCGCGGCGGCCAGGCTCAGCAGCGTGGCGACGGACAGGACAGGGACGATTCGCATGAGGTGGCTCCGGAGCGGGTTGGGGAGGAGCACTCTATCGCCGAAATCCCCGTGGGTTGCGGGGGAAACCGGGGTCCGCGCTTCTATACTCGCCGCTCCAATGGCCATGCTCGAGAAGTCGCCCTCCATCCAGGGTTCCGGCACCTCCCCGCTCGCCCCCCTCGACACCTTCGCCCGGCGCCACATCGGCCCCAGCGACGCCGACATCGCCGAGATGCTGGCCTTCGTGGGGTACGACAGCCTGGACGCCCTGACGCGCGCCACCGTGCCCGGCGCCATCCTGAGTTCGCGGCCGCTCTCCATCGATGATCCCACCAACCACGGCGGCTTCGCCACGCGCGGCGAGGCCGAGACGCTGGCGGCGCTCCGACGGCTGGCCTCGGGCAACCAGGTCTTCCGCAGCTACATCGGGATGGGCTACCACGACTGCCTGACGCCGCACGTGATCCTCCGAAACGTCCTGGAGAATCCGGGCTGGTACACGCAGTACACCCCCTATCAGGCCGAGGTGGCGCAGGGCCGCCTGGAGTGCCTGCTGAACTTCCAGACCATGTGCACCGAGCTCACCGGCATGGAAGTGGCCGG
>CAZKHO010000189.1:0-3126 GCA_964552505.1 uncultured Bifidobacterium sp. | reverse complement strand
ACGCAGCCGACGGACCACCTTGTCGGCGCCGTGCTTGGTCTTGGTGAAGACCACGCTGCGCTGCACCGCCGGATCGCGCAGCAGGTGCGCCAGCAGGTCCACCTTCCGACCGCGCTCGATGGAGTACACGCTCTGCGCGATGCGCTCCACCGTGGTGGCGGCCGGCGTGACCGACACTTCCACCGCCTGGTTCAGCAGCGAGTTGGCCAGGCCGCGGATCTCCGTGGGCATGGTGGCGCTGAAGAGCATGGTCTGGCGCTTCTGCGGCACCGCCTTCGCGATGCGGCGGATGGGCTCGATGAAGCCCATGTCGAGCATCCGGTCGGCCTCGTCGAGCGTGAAGAACTGGATGCCGCGCAGGTCCACCAGCTTCTGGTCCATCAGGTCGATGAGACGGCCGGGCGTGGCCACCAGGATGGCCGCGCCGCTGCGGATCGCCTGCACCTGCGGACCCTGCCCCACGCCGCCGAAGATGACGGCGGTGCGCAGGCCGGTGTGCCGGCCGTAGCTGTTGAAGCTCTCGCCGATCTGCGCGGCGAGTTCACGGGTGGGTGCCAGCACCAGCGCGCGCGGCCCGTTGACGCCGGCCACGGGCGGGTGCGCGCAGAGTCGCTGCAGCGTTGGCAGAGCGAACGCGGCGGTCTTGCCGGTGCCGGTCTGCGCGATGCCGAGCACGTCCTTGCCCTCGAGCGCGGGCGGAATGGCCTTCGCCTGGATCGGCGTGGGCGTGGCGTAGCCCTCCTCGTGCAGGGCCTTGAGCAGCGAGGGAGCGAGCGTGAGATCGTCGAACTTCATGTGAAAAGTGCCTTCCGGCGCCCGTGGCACCGCTGAGGATGCACGGGGAGCCTGAGTTTCGGACAAGCCGCGAACCAACGAGTTGGAACGGGACCGGGCCGTGTCGGTGCGTCACGAATGCGTGCGCGCCGACGGGAGCCGCGGCCGATGGAATGGTTCCCGAATCGCATCCTTTGCGAGTGGGCCAGCCGCGAGAAGCAAGGAAGCATAGGCGAAATCCTGCCGCACCACAAGCGGCACGCGCGCACGGCTCCGGAACGACCTGCAGACGCCCTTACGATGGCGCGCATGACTTCCGCCGAGCGCGACTACGTGCTTGGAACCCATGACGCCGAGATCGCGCGGCTCCGCTTCCAGCACCAGCTCTGGCGACCGCGCGTGCGCGAGGCGTGGCTCTCCGCGGGCATCGGACCGGGACAGCGTGTGCTGGACGTGGGCGCGGGACCGGGCTTCGCCACGCTGGATCTGGCGGATCTGGTGGGACCGCTGGGGCGCGTGGTGGCGGTGGAACGGTCGCGCCGCTTCCTGGATGCGCTGCGGGTGGAGTGCGGCGCGCGAGGCCTGGCGCATGTGGACGTGCACGAGCTGGACCTGATGCACGACCCCATGCCCGCAGCGGGCCTGGACGCCGCATGGTGCCGATGGGTGGCCTGCTTCGTGAACGACCCCGCCCTGCTGCTGGTGCGCATCCGTGAAGCCCTGCGCCCCGGCGCCACGCTGGTGATCCACGAGTACGTGGACTACGCCACCTACAGGTGCCTGCCCAGACGCCCCGCCATCGAGGAGTTCGTGCGGCAGGTGATGACCAGCTGGCGCGCCAACGGCGGCGAGCCCGACGTCGCACGCGAGCTGCCCGCCATGCTGCGCGCCCAGGGATTCCGGCTGCGCCACGCCCGTCCGCTGGGCATGGCCGTGACGCCGCAGGATCCCGCTTGGCAGTGGCCCGCCGGCTTCGTCCGGACCAACGCACCGCGCCTGGTGGAGCTGGGCCGCGTGAACCGGGACTGGTCCGACCGGGTGCTGGCGGAACTGGACGCCGCGGAGGCGGATCCGGGCAGCCTGTTCGTCACCCCGCTGGTGCTGGAATTGGTGGCCGAGCGGACCTGAAGCGTGGCCAAAATCCCGCGTTTCCAAGGGGTTGGACACCACCGGGCCTCCGCTATACTGCGGGGCTCCCCCAAGGGAACCAATCATGAAGAAGGACATCCACCCAACCTGGTATCCGAACTGCAAGGTGAACTTCCGCGGCCAGACCGTGATGACCGTGGGCGCCACCGTGCCCGAACTCAACGTGGAGATCTGGTCGGGTTCGCACCCGTTCTTCACCGGCCAGAAGACCTTCGTGGACACCCTCGGCCGCGTCGAGCGCTTCCAGAAGAAGTTCGCCGGCGAGTACTTCAAGAAGGACGCGAAGGGCGCCAAGGCCCCCGCTTCCGACAAGAAGTAGCCCATCCAGCAGACTGTTCGACGGCCGCGCCTTCGATGGCGCGGCTGTTTGTTTTGGGCCTGCCCCACCGCCGCCCGTTGTAGCGCCGCCTCGAACCCGGAACCCTGCATGGAAGCCTCGCCCCGCCTGATCCAGAAGCTGGAGGAGATCGAGCGCGCGTACACCGCCGACGGCGAGGCGCTGAGCGATCCGGCCGTGGCCACGGACCATCGCAAGGCCCGCACGATCGCCCTGCGCCGGGCGGCTGCGGAGCCGTTGGTGGAAGGCCTGCGCGCGTGGCGGCGCCTGGACCTGGAGACGCGCGACGCACACGAGCTTGCCGCGGGCGCGGACGCCGAAATGGCCATGCTGGCCAAGTCCGAACTGCCCGACCTGCGCTCCCGCCGCGACGCCGCGCTGGACGCCCTGGTCCGACGGCTGGTGATGGCCGAGGACGAGGCCGTGGGCAGCCTGATCCTGGAGGTCCGCAGCGGCGTGGGCGGGCTGGAGGCGGCTCTCTGGGCCGGGGACCTGCTGGAGATGTATCGCCGCGCTGCCGCCACCCGCGCCTGGCGCTTCGAGGAGATGGACCTGAAGCCCGGGGACGCCGGCGGCGTCACGCACGCCATCGTGCGCATCGAAGGGCCGGGCTGCTGGAAGGCACTGGGCTACGAGGGCGGCGTCCATCAGGTGAAGCGCGTGCCGGCCACCGAGGCCGCCGGACGCGTGCACACCAGCACGGCCACCGTGGCGGTGCTGAGCGAGCCCGAGAGCGTGGAGAGCGAGGTGGATCCCGCCGAGGTGCGCGAGATCCTCACCACCGCCCAGGGCCCGGGCGGCCAGAACGTGAACAAGGTGGCCACGGCGGTGCACCTGATCCACCAGCCCACCGGCATCGAGGTGCG
>CAZKHO010000188.1:0-3164 GCA_964552505.1 uncultured Bifidobacterium sp. | reverse complement strand
TGCGGCTGGCGCTCATGGAGTGCGGCCGCAAGCTCGGCACCTACCTGCGCAAGCGGCAGCGCATGCGCCGCGAGGGCGAGCGTCGCGACATCTTCGAGCGCTACATCGGCGAGATCAGCAAGGCGGTGAACGCCATCACCGGCACCGACGCGCGCAAGCTCTACGACGCGCTGCTGGAGCAGGCGCGCAAGCGCACGGCGCAGGCCGACCAGGTGCTGGACGAGGACGGCAAGGTGGTGAAGGACGAGCCGATGGACGAGGACGGCGTGATCGTGGTGGAGAGCGCCATCGCGCCGGCCCCGGCCAGCGACCGCGTGTCGGCGCCGCCGGTGCCGGAGGCGGCTCCCAAGCGCGGAAAGTCTCCCGAGAAGCCCACCCCTCCGGGCAGGACTCGCGGCAGGCGCGGCGGCGACGGCCCCAGCCTCTTCTGATCGATCGCGAACTTCAAGGAACGAACCATGGCCAAGAGCAAGTCAGGCAACGCGGCGACCAAGGCACGGGACGCGGTCACCGAGCGGAAGATCGTGGAGATGGCGGACGGGGTGGCGAAGAAGGCGCTGGGCGGTCGTGAGCCGGTGGTCTCGGTGCCCACGCGCGCCCGCAGCAACACCATCTGGAACCGCAAGAAGGGCATCCTGCAGATGGGCGACGCCGCGCAGGAGCGGCAGCTCTTCAACCTGAACCAGGCCAAGAGCTTCATGCAGACCATGCTGCACGGCAGCAGCGTGAAGGACCTGATCGCCGCCGACAAGACGCTGAGCCTTCGTGGAATGTTCTACAAGGGTCTGCACACCGTCGCGGGCACGAAGGAGAAGACCTTCGCCGATCAGGACGAGTCGGACGGCATCCTGGAGGACCTGGAGGTGTCGCTGGGCGCCCTGCGCGAGGAGCTGCACATCTTCGCCAAGAAGGCCGGCACCATGGTGGGCAACATCACGCTGGTGGACTCCGGCGACGAGATCGATTGCCGTCGCATGGGCAGCGGCGGCTACGCCATTCCCAGCATCGTGGAGCCGGACGTGATCCAGTTCAAGAAGTGCGAGGCGAAGTTCGTGCTGCACGTGGAGAAGAACACCGTCTGGAGCCGCTTCAACGAGGACCGCTTCTGGGAGAAGCACAACTGCATCCTGACCGAGGGCGGCGGCCAGCCGCCGCGCGGCGTGCGTCGTCTGCTTCGACGCCTGCACGAGGAACTGGGACTGCCGATCTACTGCCTGCTCGACTGCGACCCGTGGGGGCACTACATCTACAGCGTGATCAAGCAGGGCAGCATCTCGCTGGCGTTCGAGAGCGAGCGTCTGGCCATTCCCGAGGCCAAGTTCCTGGGCATCCGCGCGAAGGACTACAAGGCCTGCGGACTCTCGGACGACGTGCAGATCGCGCTGAACGACAACGACATCAAGCGCGCCAAGGAGATCGCCGCCTACCCGTGGTTCGAGGGCCACAAGGGCTGGCAGAAGGAGATCGAAGGTCTGCTCTCCAGTGGCTTCAAGATGGAGGTGGAGTCGCTGATCACCAAGGACATCAGCTACGTCACTGAGGAGTACGTGCCGCAGCGCCTGAAGGCCAAGGACTGGCTGGACTGAGGTCCGCGGCGCTCAGGCGCCCGGCGTCTCCGGGCGTGGCGGGGGCCCTTGCAGCGGCAGGCAGAGCGTGAAGCAGGCGCCGCCCTGAGGGCCGTTGAAGACCTTCACCGCGCCGCCGTGCTCCTCCACGATCCGGCGCGTGGTGGCCAGACCCAGGCCGGTGCCGCCGGGCTTGGTGCTGGCGTAGGGCCTGAACAGCGTGGCGCGGCGGTCCTCCGGTATGCCGGGTCCGTCGTCGATCACGCTGAGCCGCGCCTGGTCTCCGGTGGAATCCAGCTCCAGGCGGAACATCAGCTCGCCGCGCCGTTCGCCCGGCCGCGCGGTGCCATCCGGATTCATCGCCTGCACCGCGTTGATGGCCAGGTTGAGCATCGCCTGCTTGAGCAGCTTCTGGTCCACGCGCGTCGTCACCGGCACGCCCGGCATGTCCACGCGGACCAGCACGCCGGCACGCTCGGCCTGCGGCTGGAAGAAGTCCACCATCTCGTGCACGATCTCGCGAAGGTCCCTGGGCTGCGGATCCAGGCGCATGCGACCGGCGAAGCGGAGGAAGTCGTCCAGGATGTCCTTCACGCGCGAGGTCTCGCGGGTGAGGGCGTCCAGGCGGCGGTTCACCTCGAACATGGCCGACTCCGGCAGTTCCGCGTCCAGCAGCGCTTCGCGGAGCAGGCTGGCGTTCATGTTGAGGGTGCTGAGCGGGTTCTTGATCTCGTGCGCCAGACCGCTGGTCATGCTGTTGAGTTCCAGCTGCCGCTCCGCGGCCTGCGCGCGGCGCTCGGCCTCCACGATCCGCTCCGCACGCCGCCGAAGCGAACGGGCGGCCAGCAGCCACGCCAGCGCCATGCCCGCGGCGAAGCCTGCGCCGAGCGTCAGCGCGGCGATCGTGCCAGGGGCGGTGCCAGTGGGGGTCTCCTGCATCATGGAAACGAAGCGACGCGGAGGCGCGGGAGGCGCGCGGCCGCGTCGGAGTGGAACGGAGCGGCGGCTTTGGTCAGCCTGCGGTGGCCGGGCGCGGCGTGGCCACGCGAAGGCTCTTCACCTTGGTGGCCGACCAGCCCTTCTGGCCCTTGGCGGCGGAGTACACCACGGCCTCGCCGTCGCGAAGGGTCTTGAAGCCCTCGACCTGATCGATCACCGAGAAGTGAACGAAGATGTCCTGACTCTGGGGTCCCACGATGAAGCCGTAGCCCTTGCGGGGATCGAACCACTTCACGTTGCCTTCGATGTTGTTCAGTTCGGTGGTGTCGCTCATGTCAAAGGCTCCAGCGGAGATGAAGGGTCAGGACCGGCGCCCTCATTCTGGCCCATAATCCGGGGTTCCGCAAGTGATCCTTGCGGGTTTCTTGGCGAGAGCCGGAAATGAAACGGGCGCGGCTGGACGCCGCGCCCGTGGGGGTTTCAGACGATGGGAGAACGGCGATCAGCCGCCCTTGGCCACGGGCTCCGGGGCCGGCAGCAGGGCCTTGCGGCTCAGCTTGATGCGGCCGTTCTCGTCCACGTTGATGACCTTCACCTTGATCACGTCGCCCATCTTGACCTGGTCGGTCACGGCCTTCACATAGCCGTGCGCCAGCTCGC
>CAZKHO010000187.1:0-3284 GCA_964552505.1 uncultured Bifidobacterium sp. | reverse complement strand
GTGTTGTGGCTCTTGCGACCCGGATCCTCGCGCTCGGGGCTGAAGGCGCCGAACACGTCCACCCCCAGCGCCAGACCCTTGCCCTTCTCGCCCGCGGCCTTGAAGACCGCCGGCATCATGTCGTCGCGGGTGGTGCCCGGATAGGTGGTGCTCTCCAGGATGATGAGCTGGCCCTTGCGGAGCGTCCGGCCGATGGCCTCGGCCGTGGCCAGGATGTAGCTGATGTCCGGCTCGTGGTGACGGCCCAGCGGCGTGGGCACCGCCACGATGATGACGTCGCACTCGCCCAGGCGGCCGAAGTCGGTGGTGGCCTCGAAGCGCTTGCTGTCCCGCAGGTCGGTGATCATGTTGTCACCGAGGTGCTGCAGGTAGTTCCGACCCTCCTTGATCGCCTTCGGCTTGCCTGGGTCGATGTCGAAGCCGATCACCGGAAGGCCGCCTCCGTGCAGGGCGTGGGCCAGCGGGAGACCCACGTAGCCCAGGCCGATCACGCCCACACGGGCCTGGCACTGCTCGATGCGGGCAAGGAGTTCCTTGTGGACGGTCGCGGTGGCCATGGGGGTCGGTTCCAGGGGGTGTCTCGGGGGACGCGAAACGAGTTCGGGAAGATACCGACCCACCTTGAGCCCGACTTTGAACGGTCCAAAAACAACCGCCACCGTCATGAGACGGTGGCAGCCCTTGTCCATACCTCTGGATGTCGTCCACGAACCCGCACCACGAAATGTTCCGGACGCCCGCATTAGACACGCTTTTCGGGGCTCGGCAAGGGAAACTCGACCGGATCAGGGCTTTTGCAGGCTCAAACCTGGCCCCCCCGGGATCCGCTCACATCCAACCCAACCGATGCAACCAGCGGACTAAAGTCCAATAATACAAGCCATGCGTCCGCTTCTTGAGCCATCCCGGCGGTAACTGAACAGGTTCGTTGGATCTGCCACCGTGCAGCCGGGATCCATGTCGATGTGACCCGCCGAAAGACCTGCACGCCGCAACTGGATCTCCAGCGCACCACGCACGTCCGCTCGCGCCCGGCCGGGCTCGGGATCGGGGCCAATCGCAAGCCCCAGATCCACCGCCCGGAACGCTTCCACCACCTCCATTCCCACCTGGAAGGCCTGCGCCCCGATGCACGCCCCCACGGCCGCCAGGATCCGCTCCGGACGAGCCCCGCGCCCCGCCAGATCCGCCACCGCCCGAGGCACGATCTCGCCCACCACGCCGCGCCACCCCGCGTGCACCGCCGCCACCAGACCCGCTTCCGGATCCACCAGCAGCACCGGCGCGCAGTCCGCCACGCGCACGGCCAGCACATGTCCAGGGTGGCCGGAGATCAGTCCGTCACCGTCCATGAACGGCGGCTCCGTGCGAACGGCGTCCGGCTGCCGGTCCGCCTGGAGCACCGTGCAGCCGTGCACCTGCCGCGCGCGCACCAGCGTCCGCCCGGACAGGCCGGCCGCCTCCAGGAACAGCCGCCAGTTCTCCTGCACGCGCAGCCACAGGTCCGGCTCACCCGGGGCGTCCGCCAGCCCCAGATTGAGCGAGTCGAAGGGCGCGGGACTCACGCCGCCCAGACGCGTGCTGAAGGCGTGCGGAACGCCCGCCGTTCGCAGCAGCGAGGAGCGTCGCCACACCACGCCGGTGGGCGCCGTGACCGTCTCGAACGACATGCGTCAGAGGCCCAGCCGGGCCTTCTTGGCGTCGAATTCCGCCTGCTCCCGCTTGTTCTGGGAAGCCAGCGGTCCGCCGGAACGGATGGCCTCCACCTCCAGACGGGAGAGGTGCATGGACTCGAAGTCGTAGTCCATGAAGGCCTCGCAGGTGGCCGGCGCCAGCGGCTGGATGAGCCGGTACATGGCGCGCGCAAAGTCCTGGATCTCCTGCTGCGCGTGGGATTCCATGCGCAGCGAGAGGAAGCGCAGCGTGTTGTGCAGATCGCACTTCCAGTACCACTCGGTGTAGACGCTCACCGGCAGCGCGGCGCGGGCCAGTTCGCGGGCCACGCCGCGCTCGGTGAGCTGCAGGTACTCGCGGTAGTTGGCCTCCGCCTTGTCCAGCAGGTGGAGGAACTGCTCCGCCGTGCCCGCGTCGATGGGCTCGTCGCCGCCCTGCCGGTTCACGGTGCTCTGCTTGCGGACACCCTCCACGGTGGGGCGGTAGAAGCGGTCGGGCACGATGGAGTAGCGCGCCGAGTACTCGTTCACGTTGGCCGTCCGGTGCCGGATCCACTGCCGCGCCACGAACATGGGCATGGCCACGTGGAACTTCAGCTCCACCATCTCGAACGGCGTGGTGTGGCGGTGGCGCAGCAGGTAGCGCACCAGCGTGCGATCCTCGCTCACCTGCTTGGTGCCGGCGCCGTAGCTCACCCGTGCGGCCTGCACGATGGCGGCGTCGGCGGTCTGCCCCTGCGGCACCAGACGCGGCATCACGTCCACCAGCGCGATGAAGCCGTGCTCGTGCACGGGGATCTGCCAGCGCGCGTCGCCCTGCATCAGGTCCGCCATGGGACCTTCGGGCTTCACGCGCTCGATGGGCCGATCGGCGGCGCTGGAGGTGCTGACGGAACCGCTGGTCGTGGCCGGATCGGGCATTCGCCCATTATGGCGTGGCCGGCGCCGTCCCGGATCCCGCGTGACGCCGCGCCGAATCGCGCAGCCCCCCGTTGAGGCGATCCAGCGTGCCCAGGCCGCTGGGAAGGCCGTTGGCCTCCAGCACCGGCGCCAGGTCCCCGGTGGGCGGCCAGCGCACCTGCAGATGCCGGAGCGTGGCCTCCGCGGCGCCTCGATCCGCATCCGCGCACCCCGCCAGGAACGCGGCTTCCGAGGTGGGATAGTCGCCGCCGTGAGCGCCGGCCCAGGCGTGCAGCATGGCCGCCAGCGAAGTCAGCTCGCCGTCGGTGCGACGCGCCGTCTCACGCACGGCCGAGGTCATCCACCAGCCTGACGCGAACGCCGCCGCCCCCACCACGGCCACGAAGATCACGATCGAACGGCCGGTGACCCGCATCACATCCTCGCGTCGACGGCCACGGTCGCCTGTCGGCGCGGTCGGCGCGGATCGGCCTCGGGCACCGCGGCCAGCAGGCGCCGCGTGTACGCGTCCTGAGGCGTCCGGATGATCTGGTCGCGCGTGCCGGACTCCACGATGCGACCGTTGTTCATCACCGCGATCCGGTCGCAGATGTGATGGATGACCGCCATGTCGTGGCTGATGAACAGGTAGCTCAGGCCGAACTCCGCCTGCAGGTCCTTGAGCAGGTTCAGGATCTGGCTCTGGATGCT
>CAZKHO010000186.1:0-3289 GCA_964552505.1 uncultured Bifidobacterium sp. | reverse complement strand
GACGCTCGATGTTGTAGAGCGGCTGGTTCACGTGCTCGCCGCTGCGGTCGAACTCCGTGCTGTGCACATGCACCACCAGCGGCTTGCCGCTCATGCGCGCCACCGCCAGGCCTGCGGGGTAGGTGAGCCAGTCGTGCGCGTGGATCACGTCGAAGTCCAGTCCGCGCGCCGCGGCCACGCAGAAGCGCGCGTAACGCTCGGCTTCGGCGATCAGGTCGCCGCCGTAGTCGCTGCCGCGCGCCTGGAAGGTCTCGGCGCCGCGGCCTCCCGACTCGGGCACGGCGTCCTGCACCGCCAGTTCGGTCAGCAGCTGCGTGCGAAGTTCGGGGCTCAGATGCTCGGGCAGGCGCAGCACGCGCCGCAGCGTGGCGCTCTCCAGCGCCATCCGGACCACGGTGGACGGCAGGGAGCTGCTGTACGGCGCGGGCGCCGTCATGGGAAGTCCCAGCGTGGTCACGCGATGCAGGTTGCGCTGGATGGTCTCCAGCACCTGGGCGGGCAGCGGGGCGCTTGCGGCGGCGGTGGTCTCGCGCACCTTGACCACCGCCTCCGGTGGCGGCAGCGAGGGATGCGCCTGCACGCTCGCCGGGCTCATCAGGTTCACGTGGCTGGCGTAGCTGGCGTCCACATGCTTGGGCAGCACGAAGGTCACGTCGCAGTCGCGACGGTCCAGCGCCTTGGTCAGGCCGAAGCAGGCCGTGCCCAGCCCACCCGAGATGAACGGGGGGAATTCCCATCCCAGCATGAGCACCTTGCGGGCCACGTCAGTCCTCGTCGCCGCCGCTCATGTCGCCCAGGTTGCGGAAGGCGGCCTCGTAGGCCAGCAGCCAGCGCCCCACATGGCCGGCCACGTGGTTGGCGTCGCCGGGCGCCTCAGGCACGCGGCTCACGAACACGTAGCTGCGATCGTCGGCTCGGAAGTGCCTGGGTGCCGGCACCGGTCCCTGACCGCCCAGCTCCACCAGTTCCTCCTCGATGAGCTCCTCCACCGGGTCGCCAAAGTGAAGCAGGTCGGTCTCGATGCTCTCGCTGAGCCAGCGGTCCGCCGTGGAGAGGCTGACGCACCAGCCGCCGCCCTCGTGCTGCACCGTGTACCACGCCTCGGCGGCGGCCTCCTTGGCCGCGCAGCGGAGCGTGGAACCCTTCAGCTCGACGTCTCCGAAGCAGCCGCTGTTGCGCGCCACGCCGGCGATTCGATCAAGGATGGATGGGACGTCGGACATGGGGCTCCTGGGGTCTCCGGGGGGTCTCCGCCGGGCGGGCAATGATACGGGATGTCCCGCCGCTTCCGGGGCGGCGTAGCGGCTGCCGGCGCGAAGCCTCGCGCGGGCTGCACCTAGACTGGCCCCATGCCCGCCACCGACGCCACGCGCACCGACGGCCCGTGGACCACCCGTCGACTGCTGCAGTGGATCACCGGGTTCCTCTCGGAGAAGTCCATCGACTCGCCGCGGATCTGCGCGGAGCTGCTGCTCTCCCACGTCTTCGGCTGCGAACGCACGCGCCTCTACATGGAGGTGGACCGCCCGGCCAGCGCCGTGGAACTCGCGCGCCTGCGAGAGCTGGTCAAGCGCGCGGGCGCGCACGAGCCCGTGCAGTACCTGGTGGGCGAGACCTGGTTCCACGCGCGGCCCTTCTTCGTGGAGCGCAGCACGCTCATTCCCCGGCCCGCCACCGAGACCCTGGTGGAGCTGGCGGTGGCGTGGGCGCGCGCGCGCGGCGGCGCGGTGCGCGTGCTCGACCTGTGCACGGGTTCAGGCTGCGTGGCGGTGAGCGTGGTGGCGGCGCTGGTCACGCCCAGGCGCGGCACGGGCGAACCGCCGGTGCCGCCCGTGGACGCCACGGCCGTGGCCACGGACCTGGTGCCTGCGGCGATCGACCTGGCAAGTCGCAACGCCACCCGGCACGGCATGCAGGACCGCATGGAACTGCGCATCGGCGACCTGTTCCAGCCGCTGCACCCGGACGAGCGCGGCACCTTCGACCTGGTGCTGGCCAATCCGCCGTACGTCAGCGACGCCGAGTTTGCGCAATGCCAGCCCAACGTGCGCGACCACGAGCCTGCCACGGCGCTGCGCGGCGGCCCGGACGGCCTTCGGGTGCTGACGCCGCTGGTGCGCGGGGCGGGCGCGTGGCTCAAGCCCGGTGGGCGGCTGCTGGTGGAGATCGCCGCGTCCCAGGGTGCGGCGGTCCGTCGCCTGACGGAGTCCTGCCACGACCTGGCCTTCCGCGCCGTGGAGCGCGATCACGAGGATCTGGACCGGGTGCTGGTGGCGGACCGGGCGGTCTGACGCGCGGCGTCAGTCCGGGTCGGGCTGAGGCGCCGGCGGCTTCTCGGTGAGCGCCTTCTTCACCTCGTCCAGCAGCTGCTGCGCCTGGAACGGCTTGAACAGGAAGCAGTGCAGGCCTTCCTGGCTGGAGCGCACGATGCTGTGGTGCGGGTCGTAGCCGAAGCCCGTCATCAGGATCACGGGCATGTCGGCGTCGCAGTCCTTGGCGGCTCGGAAGATCTCGTAGCCGTTGCGGTCGGGCATGCGCACGTCGCTGACCACCATGTCGAACATGGGACCGTCCGCCTTGGCCTGCGCCAGCGCCTGCAGCGCCGCGGTGCCCGAGTCGAACACGCTCACCACCGCACCCTGCTGTCCCAGGATGGTGTCGATGGCCTCGCGGATGCCGGGCTCGTCGTCCACCACCAGCACGCGCTTGCCCTCCAGCAGGCTGGCCTCGCCCACGCGGCCTTCCACGCGGTCCACGCCCAGCACGCCGCGGAAGCCCTCGCTGGCGGCCTTCAGCCGCGACTCCAGCGTGCCCAGATTGGTCTCCAGCCGGCGGAGCGCCTCGGCCACCTCGCCGGACGCCTTGGCCTTGGCCGCGTCCAGCGCCTCGCGCACGCTGCGCACCGGCACCGCGATCTCCTCGCGCACGCTGCCGCTGACGCGCTGGTTGGTGGTGTAGCGCTCCACGATCAGCATGTCCAGGATGTTGAGCGCCATGGCGATGTAGCGCCCGTACAGCTCCAGCAGCAGTCGGTCCTCCTCCTCGAAGGCGCGCGGATCGCCGCTCTCCAGGTTGGCCGTGCCCACCACGCGGTCGTGCAGCAGCAGCGGCGCGGTGAGCGCGCAGCGGCAGCCCGGCAGACCCGCCATGTAGCGCGGGTCGTGCTGCGGATCCCGGCAGAGCACGCTCTCGCCGGTGGTGGCCACCCATCCCGTGATGCCCTGACCTTCCGCCTCGGCCTTCATCTGCTGGCCGATGGGCAGCGGGTCGATGCCGCGGTGGATCACCA
>CAZKHO010000185.1:0-3309 GCA_964552505.1 uncultured Bifidobacterium sp. | reverse complement strand
CGCGGCAGCACGCCCGCCGCCACGATCAGCAGGAACAGCACCGGCACGGCCATGAAGACCTCGACCACGCGGAACAGGATCATGTCCACCCATCCGCCGAAGTAGCCCATCACGCTTCCGATGGTCACGCCGATCAGCACGCTGATGCCGGTGGACACCAGACCGATGGAGATGGAGAGCCTGCACGCCCACAGCATCTGCGAGAGCACGTCGCCGCCCAGCGCGTCCGTGCCCAGCCAGGTGCGGCGCGCACCGAAGGGAGTGCCCTTCCAGCTTGCAAGATTGGGCAGGTCCTCCACGCGGGCACCCGGCGCCGCGGCGATCATGTCGCTCCGGCTGTACTTGGGACTCCAGGGAATGGGCGCCCAGGTGCAGCGGATCTCCCCCGCGGCCTCCTGCTCCTGATATCGCTCGTAGTTCACCAGCGTGGCGCCGCCCGCCTGCACCGCGATCACCGCCGCCAGCGCGGACACCGCCGCCCCCAGCGCCACGCGCCGTGCGCGGGAGAGCGCCGTGGGCACCCAGGCCGCCGCCAGGGCGGCGCCCGTCGCCAGCACGCCCGCGATGGTCCATTCGCCCGAGCCGCTCCGCGCGAACGCCTTCAGCCCCTCGGCACGCAGGGGCTCGCCGCACCACGCGATGATCGCCGGCGCCAGCGCCACCACCAGGCCCGCCTGCAGCGCGCAGGTCACCAGCACGCCCATCCGCTGCCCACGGGAAAGCCGCCGCGAACCGAACACGATCCACGGCACGCCCACCAAGGCCCCCGCCAGCAGCGTCCAGTCCGGCGCGGACAGGTTGGCCAGCAGCGGCCAGCTGCGGCCCGTGACGGCACCCGCCTTGTCCAGCCGCTCCAGCATCCACGGATGCGCGTTGGCCAGCAGCGGCGCGAACACCGCGAAGAACCCCACCACCAGGATCCACGCCAGCCCGAACCGCGCGCCGCCACGGCGCAACACGCGGTCCCACACGTCGGCCCAGAAGCCCTTGGCGCGCTGCTGGCCCACGCCGCGCATGGCGTCGATGCCCGAGATCACCTGCGGCGCGTCACTCATAGCTCACCCTCGGGTCGGCCACCGCGTACAGGATGTCCGCCAGCAGCAGCGCCACCACGTTCACCAGGGCGATCA
Organism: uncultured Bifidobacterium sp.; assembly: GCA_964552505.1. Classification (GTDB taxonomy): domain Bacteria; phylum Planctomycetota; class Phycisphaerae; order Phycisphaerales; family SM1A02; genus SYAC01. The sequence goes on along the minus strand of CAZKHO010000185.1, from coordinate 2,179 downwards.
TGAGCGTGTCCGCCAGGATCAGTTCGCGATCGCGCAGGCCGATGGCCTCGATCACCAGGCTTCCCATGCCGGGCACGCTGAAGATGCGCTCGATGACCACGCTGCCGGCCAGCATGGCGGGGAAGATGCCCACGAACATGGTGATGAGCGGCATCAGGCTGTTGCGGAAGACGTGACGCACCACCACCTCGTCGTTGGGCACGCCCTTGGCCTTGGCGGTGCGCACGTAGTCCGCGCTCAGGTTCTCCAGCATCGCGGCGCGCGTCTGCTTGGAGAGGATGGCGAACGAGCCGTACACCAGGCACAGCACCGGCAGCGCCACGTGCCAGAGCAGGTCCGCCAGCCAGCCGGACTGCCAGCGGCCCGCGGCGTCGGTGGACGGCAGGAAGGTCATCGCCTCCGCCGCCGTGTCGTGCAGGCCGCTCACCGGGAACAGGCCCAGATACTGCTTGTTGGCCAGGAAGCCGATCGCGAAGACGCCGGCCAGCACCGTGGGGATGGAATAGAGGGACAGGTACAGCACGCCCGTGAACACGTCGAACCAGCCGCCGCGGCGCACGCTGGCCACCACGCCCGTGGGCACGGCCACCAGGTAGGAGATGGGGAAGGCGATCAGGTTGATGAGCAGCGTCACCGGCAGCGCCGCCAGGATCAGGTCCCACACCGGTCGGTTCTTGGAGAAGGCCACCCCGAAGTCGGCCGTGTCCAGCGAGATCACGTCCGGCACGATTGGCAGACCGCTGGGCGGATAGGGCCGCGCCAGGAAGGCGATCGCGGATCGCTGGCGCGTCTCCTCCGCCAGCGCCCACTTGGCGTGCATGGTCCGGGCCGCCGCGTCAAGCTTGGCGCGGGCCTCGCCCACCGCCTTCGCACGCGCCGGATCCTTGGCGGCGCCGTCCATCACCGGAAGCACGTCCTGAAAGTCCGCCGGCCGCGCCCCGCCCTTGCCGTCCAGGCGCTCCACCAGCGGCGAACCCACCGCGCGTGCCGCGTCCGCCACCGCCTCGCGGAACATCCTCACCGCTCCCACGTACTCGCGCCGCGCGCCCTCGGCTTCGCGCTGCAGGCGCCGGAACTCCGTGGGGGCCTCCTCGCCGTCGGCCGGCGTGAAGACCACCTTGGGCGTCGCCGGCGGCGCGAACACGTCGGGCAGGCTGGGCAGGTCGATCTGGCGCGGAAACGGGATCCGCTCCCCGCTGGGCGTGCGAAGGTCGCGCACGCCGAACTTCACCGGCGAGATCCGGCCCAGCCAGCGCACGTACTGCACGATCACCGGGTCGTTCAGCCCGTATCGATCCTCCAGATACGCCTGCATCTGCGCCACCTTGCTGGTGTCGCTCATCTGCCCGCCCTGCACCTGCAGGCCTGCACCGATGCCGCCCGGCGCCAGCGCCAGCAGCATGAACACCATCAACGTGATGCCCAGCAGCGTGGGCACCATGAAGAGCAGGCGTCGGACGAGGTACGTGGCCATGCGTCGCGGGCGTCAGTGGGCGGCCGGCTGCGCGGAGACCCTGAAGAACTCCTGCGGCTCCAGTCCGGTCTTGTAGGTGTTCACGTTGCCGAAGTCGCGCTTCACCAGGCGCAGCCACGGCGCCACGCGGATGAAGGTGTAGGGCTGGTCCTCGGCCACGCAGGCCTCGAACTGCCGCCACACCAGCATGCGGTCGGCCTCGTTCATGGTGCGACGGCCCTTCTCGATCAGGGCGTCGCAGTCCTTGCTGGCCCACTGCGTGAAGTTGTCGCCGCCCTCCTTCATGCTCTCGCTGTGCCAGATCTGCCGGGGGTCGCTCTCAGGCGCGTTGGCGCCCCATCCCATGGTGATGGCGTCGAAGTCGCGCAGCTTCAGCAGCTCCTGGTAGCGGCTCCAGTCCACCGGCCGGGTGTTCATCACGATGCCCGCCCGGCCGTAGCTGTCCTTCGTGAAGCGCGCGATGCGCTCGCTGATCTCGCCGCCGGTGGCGTAGGTGTACTCGAAGGTGAACTTGTCGCCCTTCTCGTTCTCCAGGATGCCGTCGCCGTCGCGGTCCTTCCATCCCGCCTCGGCCAGCAGCGCCTTCGCCTTCTCGGGGTCGAACGGCAGCGGCGCCACGCTCGGATCGCTCGCCGGGCTCTCCGGGTTCATGGGCCCCTTGCTCACGATGCCGATGCCGTCCCAGATGTCGCGGATCATGCGCTC
>CAZKHO010000184.1:0-3316 GCA_964552505.1 uncultured Bifidobacterium sp. | reverse complement strand
AGCTTCTTCCCGTTCACCGAGCCGAGCGCCGAGGTGGACATGAAGATGAAGATCAAGGGCGAATGGCGATGGGTGGAGCTGGGCGGGTGCGGCATGGTGGATCCCGCCGTGCTGCAGTCGGTGGGCGTGGACCCCGAGGTCTTCACCGGCTTCGCGTTCGGTCTGGGCGTGGAGCGCATCGCCATGCGTAGGCACGGCATCAGCGACATCCGCTGGCTCTTCGACAACGACGTGCGCTTCCTGCGGCAGTTCTGATGCGTTCCTGGCGCCGGGCGGCGGCTTGGTGGCGCGTGGTCCTGGGACTGGCGGTGGCCGTGGTGGCCATGGTGGTGGGCGGTCGTGCGCTGCTGCGGGTGCGCGAGGACCTTCGCACGGCGTCCGGGCCGGCGCTGCCCCATGTGCCGGACGCCACGGCTCCCGTGGAACTGGTGGAGGTGAAGGCCCCGGAGCGTCCGGTGGAGCCCGCGCAGGATCCGCTGGAGGCGGCGTGGTGCGCGCATGGGCCGGAGGCCGTGGTGCAGGCCACCGAGGGACTGGATCCCGCCAAGGCCGCGGCCAGCGAGGCATCCATGCGGCACGCGCTCCTTCGTGCGGAGGCGCTGCTGGCGCTGGGACGCGTGGAGGCTGCGCTGGATCTCAATCGCGCGCTCTGTCTGGCGTTGTCCACGCCCACCCCGGCGCAGGCGTGCGAATCGCTGGCGCTGGAGCAGCATGCGCGCGCGCGGATGGCGGCCGGTGAGACCAACCTGCTCAAGCAGGAGGAGCGTCTGCGCGCCTGCGTGGAGGGCCGCGTGCTGGCCGGGGGCGCGGTCCCGGCCGAAGCCTGGGCCACGCTCGCCACGCTGCAGAAGGCCCGCGGCGAGTGCGAGGCCGCCATGGAGAGCTACGCGAAGGCCGTGGCGGGCCTGGATGCGCCCGCATGGCTGCAGCTTCGACGGCGCGCGCCGTGGCGTCTGCAGCTGCTGGCGCTGGTGGCTCTGGATCACTCGGACTGCATGGCCACGCTGGGCCGGGTGCAGGACGCGCGGCATGAGGTCACACGGGTGGCCGCGGATCTGGCCACCGCCCTTGGCGAAGGCGACCCTCTGGTGCAGCAGGCCGCGGATCTTCGGGACCAGCTGCTGGCCGGGCCGTGAGGGGCGCGCGCGTGCGTGGCCGGATGCGTCAGGTGGTGTAGTCGGCGTTCAGGCGCACATAGGCCTCTGTGAGGCCGCTGGACAGGAAGAAGTCGGACGCGCCGCCCAGGCCCACGTCCAGTTCCACCACCACGGTGTCCTGCGCAAAGGCCTTCTCGGCGGCCGCCTTCTCCACGGAGGTGGGGGCGCCGTGCTCGAATAGCGTGAGGCCGCCGGTGCGGACCACCAGCGACTGGGGATCCAGGCGCGCGCCGCTGCGTCCCGCGGCCGCCACGATGCGGCCCCAGTTGGGATCGCCTCCGGTGATGGCGCAACGGACCAGCGTGCTGGTGGCCACCGTGCGGGCGATGGCCAGCGCGTCCTGGGCGCTGGCGGCGCCGCGCACATGCACTTCCAGTCCGCGCGTGAAGCCCTCGCCGTCCTGCACCACCATGCGGGCCAGGTCGCCCAGCACCTGGTCCAGCGCCTGCTGCAGCGCCGCGCGATCCCTCGCCGGCCCGGCCGCGCCGCTGGCCAGGCAGAACACCGAGTCGTTGGTGCTGGTGTCGCCGTCGATCGAGATGCGGTGGAAGCTGCGGTCCACGGCGTGACGGAGCATGGTGTCCAGTTCCGCGGGCGAGACCTCCGCGTCCGTGGTCACGGCCACGATGGTGGTGGCCATGTTGGGATGGATCATGCCGGCGCCCTTGGCCATGCCGGTCACGCGCACCTCGCCGCCACGCGCCGCGGGCAGGGTGCGGGTGCTGGTCTTGGGACGCGTGTCGGTGGTCATGATGCCGCGCGCGAACGGTTCGCAGCTGCCCTCGCGGCACGCCGCGGCCAGGGCCGGCACGGCGTCCACGATGCGGTCGATGGGCAGGCGCTTGCCGATGACGCCGGTGCTGTTCACCAGCACCGCGGCGGGGGTGCAGTCGCAGGCGGCCGCCACGGCGTCGATCATGCGCTCGGCGTCCGCGTCGCCCTGCGGTCCGGTGGCCGCGTTGGCGCATCCGGAGTTCACGAGCAGCGCGCTGCAGTGCCCGCGCGAGTCGCGCAGGTTGCGTCGGCTGGCCTGCACCGGGGCCGCGGCGAAGCGGTTGGTGGTGAACATGGCGGCGGCCACCGCGCCGGCGGGACAGCGGATCAGGGCCAGGTCCGGCGCGCCCGTGGTCTTGATGCCGGCGCTCACGGACGCGGCGGCGAAGCCCTTGGGAAGCGGCGGAGCCACCATGGTGGCGGGTGCGGGGCCGGCGAGCGTCATGATCCGTTCTCCGTGTTCAGGTCCTGCACCATGGCGATCTCGTCGCAGGCGTGGTTCTTGGGGCACTTGGCGCAGTCCTTGGTCACCTTCTGGGGCAGGCTGTTCACGCTCACGGTCCGGAAGCCGCACTTCTCGAAGAAGGCCGGCATGCGGGTGAGCACGAAGACGCGCTTGATGCCCAGGCCCTTGGCCTTCTCCAGGAAGAACTGCACCAGCTGACGCCCCAGGCCGCGGCCGTGGAAGCCCTCATCGATGCCCAGCGAGCGGATCTCGGCCAGGTCCGCCTCGTACACCCAGAGGCTGGCGCAGCCGCGCACCTTGCCGTCCACCACCGCCACGCCGAAGTCGGTGATCTTCTCCAGGATCTCCTGGCGCGGCCGGGGCAGGTTCTCACCCTTGCTGCTCCAGAGGTCCACCAGCCGGCAGATGTCGTCCAGATCGTCCACGCAGGCGTCGCGCAGGCCGCTGGCGCCGCCAGCCGCCTTGCGCTTGGGTCGTCGGGCGTTGCGCAGGCTGCGGCGCGCCTCGCGCACGCGCGCCAGCACCTGATCGGGCGAGGTGCCTCCCGGGACGCTTCGACGACCGATGGCCGCGTCCACCGTCAGCGTGACGTAGACGTCCTTCTCCACCTTGGGAGCCAGCGTGGCCATCTCCTCCACGGTGAGCGCCTCCAGCGGCTTGCCCTGACGGATGGCCTCGCGCACCAGCAGGCCCACCTGCCCGTGCGCCTCGCGGAAGGGCACGCCCTTGCGCACCAGGTAGTCGGCAAGTTCGGTGGCGTTGGCGTAGCCCGCGATGGCGGCCTTGCGCGCACGCTCCCGGTCCACCTTCAGGCTGCGCAGCACGCGCGGCGTGACGCGCAGGCACAGGCTGAGCGTGTCCATGGCGTCGAACAGCGGCTCCTTGTCCTCCTGCAGGTCCTTGTTGTAGGCCAGCGGAA
>CAZKHO010000183.1:0-3322 GCA_964552505.1 uncultured Bifidobacterium sp. | reverse complement strand
AGGATCTCCTGGTTGTTCTGCAGGCGCACCTTGAACATGGCGTCCGGCAGGGCCTCGGTGACCTCCGCGTCCAGGGTGATCTTGTCGTCCTTGCCCATCAGCGGACCTCCGGTGCAAGGCGGGTCAGGACGCGGGCGCCGTGACCGGTGACGGCCACGGTGTGCTCGAAGTGCGCGCTGGGCAGGCCGCTCAGGGCCTCCACCGTCCAGCCGTCGGCCGCCACGCGGGTGGCCACGCCCATGGGGTGGCCGTCCTGGTCGCGGCGCACCGGCTGGCCCCCCACCATGGCCAGCATGGGCTCGATGGCCAGGGTCATGCCGGGCAGCAGGGTGAAGTCGCGGCGCGTCAGCAGCGAACGGCTGAGCGAGTTCGGGGCCTCGGGCCACTCGTGCAGCGTGCGACCGATGCCGTGGCCGATCAGGTCGGTGAGCAGGCCGTAGCCGCCCTCCAGTGCCATGCACTGCAGGCGCTCGGCGATCTCGCTCCAACGACGGCCGGGCGCCACCATGGCGATGGCCTCGTCCAGCATGGCGCGGGCGCGGGCCACCATGGCGAAGCGGTCGTCGGCGGCCTGGCCCACCACCACCGTCACGGCGGCGTCGGCGCACCAGCCGCGGCAACGCACGCCGCAGTCGATCTTCACCACGTCGCCGTCCATCAGGCGGCGCTCGCCGGGCACGCCGTGCACCACCTGCTCGTTCACGCTCACGCAGGTGGCGGCCGGGAAGGCGGGCGCGTCGGGGGCGGTTCGAAGTCCAAGGAAGGCGGGCTCGCAGCGCTCGGCGGCGATCACGCCGGAGGCGGCACCGTCCACCGCGGCGGTGGTGGCGCCGGGGACGCAGGCCGCGCTTGCGGCGCGCAGGGCCACGGCGGCCACGCGGCCGGCTTCGGCCATCAGCTCGATCTCGGCGGGCGTGCGGATCTCCGCGACGCCGGCACGGCGCGGCAGGCTGGGCCCGCGGCGCTCGTCGGCCGGACGGCCGCTCAGGCGCTCGGCGGCGCCGGTGTCCAGACGCACCCACCACGAACGGGTGGCGGTGCCGGCGCGATCCTGGGGAGCGGCGTGGGTCATCCGCGGGCGCTCCGCAGGCGGGGTCCCGCCGTCTCGCCGCCGCCCGAGAGGAAGCCGGCGTAGTTGCGCATGAGCAGCTGCGCCTCGATGCGCTGCAGCACGTCCAGGCCCACGCTCACCACGATCAGCAGACCGGTGCCGCCCAGGAACTGGCTCACGTTGAACGGGATGCCCAGCTGCTGCGTGACCAGCGTGGGGATGATGGCGATGACCGCCAGGAAGCCGGCACCCACGTAGGTGATGCGCTCCATGATCCGCTCGAGATAGTCGGCGGTGAACGGACCCGGACGGATGCCCGGGATCATGCTGCCGTGGTCGCGCAGCTGCTTCGACATCTCGTCGGGGCTGAACTGCACGGTGGTCCAGAAGTAGCTGAAGAAGTAGATCAGCGTGATCTCGAGCACCACGTACGGGTACGCGCCGCTCTGGAAGGCTTCGCTCAGGAAGATGCCGATCTTGCCCAGCATGCCGGGCTCGCCGCCCGCCTGCACGTTGCCCGCCAGCCAGCCGAAGAAGGCCGACGGGAAGACCATGAAGCTGCTGGCGAAGATGATGGGCATCACGCCGGCGTGATTGAGGCGCAGGGGCAGGTAGAGCTTCTGGCCGCCGTAGACCTTGCGGCCCACGGTGTGCTTGGCCTGCTGGATGGGGATCCGGCGCTGGGCCACGGTGATCACGATGGCACCGGCGGTCACGGCCAGGAAGCCGGCCACCAGCAGCGCCAGACCCACCAGACCGATGCGGCCCTCGGCGTCGCTGGACTGGCGCGGGTTGAAGTTGTCCACCACCCAGCCGATGGCGTTGGGCATGCGCGCCAGGATGCCGGCGGTCAGGATGATGCTGATGCCGTTGCCGATGCCGTACTTGTCGATCTGCTCGCCCAGCCACATCAGGAACAGGCTGCCCGCGGTCAGCGCGCAGAAGCCCGCCACGTAGAAGACGATGAGCGCGCTCCCCTGCTCGAACTGCGGCTGCACCAGGTTCTGGCCGCGGAGATAGCTGAGCCACATCCAGCCCTGGAAGACGCACAGGCCCACCGTGGCGTAGCGCGTCCACTCGGCCAGCTTCTGCTGCCCGCCCGCGCCTTCCTTCTTGAGGTCCTGGAAGATCGGCAGCACCTGACCCAGCAGCTGGAAGATGATGCCCGCCGTGATGTAGGGCATGATGCCCAGGCCGAAGATCGTGCTCTGCTGCAGGCTGCCGCCCGAGAAGATGCTGGCGAACTGCACGATGCGGCCGAAGCCGGTCGCGTTCTCGCTGGCCTTCTCGGCCGCCTTGGCCAGCTGCGACTGGTCCACGCCCACCAGCGGAATCCAGAAGCCGATCCGGTAGATGACCAGCATTCCCAGCGTGAACAGCACGCGGTTGCGCAGGTCCGGGATCCGGAAGATGTTGAGAGCGGCCTGGATCACTGCGCGAGGGTTCCTGTCAGGCCGCCACGGCGGTGCCGCCGGCCTTCTCGATCTTGGTCTTGGCCGTGGCGCTGAACTTGGCGGCGTTGACGGTGAGCTTCTTGGTCAGGTCGCCGGTGCCCAGAACCTTGACGGGCAGGTTGGCGTCGCGGATGAGGCCCTTCTCGGCCAGCGCCTTGGCGTCCACGGTGGCGCCGGCGCTGAAGTGCTTCTCCAGCGCCTGCACGTTCACCTCGTGGAAGAGCGTGCGGAAGCCGGCGTTGGAGAAGCCGCGCTTGGGGAAGCGACGGGCGATGGGGGTGCTGCCGCCCTGGTAGCCGGGACGGCTGCTCCAGCCGGCGCGGCTCTTGGCGCCCTTGTGGCCGCGGCCGCTGGTGCCGCCCTTGCCGCTGCCTTCGCCGCGACCGACGCGCGTGCGCTTCTTGTGCGCGCCGACCTTGGCAGTGATGTCATGGATCATCATGGGAGGAATCTCCTGTCTTCGGATCGATCGTTTGGAATCAGCCGGCGGCCGGAGCGTCGCCGGCGCTCTCCGGAGCGGCAGGCGCGGACGGAGCGGACGGCGCTCCGCCGTCGAAGCCGCCGCGACCACGGCCGGGCCCACGGCCCGGACCGCCACGGCCGCCGCGACCACCGCGACGGTCGTCGCCGACGGTGTTCACCGGGGCCTGGGCCTTCTCGCCGCTGCGGGCGGCCGGCATGGCGGCGGCACCCTTGCGGATGGCGTCCTCCACGGCGGTGGTGCCCAGCGTGACGCCGCGCACGCTCTCCACGCTCTCGCGGGTGCGCAGGCGGTCGAGGGCGGCGAAGGTGGCCTTCACCAGGTTCTTGGGGTTGC
>CAZKHO010000182.1:0-3335 GCA_964552505.1 uncultured Bifidobacterium sp. | reverse complement strand
GGGCGCTCTCGACGATCGCCGGTCCGAGGAAGGAGGTGCCGCCGAGGATGAGCAGATTCATGGAGTGTTGAACCGGGACACCGTGAGGCGGTTGCGGGGGTGCCGGACCATGGACGACGGGTCGGCTGCACGGCCGCAGATCCTTGTTCCCCTTGACACGCAAGGGGAGCGGCCCTATCTTCCCTTGCAGCACAAGGGAAGCGACGGCGCGCTGCGTCGCCCCACGGAGAATCCGCTTGCCCACCAAGGACCAGGACCGCCCCGACATCCCGCCCGGCACGCTGGATCTGCTGATCCTGCAGGCGGTGTCGCGGGGTCCGCTTCATGGCTACGCCGTCGCCCGGCGCATCAAGGAGCGATCCCGGGGCCAGCTGCTCGTGGAGGAAGGCTCGCTGTATCCCGCGCTTCACCGACTGGTGCGGCTCAAGCAGCTGGTGGCCGAGTGGGGCACCAGCGAGAACAACCGTCGCGCGCGTTTCTATCGCGTCACGCCGGCGGGGCAGAGGCGCCTGAAGGCGGACGCGTCGGCGTGGCGTCGCGTGTCGGCGGCGGTGACGGCGGTGCTGGACGGGGGCGCGCCGGCGTTGGAGATGCGGGGTCTGGCATGGGCGGACTGAATCGAGACCTCTCCGGCACGCATGCGGCGACCCCCGACGCCATTGCGGACGAGTTTGAGCTGCATGTGCAGCATTGCGCCGAGGCGCTGCAGCGCGAGGGTCTCACGCCCGCGGCGGCTCGTGCGGAAGCGGAGCGCCGGTTCGGCGACACCGCCCTGCATCTGGAGGCCTGCAGGCGCGAGGCGCCGGAGCAACGCATGAACGTGAGAACGCGCAAGATCCTCTTCACGGCCGCGGGGCTTCAGGTTGCCGCGATCGCGGTGCTGGTGACGCTGCTCTGGCGGCAGGGACACTCCATCGACGACTTCAAGCGCGAGGTGGATGCGCTGAGGGCGCAGACGCGCGTGCAAGCCATCGATTCCGCTGCGGCGCAGGCGGTGCAGCGCGCGATCGCGGTGACGCCGGGCACCGAGGAGCCGGCGCCGGTGCATCTGGAGGGCGCCGTGCCGCGACCCGGGTCCTACAACCTCCCCGAGGGGGGAGCGCTCAAGGTCGATCGACTCGTCCGCGCGGCAGGCCTGACCGACGCGCAGGTGTGCGTGCGCGTGTTGCCTTCGCGCGGTGGAGATGCGCTTGTCCAGCGCTGGAAGTCCGGCGGACTTGCCGTGCGGATGGATGGACCGGACGCGCCCTGCGTGGAGGTGACGGTGGACGCAAGCGGCGCCCATCCGCCGCTCGAATTGCGCGGCGGCGAACTGGTGATCGTGCTGCCCGCGAGGTGAGGGGTCTTCAGGCGCCCGCGGTGGTCGTCCAGGTCCGTTCCAGCGTGGCGACGGCTTCCGACGCCGGGCGTGCGTGCCAGAGGTCGCCGCGCCGCTCCGCCACCCCGAGTCGCTCGAGCTTGGCGAGCGCGTCGTCCACCTCGAAGTCGAACACCTTGCCGATGCGACCGCCCAGCCAGGTCTCGATCTCGTCGTCCAGGTCGCCCTCGGTGCGGGGGCCTGACGCAAGGAACGCGTAGGCCAGAATCGCCTCCTTGGCCTCCTCCTCGAAGGACTCGTCCAGCACACGAAGGAACGAGCCGGGGCCGCTGTCGAGGGTCTGGAAGTACAGCGTTTCCGCGTAGGCGTTGGCGTAGGTGAGGTACTGCTTCTGGTGCTTCGTGTACGCGCCCAGGGCGACGCCCAGCAGGCCACCCATGGCGGTGAGCAGCACCACCGGACTCACCTTCCCTTCGCTCTCCATGGCGGCCACGAAGCCGCCGAGCACCAGCGCGATCATGAGGACCTTCCACAGGCCCATGGCGATGCTGACGCCCGCCGGCACCATGATCATGGCCTTGTCCAGCGTGCGCATGCGCACCAGGCTGCCTGGCAGGATCATCTCCAGATCCGGCAAGGGGATCGATCGGAAGAGCTTCAGGGAGATGGGCTCCAATGGCCGGCGCTTTCGGCCCTTCGGAGGTTGGATCGACCTCGGCTCCACGAACGCGAAGACGCGCTCCAGCGTCTCGAACGCCACCGTCCGTTTTCGCAGGCCCCACCATGAGGAGACCGTTTCCGAGCGGTGCTCACGACCCCGCGCGTGGATGCGGAGCGTGCGGAAGGCGTGCAGGTCCACATGGACCAGCACGCGGAAGACGGCTTCCGAGCGCATGGCCCGTTCCAGCTCCTGATGCGTGAGCGGCTTGTAGTTGGCGCGCTCCAGCGTCTTCGAGAGCTGCGCGTCCAGCTCCGCCATGGCGGCGGCGGACGCGTGGTCCATTCCGGCTTCACGTGCACGCAGCGCGCGTTCATGAACCCGCTTCAGTTCCGCGCCGCGGAGTGCGCTCTCCGCCTGGAGCACCCACACCAGCAGCCTCAGCGCGCGTCGCACCGATGGATCCGACTCGCGTTCCTCCAGCAGGTCTCGAACCTGCTGGAGGCTGGCGGGGATGTGGTGATCCGTGGCGTGGCCCGTTGCCATGCGATTCCCCCGGCGCTCGATCGCTCAGCACGCTTCCAGCAGCATGCTCACCGCGTTTCCGCCGCCCAGACACAGCGAGCAGACGCCGCGCTTGCCGCCGGTGCGGTGCAGGTGGTGCACCAGCGAGACCAGCACGCGTGCGCCGCTGGCGCCGATGGGGTGACCCAGTGCGATGCCGCCGCCGCCCACGTTGAGACGGTCCTCGCCGATGCCGAGCGGCTGGATGTCGGCCAGCACCTGCGCGGCGAAGGCCTCGTTGATCTCGAAGAGGTCCACGTCCTTCGCGGCAAGGCTGGCCTTCTTCAGCAGGCGCTCGATGCTGAGCGCGGGGGCGAAGAAGAGGTCCTTGGGCGCGGTGCCGGCCGTGTCCTGCGCCACGACGCGGGCGAGCGGCTTCAGACCGAGTTCCTTCGCCTTCGCGTCGCTCATCACGATCACCGCGGCGGCGCCGTCGCTGATCTGGCTGGCGTTGCCCGCGGTGACCGTGCCGTCCTTGCCGAAGGCGGGCTTGAGCTTTCCGAGGCCGTCGGCGGTGGAGTCGGCGCGGATGCCCTCGTCGGCGTCGCAGCCCACCTTCTGGCCGATTCGCTCGGCGGTCAGCGCCACGATCTCCTTCTTGAACCAGCCTTCCTTGGTGGCGTGGGCGGCGCGCTGGTGGCTCTGCGCGCTGAAGCGGTCCTGGTCGGCGCGGCTGATGCCCGCCTTCTGCGCGGTGTAGTCGGCGGCGCAGCCCATGGCCCACTTCTCGAAGGCGCAGCTCAGGCCGTCGTGCGCCATGTGATCCTGCATCTTCGCCTCGCCGTAGCGCACGCC
>CAZKHO010000181.1:0-3408 GCA_964552505.1 uncultured Bifidobacterium sp. | reverse complement strand
GAGCAGCATGCTCTTCGCCTCCATCGAGATCTTCAGGGTGCTCCGAGCGGCCCAGATGTCGGCCGCCACCATCACCTACGAGCTCTACTCCACCCCGCTGGCGGCGGTGCTCAGCGCTCTGGCCGCAGGCGGGCTGGCGCACAGCATCGTGGAGCCGCTTCGCGCGGAGACGCAGGGGCGCCTGGCCGACGTGGCGGAACTGGTCCTGGCGACCACGTTCTACACCGTGCTCAGTCTCATGCTGCTGCGGTTCGGCTACACGGCCGCGCTGGAGAAGTTCGTGGGCGGCCTGCCCGCCGTGCTGGCGCGTCCAGCCCGGCGAGCGCTGTTTCTGGCCGAGCCGTCAGCGCAGTGACGGGATCTCCGGCAGCCCCGGAGGCATGGGCGTCACGGCCGAGGCGTCCTCCAGGCTGGCCAGCGGATACGCCGCCAGATCCACGGCAAAGCTTCCTGCGGGACGAAGATTGCCGCTGCGGCCCAGACCGCCAAACGGCAGTCGGCTGCTGGCGCCGGCCGTGCCCGTGTTGCGGTTGAGGCAACCCACGCGCAGGCCGTCCACGCAGGCGCGCCACACCGCGTCGTCCTTGGTGAAGACGGAGGCCACCAGGCCGAAGTCCGTGGCGTCGGCCTGGGCCAGTGCCTGATCCAGCGAATCCACCACGCTCAGCTGCGCCAGCGGCCCGAAGGTCTCGCAGTCGGTGGCACGCTCGAAGCGCGGCACCTCCACCAGACCCGGCCCCACGAACCAGCCCGGTCGATCGAAGGCCGCCGCCTCCAACAGCACGCGACCGCCGGCCCTGGCCAGGTCCGCCTGCCGGTCCAGCACCGCCTGCCGCGCCTGCGCCGTGGCCACCGGGCCCATGAACACGGGCTCCGGATCCGTGCCCGCACCCACCACCGCGGTGCTGGCCAGCCGGCAGAAGGCCGTGGCAAACCGCTCGGCCACCGCCGAGTGCACCACGATGCGCCGCGTGCAGGTGCAGCGCTGCCCGGTGGTGGCGTAGGCGCCGCGCACGCATTCCACCACCGCGCGCCGCAGGTCGGCGTCGCTCCACACGATGGCCGCGTTGCTGCCGCCCATCTCCAGCGCGATCATGCGGCCCGGCCGGTCCAGATTGGCCTCCAGGATGCGACGACCCACCGGGAACGAGCCCGTGAAGAGGATGCCGTCCACCTGATCGTGCGAGACCAGCGCACCGGCCACGTCCGCCCCACCCTGCACCACGTTGAAGACGCCCGGCGGAAAGCCCGCCTCCTCCGCGATCTCCGCGATCACCTGCCCCGAGGCCGGCGTGCGATCGCTGGGCTTGAACACCACCGTGTTCCCCAGCAGCAGCGCCGGCACCCAGTGCCCGTTGGGAAGGTGCGCCGGGAAGTTGAACGGCCCGATCACCGCCATCACGCCCAGCGGCCGGAACGCGCACGCGCCACGCCGCCCCGCGCCCGCGTCCACCTCGAAGTCCCGCACGCGCGTCAGCGTGGCCGGCTCCAGCGTGATCGCCACCTTGTCCTGCAGCAGCTTCGCCTCGGCGCGGCTCTCGGCCAGCGTCTTGCCCATCTCGGCGGTGATGGTGCGGGCCAGGCGCTCGGCGTGGCGCCCGCAGCATTCCGCGAACCGTCGAAGAAGGTTTGCACGCGCCTCCAATCCAGCGGCGCGCCACGCCGGGAAGGCCTGCCGCGCCGCGTCCACCGCGCGCGCCGCATGGGCCTGGCGCGGTGAACCGCTCCAGACCACGCGATCGGGCGCCGCCGGATCCCGGCTCTGCACCGCGTCGCCGGGAATGGGAATCCACGCGCCTCCGATGAAGTCGCTCGAAGCGCGCGAAGGCCCTGCCCCGCTCATGCCCGGCGCTTCCCGCGACGCGGGCGTTCCGTTTCGGGCAGCACGGTCACGCCCAGCCGGTCGCCCGGCGCGGCGCCGATGGCCTCCGCCACGGCGCGAGGCAGCCGGACCGTGCCCGCGCGGACGCTGCAGGCGCAGCGCACCGCACGGAACCCGTGCTCCTTGCCGCTGGCGCTCACGAACGCCGTCTGCCGCAGTCCGCCGGTGGCGAAGCCCGCCAGCCGCATGGACCGGGTGGCCTTCACCAGCGGGATCTCGTCCAGGTTGGCCGCGAAGTACGGGCCGCCGTCGAAGGGATCCACATGGTCGGTGGGCTTGAAGCCCTGCCGCTCCAGCAGCACCTTCGCCGGCACGGTCTCCTCGCCCACCTTGCCGATCAGCGCGCGCGCGTCGGGAGGCAGGATGCTCGCATGGATCTCGCCGCGCGGCCAGAGGCTGGTCATGAACTCCTTGCTGTGCTGGCAGAACAGGTCCGCCTCCTGATAGCTGAGGTTGATGAACCGCCGGCCCAGGTACTCCCACAGCAGCGTGCGGCTGTCGGGCGTGACCGGACCCATCAGCTCGGCCAGCACGCGCTTGAGGAAGCGCTTCCGGTGCAGTCCCATGTAATGGAAGCGCACCAGAGAGAGCATGGACCCCAGCCGCTCCTTGTGCCCACGGTACCCCGGCGCCAGGATCAGGCCCCCCACCTCGCTGAAGCCGCTCTCCTCCGTCCCAAACTCCAGCGTCACGTGGCTGGCGCCCTGCTGCAGGTCCCGGCTCCAGTGCTCGCGGCGGCGCACCTGCAGGAACACGTGCGGCCAGCCCGGCCATCCCACGCGTCCGATGACGCAGCTGGTGCCCACCACGGCGCCCGTGTCGTGGTCCTCCAGCACGAACATCAGCTCGCGCTCGCGCTCGTTCGCCTCCTGCCCCGCGAAGCTTCGGCGGCTTCGTGCGATCTTGGCGGCGATCAGGTCGCGGTCGGCGGGCAGGTTCAGGAAGTGCACCATCTTGGCCAGCTTGAGCAGCGTGCCAAGGTCGTCGGGAAGCGCCTGTCGGATCAGGAACATGGTTGGTCTCTCCTCAGGCCGTGCGAGCCATGCTCTTCTCCAAGATCGCGAACACCTCTTCGAAGTGCTCCGGCTGCATCACGCCGATCGGCGGCAGGAAACGCAGGTGATACGGGCCATGGCCGCAGTAGAAGGCGATCACGCCGTCCTCGAACAGGTTCTGCAGCAGGCGACCGATGCGATCCTTGTCGCCGCCGAAGGGCGTCAGGCGCATCATGCCGCCGGCGCCGCCCACCAGCTGCCGGCTCTCGCGGCCCAGGGGCAGCTTGGCCGGCGGGAACCACTCCGGACGCCTCTGGATCAGCGCCTCGGCGTGCATGCGGAAGGCCGCATGAAGCTTCGCAATGCGACCGTCCGCCCCGTAGTACCCGCCCGACTGCAGGCGGCGCAGGATGCTCAGGCCCGTGTGGAAGCACGACACGCTCGCGCTGAAGGTGCCGGCGAGCAGGCCGGGCTTCGGATTGAACGCCTCGCTGTAGAGGCACGCACAGGCCTGCGTCAGCTTGCCCACCG
>CAZKHO010000180.1:0-3479 GCA_964552505.1 uncultured Bifidobacterium sp. | reverse complement strand
ACGGCAAGACGCCGAAGCACGTGCTCTGCGTGTACGACGACCTGTCGAAGCAGGCGGTGGCGTACCGTGAGCTGTCGCTGCTGCTGCGCCGTCCGCCGGGCCGCGAGGCGTACCCCGGCGACGTGTTCTACCTGCACAGCCGTCTGCTGGAGCGCGCCACCAAGCTCAGCAACGAGAACGGCGGCGGTTCGCTCACCGCGCTTCCCATCATCGAGACGCAGGAAGGCGACGTGTCGGCGTACATCCCGACCAACGTCATCTCCATCACCGACGGCCAGATCTACCTGCAGCCCGAGCTCTTCGCCGCGGGCGTGCGCCCCGCCATCAACGTGGGCATCTCGGTGAGCCGCGTGGGCGGCAACGCCCAGATCAAGGCCATGAAGGAAGTGGCCGGCTCGCTGCGACTGGACCTGGCCAGCTTCCGTGAGCTGGAGGCGTTCGCGCAGCTGGGCACCGAGCTCGATCCCGCCAGCCAGCGTCAGCTGGATCGTGGCGCGCGCATGGTGGAGCTGCTCAAGCAGGGCCAGTACGTGCCGTTCGACGTGATCGACCAGTGCATCAGCATCTTCGCCGGCAGCAAGGGCATCCTGGACGACGTCCCGGTGACCGCGGTGCCCAAGTTCGAGCGCGAGATGCTTGAGAACTTCCGCGGCCCCAACAAGGCGCTGCGCGACCAGCTGGCCGACAAGAAGTCCTTCAAGGGCATCGAGGACCAGTTCCTGGCCGCGCTCAAGGCCTTCAAGGCCGCGTTCCGGGCGAACTGAGCGGAACGGGACGCATCACGAAACCAGAGACCCGCAGGCGTGCGCCTGCGGGTCTTTCGTTTCCGGGGCCGTTCGGCGTGCGTTTGCTCGTCCGCTCGGGACCGGGTGACGCCCCTGGCTGCGCCCTGTCGTGCTCGCTGGCGGGGCGTCAGCCGGATCCCTCGCTCGAACGGAGCGGGCTCACTCGCCGATGTCTTCGGCCCAGAGGTCCGGCTTCTCGCGCTTCATGCGCTCCATGAGCGCGATGCAGCGCGGATCCTGCAGCACGCGCACCTGCATGCCCTTCTGGGCCATCCAGTCCTCGCCACCCAGGAAGGTGCGGTTCTCGCCGATGATCACGCGCGGAATCTTGAACAGCACCGCCGTGCCGGTGCACATGGGGCAGGGGCTCAGCGTGCTGATCAGCGTGCAGCGGCTCCAGTCGCGGCGCCGGCCCGCGTTTCGGATGCAGTCCACTTCGGCGTGTGCCGTGGGGTCGCCATGCTGCACGCGGCGGTTGTGTCCCACCGCCACGATCACGCCGTGCTCGTCCAGCAGGGCGCTGCCGATGGGGATGCCGCCCTCGCGCCAACCCTTCTCGGCCTGGGCGATGGCGGCGTCCAGTCCGGCGTTCATCTGCGCGTCGGTCAGCGGAGGCAGGGGCTTGCTCATGCCGCGTTCATCGGCGGAGTGCAGGCGGATGGGGCAAAAAGTGGCCCGCCCGCGGCTTGTGGCGCGCGGGCGGGCGGAGGCAGTCAGGCCGCGATCGAGCGCGGCCCGGGGCTCACCGCTCAGCGGTGCCACCCCTTGTTCTTCTGGAATCGTTTCACTGGAACACCTCCTTCTGGAGAGCGCCCTTCCCGGCTGTCGCGGGGCACGTCGGCCCGCCGCCAGGCTTCACACCGCCGCGGCGAACCACGGCGCACATCGCCCGGCGGCGTTCCGCGCCACCGGTCGTCCGGGCGTGCCCGATCCTGGTCGCGTCGCGTTTGGCGGGCCAGGGTCGGGTCGATTTCCGGATGCCGCAGGATTCGCCCCATCGGCCCGGTTTGCAAACCGCGGTCGGCCGGGAAGGCGTAGATTTTGCGTTTCCATGAAGCGGATCGTGGTTTTCGGATCCATCTCCTACGACCGCACGCTCCGCGTGCCCCGGCTCCCCGAGGCCGGTCGCGGCGTCATGGCCAGCGGCGTGACGTGCGGCGTGGGTGGAAAGGGAGCCAACGTGTCCGTGGCGGCGGCGCGGGCCGGCGGTCTGGTGTCGCTGGTGTCGGCCGTGGGACCCGACGGCGACCGCGCCCTGCAGGCCCTGGTGGGAGCCGGCGTGGACGTGACCCGGGTGGAGCGGCACCCCACCGCGCCCACGGCCGAGGTGATCATCCACCTGGCGGAGGACCAGACCGAGTTCGGCACCACGGTGCCGGGAGCGGATCGGCAGGTCTCCACCGCAGAGATGGACGCGGCCATCGGGCAGTTCCGGGGCGGTCACCTGGGCTACCTGGACGGCATGATCAACGACGGCGCCCATGTCATCCGCACCATGGCCCGGCGCGGGGCTCCGTTGGTGGTGAATCCCTCGCCGGTGCACCCGGACGTGGCGGCCTGGCCCATGGAGCGGGCCACCATGATCATCCTGAATCAGGGCGAGGCGCGCACCTTCACCGGCGAGTCGGACGAACATCGACAGCTGGACGCCATGCATCGGCGCTACCCCGGTCCGGCGGTGGTGCTCACGCTGGGACCGCGCGGCGCGTGGTACAGCGGGCAGCGCCATCGATCGCACATCCCCACGGTGGAGGTGCAGGCCGTGGACTCCACGGCCGCCGGCGACACCTTCGCGGGCTACTTCCTGGCCAACCTGGCGCGCGCGGAGGCTCCGGAGCAGGCGCTTCGACACGCCGCGCGCGCGGCGGCGCTGTGCGTCACGCGTCACGGCAGCCTGGACAGCATCCCTCACCGGACCGAACTGGAACCGGCGTGACGCCCGGCGTCAGACGATGGGGGAGGCCATCAGGCTGATGCGATAGGGGCGGCCGCCCTTGCGCGCCTTCCGGCCCTTCACCACCAGCGCCATCATGCGGTCGGCCAGTCCGCGGAACTCCGTGGCGCTGGACTCGTCCAGATGGGTGATCTCGAACAGCGAGGTGATGAAGCGCGGCTGGATCAGCTGTTCGGGAGAGACGCCCTTGCGAGCGTGCATGGCGCGACCGTAGTCGCGGATGGCCGCGCGCATCATGGCCGCGCACAGCTTGAGGTCGTCCTTCACGCCGGTGCCGGTCTGCGGATTGCACATGGGCACGCCGCTGTCGCGGTTCAGGTCGTAGATGCGTTCCCACCGGCGGCCGGCCTTGCGCTGTCCCGCGCGCACCAGGATGCCGGCGTCCGCCATCACCTCCAGATGCCGGTAGAGACCGGCGGCGCCACGGCCGCCCGCCTCCGCCAGTTCCGACACCGAGCAGGGCGCCAGCTGCTCCATGAGCAGGAACAGCTCGTAGCGGACGGCGCTGCGCATGGCGGCCCACTGCTTGGGGCCCCACAGTTTGGTGTTGGGTGCGTCGCTCATTCGGGGTGTGAAGGTCCGCGGGGTGATCCGGCGGGCCCGAGGGTAAGCAGGAGGCCGTCGGGCCGCGAGCGTGCACCACTCTGTGTTTTCAAATACACAAAGGGAAAAACAGTCTCACGGAGCCGTGGGCGCGCTCATCAGCGAGATCTGGAACCGTTCGCCGCGTCGGAGCCTTC
>CAZKHO010000179.1:0-3496 GCA_964552505.1 uncultured Bifidobacterium sp. | reverse complement strand
GTGCGCAGGCGGTCGAGGGCGGCGAAGGTGGCCTTCACCAGGTTCTTGGGGTTGCTGCTGCCGTAGCACTTCGTGAGGCAGTCCTGCACGCCGATCATGTCCAGGATCGCGCGCACCGCGGCGCCCGCGATGACGCCGGTGCCCGGCGCGGCCGGAACCAGACGCACCTTGCTGGCGCCGAAGCGGCCTTCGACCGCGTGCGGAATCGTGCGGCCCTGCAGCGGGAAGCGGCGCATCTTGCGACGGCCTTCCTTCTGGGCCTTCTCCACGCTCTGCGGGACCTGGTTGCTCTTCGCGTAGCCCATGCCCGCGCTGCCGTTCTTGTCGCCCACGACGACCAGGGCGCTGAAGCTGAACCGACGGCCGCCGGCCACGGTGGAGCTGGTGCGATACACGCCCACGGTCGTGGAGTCGTTGTCTCGTTCTTCGAACTTGCCGCTCATGGTTGGTCCTCGTGTTTCAGAACTGCAGGCCGCCCTCACGGGCGCCGTCGGCCAGCGCCTTCACGCGGCCGTGATAGATGTAGCCGTTGCGGTCGAACACCACCTTGGTGACGCCCGCCTTCTTCGCGCGCTCGGCGAGGGTCGTGCCCACGCTCTTGGCGCTGCCGGTCTTGGCCTTGACGGTCTTGCCGCCCTTGCCGGCCTGGTCGCTCGCGCTGGCGAGCGTGCGGCCCGACACGTCGTCGATGACCTGGGCGTAGATGTGCTTGAGCGAACGGAACACGGTCAGGCGCGGACGCTCCGGCGTGCCGTGGATGCGCTTGCGCAGGCCGATCTTGCGGCGCGCGCGGCGGGTCTTCTTCAGGAGAGTGGCGGATGGCATGGTGGTTCTGCTCCTTGGATCAGCTGCCGAAGGCCTTGCCCTGCTTGCGCTGGATCACTTCGTCGGTGTACTTGACGCCCTTGCCGTTGTAGGGCTCGGGCTTGCGCTGCGAGCGGATCTGGCTCGCGAAGGCGCCGACGGCCTGCTTGTCCGGGCCGGTCAGCTCCACGAGCGCGCCGTTCACGTTCACGTTCACGCCCGCGGGGATCATGAGCTCGATCGTGTTGGCGTAGCCGAGCGTGAGCGCCAGCTTCTTGCCGGCGACGCGGGCGCTCCAGCCCACGCCGACGATCTCGAGCTTCTTCTCGTAGCCCTTGGTGACGCCCTCGACCATGCCGTTCAGCACGGAGCGGGTGGTGCCCCAGAAGGCCTTGTTGCTGCCCAGCTCGACGATGGCGGGGTCCATGTCGCAGACGATCGCCTTGTCGGCGTCGCTGTAGGAGACCTTGACCTCGGGTCGGTGGGTGAAGGAGAGCTTGCCCTTGGGGCCCTGCACGTCGATGACGCGGGTGCTGGCGTTGACCTGCACCTTCACGCCGGCGGGCACGGT
This sequence comes from uncultured Bifidobacterium sp., assembly GCA_964552505.1. Classification (GTDB taxonomy): domain Bacteria; phylum Planctomycetota; class Phycisphaerae; order Phycisphaerales; family SM1A02; genus SYAC01. Next base: position 2,121 of record CAZKHO010000179.1, on the reverse strand, counting down.
GACGGGCTTTCGTCCGATGCGGCTCATGGGTGGTTCCTGTCCTTTCTCAGCTGACCAGCGCGACGACTTCGCCGCCCAGGCGTGCCTCGCGGCAGGCGCGGTCGCTCATGACGCCGCGGCTCGTGGTGACGATGGCGATGCCCAGGCCCTGCTGGGGACGGGGCAACTGTTCGACGCCCGAATAGACGCGGCGGCCGGCCTTGCTCACGCGATCGATCGAGCCGATCACGCTCTGGCCGTCCGGGCCGTACTTCAGGTCGACGCGGATGAGGCCGCCGCGGCTGTCCGCGATGGTCTCGAAGCCGCGGATGTAGCCCTCCTCGTGGAGGACCTTGGCGACGCCGCGGTTGAGCTTGTTGTCCAGCACCATGACCTGCCGAGCGCGGTTGGAGACCGCGTTGCGGATGCGGGTCAGCATGTCGGCGGTGAGATCGTGAAGGGGCATGTTGGGTTCCTCTTCTGCTCGGGGTTCACCAGCTGGCCTTGCGCATGCCGGGCACCATGCCCTGGAGCGCGAGCTCGCGCAGCATGTGACGGCACACGCGGAACTTGCGATACACGCCGCGACCGCGGCCCGTGATCTCGCAGCGGCTTCGCTTGCGGGTGCTGAACTTGGGCTTCTGGGACATCTTGACGAAGGTTCGCTTGCTGGCCATGGGTCTTCTCCGGTTCAGGCCTTCTTGGCCTGCTTCTCCTCGGGCTGCACGAAGGGCATGCCGAGCTCGGCGAGCACGAAGCGGCTCATCTTGGGATCGCTGTTCTCGAACACCACGTTCACGTGCATGCCGTGGCTGAAGGTCACGTTGGCCATGTTGATCTCGGGCCACACGGCCTGCTCGGTGAGACCCATCGCCCAGCTGCCGCCACGGTCGAAGCTCTTGTCGCTCACGCCGCGGAAGTCCTTGATGCGGGGGATCGCCAGGTTGATCAGACGGTCGAGGAAGCCCCACATGCGGTCGCGGCGCAGCGTGACCATGAACGAGCTGGGCGAGCCTTCGCGAACCTTGAAGTTGCTCACGGCCTTCTTCGCCTTGATCATGATCGGGTTCTGGCCCGTGATCTTGCGGTAGGTGTCGACCACCGCCTCGCGGTGCTCGGGCTTGAGCTTCTGGTTCTCGAGGCGCTTGCCGACGCCGGTGCTCACGATGATCTTGGCGACCTTGGGAACCTGGTTGGGGTTCTTCAGGCCGAACTCCTTCATCACCTTGGGCACCACCTGCTCGCGGTAGGACTTCTGCAGACGGGGGATGTCACGGGTCGCTGCCATGGGTTGCTCGCTTTCAGGCCTTGCGTGCCTTGCTCAGCACGTGCAGTTCCTTGCCCCCGCGGGCCGAAACGCGCACCTTGCTGCCGTCGGGCTTGGTGACGAACCGCACGCGGGACGGCTTGCCGTCGACCACGGGGCTCACGTTGCTCATGTGGATGGGCATCTCCTGCTTCACCTGCCCGCCCTGGGGGCGCTGCTGGCTGCGGCGGAGGTTCTTGGTCCGCACGTTGACGCCCTTGACGATCACGCGGCCGCTGTCGGTCAGGACCTCCAGCACCTCGCCGACCGTGCCGCGGGCGTTGCCCGCGGTGACGATCACCATGTCACCCTTTCGAACGTGGCGCGGCATGTCAGACGACCTCCGAGGCAAGGGACACGATCTTCATGAAGTTCTTCTCGCGCAGCTCGCGCGCCACGGCGCCGAAGATGCGGGTGCCCTTCGGGTTGCCTTCCGCGTCGATCAGCACGCACGCGTTCGAGTCGAAGCGCACGTAGCTGCCGTCGGGACGGCGCGTGGGATACTTGGTGCGGACGATCACGGCGGTGGCCTTGTCGCCGCTCTTGACGTCGCCGGTGGGCAGGGCCTTCTTCACGGCCACCAGGACGCGGTCACCCACGCCCAGGGCCACACGCGTGAACTTTCCGCGCGCGGTGCTGACGCCCATGATGCCGATGACCATGGCCTCCTTGGCGCCGCTGTTGTCGCAGACCTCGATGCGTGATTCCTTCTGGATCATGACTGGTGTCGGGCGCCTTTCAGCGACCCGCCTCCTCGGTGATGGCGAGCAGCTTCACCGGGGCCTTCTCGACCACCCGCACGAGCGTCCAGCTCTTGGTGCGGCTGATGGGACGGC
>CAZKHO010000178.1:0-3662 GCA_964552505.1 uncultured Bifidobacterium sp. | reverse complement strand
ACATCGCCACCCGCGAGATCTTCGAGGTGTGCGTGAAGCTGGGCATGGGCGTGGCCGGCCAGAACCAGGTGTACCTGGACCTCACCCACCTGGGCCGCGAGTACATGGACCGCAAGCTGGGCGGCATCGTGGAGATCTACCGGAAGTTCGTGGGCGAGGAGCCCAGCGAGGTGCCCATGCGCATCTTCCCGGGCATGCACTACTCCATGGGCGGCCTGTGGACCACCTACACCGCCAAGCCCGACGCCAAGGGCATGGTGCTGGGCGCCCCCAACAGCATGATGACCAACATCCCGGGGCTCTACGCCTTCGGCGAGGCCAACTACCAGTACCACGGCGCCAACCGACTGGGCGCCAACGCGCTGCTCAGCTGCATCTTCGACGGCCTGTTCTGCGGGCTGGGCGTGGCCAACTTCGTGAAGGACCGCAAGGAGACCGCCTCGCAGGCGGCGGCCACGCTGTTCGACGGCGCGGTGGCGGCCGAGCAGGCCATCACCAAGGGTCTGGTGGAGGCGAAGGGCACCGAGAACCCATACGTCATCGGCAAGGAGATGGGCGAGGAGATGACCGCGGCCTGCACCGTGGTCAAGGACGAGCAGCGCCTGCTGCAGGCCCGCGCCAAGATCGCCGAGCTGCGCGAGCGCTTCGGCCGCATCCGCCTCAGCGACACCGGCCTGTGGACCAACCAGAACCTCTGCCACGCCCGTGCCGTGGGCGACATGCTGGCGCTGGCCGACGTGATCGTGGAGGGCAGCCTGGAGCGGCGCGAGAGCCGCGGCAGCCACTACCGCACGGACTTCACCGAGCGCAACGACGAGCAGTTCCTGCGCACCACCGTGGCCCGGTTCGACCCGGCCAGCCGGCGCGCGCAGATCAGCTTCGAGCCCGTGGAGACCCCGCTGGTGAAGCCGCGCGCGCGCACCTACGGCAAGGTGGAGAGCAAGCCGGCGGCGAAGCCGCAGGCCGTCCACGTCTGAGGCGCCTGGGAGGCCGCTTCACCACGCACCCAGTGCCGGCCCGGTGAAGGCCGGGCGCAGCACGAACGCCGCGCTCATGGCCAGCTGCAGCAGCGCCAGCGCCGTGACGCCTGCGGTGAGGATCGGCGTGCGGCTTCGAGAGGCACCCATGGCCGACAGCCATCCCAGCGTCAGCAGCGCCCAGGGATCGAAGTAGCGCTCGAAGGTCTGCGCGTTCAGGCACTGCGCCAGCACCATGGCCGCCATGGCCGCCAGCAGCAGCGCCGCCGGTCGGCCGCGTCCCGCGCGATCGGCCACCATCCACGCCCCCGCCAGCACGAACCCGCCCACCAGCGACAGGCCCACCAGCAGCGTGGACCGCCCCTGCACCGCGGGTGCGGCCTTGGCGGCGTCCCACAGCGGTCCGCCCCAGCGGCCCACCTCGCCGGCCCCCTTCACCACGTCAGGCGCCGGCGTGCCCCAGGTCTTCTCGGTTCGTGTGCCCACGCGCTGCTCGTCCGGAGGCAGCACCTTGCGGTAGTCGCTCCGTGGCAGCGCAGCCACGGCGGCCAGCGCCACCGCCAGCACCAGCGCGCCCAGCCTGCCCGGCCGATCCAGCGCGCTCCAGACCCACGGCAGCAGGAACACGCCAAAGGCCCCCGCCAGCGCCATGGCCAGCGTGAAGGCGGCGGGATTCCAGGTGGCCTGATGGAAGGGCTGGAAGCGCGGCGGCATGGAGCCGCCCCAGAGCATGAAGAACGCAGCCACGCACGCCACGGGCGGCAGCAGCACCACCGCGCAGACGCCCATCCGCCCAAGCAGGGAATGGCCCGGCCGCGCCCACGCCTGAAGCGCCGCAGGCACGCTGGCCCAGAGCATGATCTGCCGCACCAGCACCGTGCCTGCGCCCATCACGCCCGCCAGGACACCCCGGCGCGCGGCGATGGCGCCCGTGAGGGCCACCCCCATGGTGGCGCAGGCCAGCGCCAGCGCGGCCGCGTCCGTGGTGATCCACACCGCCGAACCCAGCAGGTACGGCGACAAGGCGAGCGGCGCACTCAGGAGCGCTGCACGACCCCAGCCCACCCACGCCCCGGCCACCCGCCACACCACCAGCCACGCGCCAAGCCCCGCGATCGCCGCGGCCAGTCGCAGGCCCAGGGGGCCCAGGCCGGCCTTGGCCAGCCCGGCCAGCGCCAGATGGAATCCCGGCGTGGTGGTGGTGAACGACGCACGAAGGTCGGGCGCCGGCCACCCTGCCTCCAGACGACGCACCTCGATGGAGTGGTAGTCCATCATGTCGTTGGCCTGGCTGGAGCCGCCACCGTCCGCCAGGATGGCGGGCACCACCAGCGCGGCGAAAGCCAGGGCGATCGCCGCGATCCACCTCCACGGCGCGCGAACGGCGGCGTCAGGAGCCATGCCGGCCACCGCGCCTCAGCGCAGCAGCAGCCCCTTCAGCACGTTCTCCAGCGGAGGCCAGTACAGCACCAGCAGCGTGCCCGCCCCGAACGCTCCCATGGTGGCCAGCAGCGTGCGGTCGCTCCGCAGCGTCTCCAGCGGCGCGTCGCTCAGCCCAAGGTTGGCTCGGCGATAGAAGCGGTGGATGGCGATCAGCACCAGCGGCGTGAGGAGCGCCAATCCCATGGCGCGGGCACCGTACAGGCGTTCGGCGTGCGGCGAGAGCGCGTACATCAGGTAGAGCAGCACCACCAGCGCCCCGCTCACGCCCAGCAGCCAGTTCATCTGCTCGCGCGTCTCGTAGCCGGGACGCGCGTTCCATTCGACGACCTCGCCGGCCGCGCGCGCATTCTCCGCCGCGCTCAGGTCGCAGAGCCGCTTGGTGAAGCCCAGGAATAGCGTCAGGAAGAACACGCACAGCAGCAGCCACACCGACATCTGCACGCCGATGGCCGCGGCGCCGCCCGCCGAGCGAAGGCAGAAGCCCGTGGCCAGCACGGTCACGTCCACCAGCGGCATCCGCTTGAGACGCAGGTTGTACGCCAGCTGCAGCGCCAGATACGCCGCCACGCAGCAGCCCGCCAGCGAGCCCGCCTTCAGGAAGGCGATCGATCCGCCCAGCGCCTCTAGGGCGAACCCCACGAACACCGCCGACGCCACCGGAATCTGGCCAGAGGCCACCGGCCGCCGGCGCTTCACGGGATGCCGGCGATCCTTCTGGGCGTCCAGCGCGTCGTTCACGCAGTAGCTGCCGCTGGCCGCCAGGCAGAAGGCCAGGAAGGCCCAGCCGATGGGCAGCACCTTGACCCAGGCCTCCTCGGAGGGCAGTCCGCGACCCTGTCCCGAAAGCCAGAAGACCGCCGGCACCAGAACGAACGCGTTCTTGGTCCAGTCGCCGGGTCGGAGCAGGCGCAGCCACGCGGACATGGGGGCTGTATCGGCCGTTTTCCCCCCGGTTCGCCAGCAGGTGACTGATGGCCGGGACGGGAATAGCATCGGCTTCCATGGTCGCCCCCAAGTCCGACGCCACCCTCCGCACCATCACCGTCCAGGTCGTCCGTCAGGACGGCCCTGGCGCCCCACGCCGGACCGAGACCTTCCGCGTCCCCGTGGAGCCCGGCGCCAACGTGATCAGCGTGCTCCAGTGGATCGCGGCCAATCCCACCACCGTGGAGGGCGCCCAGAGCACTCCGGTGGTCTACGACAGCGGCTGCCTGGAGGAGGTCTGCGGCAGCTGCACCATGG
>CAZKHO010000177.1:0-3687 GCA_964552505.1 uncultured Bifidobacterium sp. | reverse complement strand
ATCACGCCGGACATGGCCATGGTGGAAGCCGCCAAGATCCTGCGCAAGCACCTGAATCCCTTCGTGCTGTTCGACAACGAAGGCGACGACGTGCTGCCGGACAGCATCGCCCAGGCGCAGGACAGCGAGGCGGAGCTCTTCCGTCGCCTGAACCAGCCCGTGGCCGCGCTGGACCTCTCGGTCCGAAGCAGCAACTGCCTGGAGAGCGGCAAGATCCGCTGGGTCTGGGAGCTGGTGCAGAAGACCGAGACCGACCTGCTGGAGCTGCGCGCCTTCGGCCGCACCAGCCTGAAGGAAGTGAAGACCCGTCTGGAGGAGCAGGGGCTTGGCCTGGCCATGACCCTGCCCGAGGGCTTCGAGCCCACCACTGAAGAGGCCAAGGCCTGAGCGCCTGAGCCAAGGAGACCGTCATGCGACACAAGATCAGCGGAAAGCAGCTCTGCATCAAGGAGGACCACCGTCGCGCCATGCTGCGCAACCTGGCGGCGGGCCTCTTCGAGCACGGGCAGATCGAGACCACCATGGCCAAGGCCAAGGCGGTGCAGCCGTTCGTGGAGAAGCTCATCACCGCGGCCAAGCAGAAGACCCTGGCGTCCCGACGGCTCGTCCAGAGCCGGATCAACGACCGCAAGGTCTTCGCCTGGATCGCCGATCCGAACGTGCCCGAGGCACGCAAGACCAGCGAGCTCTGGGAACTCCCCGCGGCCGACGCGATCGAGTTCAACCGCTACGGTGAGATCCGCAAGGCCCCGCGTCTGGTGGAGCACCTGCTCACCAAGGTGGCGCCCAAGTTCGCGGATCGCGCGGGTGGCTACACCCGCATCGTGAAGCTGGACAAGCGTCGCGTGGGCGACGGCACCGACCTGGTGCTGCTGCAGCTGGTGGGCGCCGAGAGCGGCAGCCAGATCAGCGGCCGCGCCGGTCACCGCCGCAAGCGCGCCGACAAGCGCGCGGCCTTCGCCAAGAAGGCCAAGGAAGCGGCGGCCGCCAAGAAGACCGCGGCCTGACGCCGGCCTGTCATTGCAATCCGCGCCCCGATCGGAAGCCCCGGTCGGGGCGTTTCGTTTCAGCGTGATCCACGCGGCGGACGGTGCGCTGCATGGGTGATGGTGGGGCGGAGCAGCGTTAGGCTCCGGGCATGCCGGGCGCCCCCCACTCGCTGCAGGACTTTCCAAGCACCCACCAGACCTGGCTGGGAGAGACGCTGCATGCGGCCAAGGGCGACGGTCCGGAGGCCCGCGCCGCACGCGACCGCCTGAACGCGCATGTGATGCAGCGCTACTTCGAGCCGCTGTGCGCCTACGCGCGCAGCTCGCGGCTGGCCCGGCTGGACGAGCCGGCCGACCTGGTGAACGCGTTCTTTGCCAGCCGCCTGGCCCGCGCGGACTACCTGGACGCGTGGCTGGCCAGCGGGCTGCCGCTGCGGCGTTGGCTGGCCAACGGGCTGCTGCTCTCGCTGCGGGAGCGCGTGCGCAGCGAGCAGCGAAGGCTGGCGCGCGAGGCCGAAGCGGCGCTGCCGGCGGACGCGGCGCACGAGGTGGACGCCGTGGCCGCGCTGGAGCGTGCATGGGCGCAGGGTCTGGTGCAGGCGGTGGTGCAGGAGGTGGAGAAGGCGTTGGTGGCGGAAGGTCGGCAGCAGGCCTGGCAGGTGTTCCGCCGCCGTGCGGTGGATGGCGTGACCTACGGGGCGCTGCAGGGGGAGACGGGGGTGGCCGCGCACGCGCTGGAGGCCATGGTGAAGCTGGTCACGCGAAGGTTGCGCGCGGGCATCCACGCCACGCTGCGCGCGGAGGGAGTGCGGGAGAGCGAGATCGAGGAGCAGACGGTGGAGGCGCTTCGGCTGGCGCTGGGTGAGGCGGCCGAGTGACGCCCGAGCACCGCAGGGTGGCGGCGTTCCTGCTGCGGGAGGAGCGAGAGGAGGCCCAGCGCCAGGGCATCCGGGGAGGGGCCGGGTCTTGGGCGCCTGGTTCGGGTGCGGTCGCGGGGAGGGCGGATGTTCAGGCGGGCCCGGGTGGCTGGCGCATCTGGCAGGCGCTCCGGCACCACGGCAGCCGGGATCTGGTGGCGCGGGGTGCCTTGGTGAAGCTGATGATCCTGCTGATGGCGCTGATCGCCTCGGCGTTGGAATTTCAGGAAACTGGGCGGAAAGCGAGTCTGGGCGCGGCGACGGCGGTCTTTGAAAGGAGCTGCGCGACGCCGGGGGTGCCGGAGTGTGCGGCGCAGGAGTCCAAGCCCATGAAGTCGTTCAAGCGGTTGGTGGTGTCCGGGTGTGCGGCGATGCCGCTGATCCTGGTGACTGGAGCGCAGGCGCAGCAGGCCGTGGAATGGAAGGTGAGCGACGGAGGGAACGGTCACTGGTACGCGAGTGTCTCTGTCAAGCCGATCCCCAAGACCATCGCAGAAATGGGTCAGTATGCAGCAGGTCGGGGAGCGTCGCTCGCGAGCGTCGGTTCTGCTGAGGAGAACAATCACGTGCTCTCCCTGCTGCAGTTGATCGGCGATGGCGATGGATATTCCGCGTTCATCGGGCTCTATCGGCCTGCGCTGCTGGAGCCATGGCGCTGGGCTGACGGTACCACGACGGCCTGGAGGGGCTGGGGCGGCAGCCTGTGCGCGTCCGGACCGTATCCCAACGACACGGGCACGGCTGGTGAGTTGGCTACGGTGATCTATCGACAGGACTGCGGTCTCATCTGGGATGACGTGCCGACCGCATGGCTGACCAGTCCGCCGTCGGGTCGAACGTATGACACGAAGAACATGACCTTGCTCCTGGAGTGGTCCGCCGACTGCAACGCCGACGGCATCGTGGACTACGGCCAGATCCTGAGCGGCGAACTGGCCGACACCAACGGCAACGGCGTTCCCGACTGCTGTGAAGACGGCACCGCATGCGTCTCCAGTCTGGTGGCCAACGCCAGCTTCGAGGCTGGCTCGCCGTTGGCGGCATGCGCATCCGAGTCCGTGTCCGCCCCCAACATGCTCGGCTCGGCGTGGCAGGTGTCGGCCGGCACCGTCGACCGCGTGCGCGGCGGCGCCGCCTGCGCCACCTCCACCCAACCCAAGTTCGGCGACTACTGCGTGGACCTTTGCGGCACACCCGCCAGCAGCGGCGCCATCCGGCAGATCGTGGCCACGGTGCCCGGCCATCGCTATCGCTGCACCTTCTGGCTCAGCGGCGACGCCAGCGCGGGCCCCGCCACCAAGAAGGTGCGCGCCAAGGTGGGCTCGTACGTGGACCTCAGCTACACCTTCGCCTGTTCCGGCACCGGAGCGCAGGTCTGGGTGCCCAATCAGTTCGAGTTCACGGCCCGCGGCGCCAGCGAGACGCTGGAGTTTGTCGCGGACAACGGTGCCACCACGGGTGGCCCCATGCTGGACGCCGTCAACTTGGCCGACATCACCACCCAGTGCGTGGGCGACGTGGACGGCAGCGGCAACGTGGACGGCGCGGACATCGCGCTGCTGCTGCTCAACTTTGGGGACTGCACGCCCTGAGCGGGCCGCCGGGGCGGCTCACTCCACCCAGCGGTGCGCGTGCGAGAAGCTCTTGTGGTACCAGCTGCCCTTCTTGAAGGGCCGCAGGTGGATGCCGCACGGGATGGCGTGGCCCTCGCAGTCCTTGATCTTGCCGCCGGTGCTGTCCATGATCAGCGGCGTGCCGTCGGGGCTCTGGCCGCACTCGCC
>CAZKHO010000176.1:0-3691 GCA_964552505.1 uncultured Bifidobacterium sp. | reverse complement strand
ACGAGCTGCTCTATCCGGCCATGACCACGCTGCTGGTGGTGAACGAGATCCGCGGATACAGCACGCTTACGCGCTTCATCATCAACTTCGTGGCGGTCACGGTGAGCTGCGGGGCGGCCGTGGCGCTGATGGCGCTCTTCATGCAGCAGCCCATGCTCCTGCTGCCCATCATGGCCGGCTACATCACGGTGGTGATGTACTTCATGGGGGCGTCGCGCTATCGCAGCGCCATGTTCAACCTGGGCTACCCGTTCGTGGTGGTGGTGTACATGGCGTTCTTCGACAAGACGCACGCCGAGCACATCGCGATCGTGGTGTACAAGTCGGTGATCACGGGCCTGGCGTGCGGCACGCTGGTGCTCATGCTGCTGTGGCCGGAGTCCGCGGCGGGGGTGCTGCGCGAGCAGCTGGTGCACGGACTGAGAGGGTCGGCCGGGTTGCTGCGGCGCCTGGCCGCCGCGGCGCGTGGCGAGGCCCAGTTCGACCTGCAGGGGTTCGTGCCGGACCGCTTCCGCGCGAAGACGCCCCGGCTGATGCTGCTGGCCGACCAGGTGCAGGTGGACTGCGGTCTGGGCGAACGGGGTCGGCACGAGCTGTTCACGCTGGTGTCGCTGAACGCCCGCGCGGCGGCGTGCGCGGGCGTGGTGGTGGAGCAGCTGGGGGCGGAGCGCGCGATCGGCGCGGCCGAGGCGGAGGCGGTGCTGGAACTGGCGGCCGAACTGGAGGAGGTGGCGGAGAGGCTCGAGCGCGAGGGGGAGGCCGAGGAGGGGGTGACGCGCGAGTCGGGGGCGGTGCAGGGGGCGGGAGACGAGATCGCGCATCCCGCGACGACCGCGTCCACGCCCACCGCGCCGTGGATGGACGCGGACGCCCAGGAACCGGTGCGCCGTGAGATGGGCGCGATTCGCGAGCTGATCGAGGGCGTGCATGCCGATGCTCGCCGCGCGCTGCCGGCGGTCGGCGTGTTCGCACGCGCCGCGCAGCTTCCCGACATCCTCACGCTCACCCTGCGCAACCTGCGGGACATGGCGGACCGCGTGGTGCTGCAGCCGGTGCGGCAGCCGAACCCCGCCATGGTGAAGCACGCCTTCAAGTGCTCGGCCACCATCATGATCTGCGCGCTGTTCTGCATCGCCATCAACTGGACCATGGGCATCGGCTGCGTGGAGACGGTGATGCTGGTGGTGCAGGGCACCTTCGGCGGCACGCTGCTGATCGGCGGCCTGCGCATGGCGGGCGTGGTGGTGGGGTTCACGCTCGCGATCCTCCTGATCATCTTCCTGATCCCAACGGTCACCACGCTGCCGGGATTCTGGCTGCTGTTCGGCGGCACGCTGTTCCTCACGGGCTGGGGCGTGGGCGGGCCGCCGCGCGTGGGCGTGCCCAGCCTGCAGACCATGATCGTGGTGGACTTCGCGCTGCTGCAGACCACGCGGCCCGACATCAGCCTGCTGCCGGCCATGAACTTCGCGCTGGCGGTGGCCATGGGCGTGGCGGTGACGGTGGCGGTCTACTGGCTGCTCTGGCCGGTGAAGGCGGGCAAGTCGGTGCGGCCCACCCTGGCGTTCATGCTGGATCGCGTGGCCGCGGCGCTGCGTCGGGCGGCGTCAGGCTCGCTGTCGGGGCAGGCGGTGAACGTGATGCAGTCCACGGTGGAGGAGGAGCTGGCCAAGTGTGTGGCGGCGCACACGCACGCGCAGTTCGAGCGGCATGAGTCCACGCACCGACACGAGCTGGAGCTGCGGCTCATCATGGTGGTGGAGCAGGCATGCCACCGCGCGCTGACGGCGGTCCCGGCAGAGGGCGTGACGGATCCGCCCGATCCGGTGGTGGCGGCGGCGCTGGCGTCCGCGGCCGCGCGTTTTGGCAAGGCGGGGGCCACGGTGGCGGGCACGGTCTGGCTGGACCCCGAGCCGGCGACGGCGCCGGAGGGCGAACGGCCGGAGTGGCTGCGCCAGATCTCCGACGGTGCGGCGCTGCTGGATCGCCTGCCCGCGCTGCTGGAGGAACTGGACGCGCACCCCAAGGGGGAGCCCGTGCGTCTGGGACTGGCGTGAACCGTGACCTGGGCGTCAGTGGTTGCCGGGAGAAGGCGGCGTGGGCTCGGGTGGCGTGCCCAGCGTGTCCAGCCAGCGCTGCATGGCGTCCGGCACCAGCGGCTTGAGGATGTCCGGCACCTGACGGTGCAGCCGCGTCTGCACGATGGCCGTGGCGGTCTGGCCCATGCGGTAGGGCTTGGCCACCGGATCCGGGGACGGGTCCATCACGATGCGGACGGGGAAGCGCTGCGCCAGACGCACCCAGTCCAGCGTGGGTGAGACCGTGGGCAGCACGCCGTTGCTTCCCTGGTTCTGGTCGTAGAGCGCCCAGCCCACGCCCTGAACGGTGCCGTGGAAGCGGGTGAGCGGATAGGCCATCAGGTAGATCTCCACCGCCTGACCTGGTCGGATGTCGCGCAGGTCCGTCTCCTGGTAGTTGGCCAGCAGATACCAGTTGCTGGCGTCCACCAGTGCGAACAGCTGCTGACCCACCTGCGCGAACTGGCCCACGGAGATGTTGAAGTTGGTGACGTAGCCCTCCACCGGCGAGCGCACCTCGCAGTAGCCCACGTTCAGCTGCGCCTCCACCACGGCGGCCTGCGCCTTGGCGCGGCGGACGTTGATGTCGCCCATCTGGCCCAGGTTGGCCTTGGCCGCCGCCAGCGCCGCCTTCGCCTGCGCCACCATGGCCTCGCTGGCCTTCACGTTGCGCTTGGCCGCGTCGATCTGGTCCGGCGTGACGAACTGCTTGGGCAGCAGCGGCTCCACGCGCGCCAGGTACTGCACGTCGTACTTGGCCTTGGCCTCCGCCGCCACGATGTCGGCCTCGCGCTGGCGGATGGCGTCCTCCAGCGCCTTGATCTCCAGGTCCACGTAGCCCAGGTTGGCCACGGCCAGGTCCAGCGCCGCCTGGTAGGGGCGCACATCCACGCGGAAGAGCAGATCGCCCACCTTCACGCGCTGGTTGTCCACCACGGCCAGTTCGGTCACGTAGCCGGAGACGTTGGCGGCGATGCCCACGATGTTGGCGCGCAGGTAGGCGTCGTCGGTGCGCGGGCGGATGTCCAGTTCCCACCAGGTGAGGAAGCTGAGCGCCACGGCCGACACCACCATGGTGACGCCGAAGATCCGTCCGACCGCCCGCCTGGTGCGCAGCGAGGGGTCCGGCCGCGCGGGGCCGGGGCGCGTGGTGGCGGTGGTCGCCGCGGTGTTCGGGGCCTCATCGGTCATCGGTGGAAGATCACCAGCCAGAGGCCCAGCGTGCAGGTGAGGTAGGTGCAGACGTACACCAGCGTCCGCGGACCGATGAAGGGTTCCACGCCCCAGCGGTGCAGGGCCCATCGGATGCCGCCCAGCATGAACGCCGCGCCGATCATGCAGAGCAGCCACGCGGGGAAGAACGCGCCGTCGATGGAGAGGATGGGATCGCAGCCGGTCAGCAGCGCCAGAGGCGACAGCAGCGCGATCCGTGCGGCAAGGGGCAGGCGAGAGCGGCGTCCGGTGCCGGTCATGGAGCGGGAGTCTACTGGGCGGCGGGAGGCGGACCTGCGCGCCGCGAGCCGGCGCCGCTTGTCAGGCCTGCTTCAGCCGCTCGCTCAGCTTTCGCAGCAGATCGAACGCCTGCATGGGCGTCAGGGCGTTCAGGTCCACCT
>CAZKHO010000175.1:0-3719 GCA_964552505.1 uncultured Bifidobacterium sp. | reverse complement strand
CGCACGATGTTCAGCAGCATCTGGCGATCCATGGCCTGGGCCACCGAGGTGTTGAAGGCCACATGGTTGTCGCGCAGCACCTCGCCGCCCCATTGGGCGCAACCTCCCGCCAGCGCCGCGGCCAGGGGCGCCAGCAGGCGCGCAGATCGGGTGATGGCGGCCAGGACGCGGGACGGCGTGGGGTGCATGGGCCGGAAAGTAGCAAGCAAGCAGGTGCTCGCGCGGCGCTAGGCTCCGGTCCGCCGATGCGCGACCAATCCACACTCCCCCCGGACGGCTGGCGCCTGCTCGCGCAGGGCGCCGGCTTCGTGGTGGTGGAGAAGGCCTGCGGGCTGCTCAGCGTGCCGGGCATCGGACCGGAGAAGGCCGACTGCCTGGTGGCGCGGGTGTCCACCCGGTTTCCCGGTGCGCGGATCGTGCACCGCCTGGATCGCGACACCAGTGGCGTGATGGTGCTGGCCACCGACGCCGACACGCATCGCCGCCTGAGCATGGCCTTCGAGGCGCGGCAGGTCTCCAAGACCTATCACGCGCTCGTCGCGGGGCATGTCGCCGGCGACGGCGGCCTGATCGACCTTCCCCTGCGCAAGGAGGCGCTTGGCAGCGCCCGGCAGATCGTCTGCCACCAGCAGGGAAGGCCCAGCCAGACCCGCTGGTTCGTGGAGGCGAGACTGACATGCGTGCCGGACGCCGTCCGCGGCTCCCACGCACCTCCGCAGCCCTGCACGCTGGTCCGTCTGGAGCCGCTCACCGGCCGCAGTCACCAGCTGCGCGTGCACCTGCTCTCGCTGGGGCATCCCATCCTGGGCGACACCCTGTACGCGCCGCAGACCCTGGTGGACGCGGCGACGCGGCTCTGCCTGCACGCCAGCACGCTGGCGTTCGAGGGCGCCACCTACGCGGCGCCGCACCCCTTCCGCGACTGACGACGCGCTCAGGCGCCGGCGTCCAGCGACCGCAGGTCCGCAGGGCGCAGGCGCGCCAGCGTGAGCAGCGAGATCGCGGTGGTGGCCACCGCGTACAGCAGCGGTCCGTGGGGCCACGCCATGGGTCCCGCCATCCAGGTGGCCATCACCGGCACGGTGCCCGCGAAGAGCGCGATGCCAAGGCCGTAGCTCACGCCGTAGACGGTGCAGCGTGCCTCGCGCGGGCAGAGCTCGGCCACCATGGCGCCCTGCATGCCGAAGAGCAGACCGATGGGCACCGTGAGCAGCCCCTGCGCCACCGCCAGTCCGGCCACCGAACCCTGGCTGAACGCCGTCCAGGCCGGCCACACCACCAGCAGCAGCGCCACGGTGCAGAGCAGGCTCATGGATCGTCGCCCGAAACGGTCGGACAGCCATCCACCCGTCGCCGTGAGCACGATCTGCGCCGCAAGCATCGACGAGTTCACCCACTGCGCACGATCGGCCAGCTCCGGCCGGGCGTCGCCCAGCGCGTCGGGCATGTACACGAATCCGGCGTAGAAGACGGCGTTGGCCCCCACCACCACCGCGATCACGCGCACCATCAGGGGCCACCGCCGGCGGAGCACCTGCATGAACGGACGCGCGGACGCCTGCGGTCCGGCCTCGAACGCGTCCGACTCCGGCATGCGCGCACGAAGCAGGTAGCCCACGGCGCCCACCGCCAGGCTGCCCAGGAACGGAAGTCTCCAGCCCCACGCCTGCACCTGCGCGGGCGTGCACAGCGAGTGCATCAGCGCCACCGCGCCGGACCCCGCCAGCAGGCCCACGCCCACGCCCACGGTGGCCATGCTGCTCACCAGACCTCGCCGGCCCGGCGGCGCGCACTCGGCGGTGTAGGCCATGGCGCCCGTGTACTCGCCGCCCACCGCGATCCCCTGCACGCAGCGCAGCGCCACCAGCAGCACCGGCGCCGCCAGCCCGACCTGCGTGTACGTGGGCAGCAGACCGATCAGCACGCTGGCCGCCGCCATGGCCAGCACGCTGGTCACCAGCATGCGCCGACGGCCCAGACGGTCGCCCAGCCGGCCCAGCAGCAGTCCCCCCACCGGACGCATGAAGTAGCCCACGCAGAACACCGCAAAGCCGTTCAGCGCGGCGGCCACCGCGTTGTCCGCCGGGAAGAACTGCGCACCCAGCGTGGGCGCCAGATAGCCGTAGACGCCGAAGTCGAACCACTCCACCGCGGAGCCGATGCCGCCCGCCAAGATGACCCGTCGAAGCTGGACGCGCCGCTGCGCGTCCGTGGGTGGCGTGGCCTGCGGATCCATGAGGGGCGGGATGATCGCAGATCGCGGCACGGCACGCTTGCGCACCCCGGTGCCCGCGTGTTCCACTACCCGCATGCCACGACTCCCCGCCTCCCTGGCCCTGATCGCCTCCATCGCGCTGCCGCTGGCGGCCTGGCAGGCGCCGGACGCCGTGATCCAGCGGGCCGTGGAGCACGAGAAGGCGCACCCTGCCGGGGACGCGGCCGCCAGCTTCGTGCAGGCGGACTACGCCGGCGACCTTCGCTCGCTGCCCGTGGGCGTGTTCGACTCGGGGGTGGGCGGGCTCACCGTGCTGGAGGCGCTCAGGACCTTCGACGCGCACGACAACGCCACGGGCGCGGAGGGTGCGGACGGCATCCCCGACTTCCGCGACGAGCGCTTCGTCTACTTCGGCGACCAGGCCAACATGCCCTACGGCAACTATCCGGCCGCGCGAAGGACGGACTTCCTGCGTGAACTGGTGCTGAAGGACGCGGCGTTCCTGCTGGGACGGCGCTGGCGGCCGGACGCCAAGGCCGCGCCGCGCATGGACAAGCCTCCGGTGAAGGCCATCGTGATCGCCTGCAACACCGCCACCGCCTACGGACTGGAGGACGTGCGAGCGGCGGCCCAGGCATGGGGCGTCCCCGTGGTGACGGTGGGCGTGGTGGAGGCGGGCGCTCGCGGCGTGGCGGAGACCCGCGGTGAGCGCACGGGCACCGTGGCCGTCTTCGCCACCAAGGCCACCTGCGCCAGCAACGCCTATCCCAAGGCCATCGGCAAGGCGCTGCCCCAGGCGCCCAAGGTGGTGCAGCAAGGCAGCGCCAGCCTGGCCGCCGCCATCGAAGGCGACCCGTCCGTGGAGCTCACCGTGCCGCAGATCGTGGACAAGGAGGTGAAGGACCTGCTGAACGACCGGCTCCGCAACCCGGGGTCGCCGCCCATCGACACGGTGGTGCTGGGCTGCACGCACTATCCGCTGGTGCAGCAGGAGTTCCTGGAGGCCTTCGACCACCACCGCAAGTTCCACGCCAACGACGGCAGCCAGCCGTTCAAGGCGCTGATCGCTCCGCAGCTGCACTTCGTGGATCCGGCGCGCTGGACCGCGCAGGATCTCTGGCGTGCGCTCGAGTCGGCCAAGCTTCGCCGCGAGGCGGGCGGCGCCCGCGCGGACGCGCCGGACCTCTTCTACCTCTCCGTGGCAAACCCCGCCTGGCCCGGCGTGCAGCTGGACGCCGACGGCGGCCTCTCCAAGGACTACAAGTACGGCCGCGACGCCGGTGATCCCGGTCGCGAGGACACGGCGATCGTGCCCATGACCATCCAGGCCCTGCCCAGCAGCACCGCACATCTGGTGCGCACGCGCCTGCCCGCAGTGGCCGCCGGCATGGGCGCCTCGAAGAACTGAGCGCCGCGCGCGGGCCGGAACGCAAAAGCCCCCCGGCGAGCGTCCGCCGAGGGGCTTGGGAGTGGACCCGCCGCGCGTCCGCGGCGGGAAGATGCG
>CAZKHO010000174.1:0-3795 GCA_964552505.1 uncultured Bifidobacterium sp. | reverse complement strand
CTGGGCCTTCGCGTGGCCTCGGTGCAGCAGCGCATTCCGCTGCAGGATCGCGTGGTGCTGGTGCCCGATGAGGCCACCTTTGTGGACGAGATTGGTCGCTGGAGCCCCGCCGGCCGATGGCCCGTGCTGATCGAGGACGACGTCTTCGCGCCCATGTTCATCCGCGCCTTCGCGCCGCGGCAGGTGGTCCGCCGCACCGAGCGCGCCGCACCGCCGGCGGACCGCGACGCGGCCATCCGCGCGCTGGAGCACGCGGTGTGCAAGGCCTGGGGTGGCGATCCAGCCAAGCAGGGGGCGAGACAGGCGATCGAGGCCCAGGGCTACGTGCCACCCGGTCTGGCGGCCTGGGCGTGGAACGACCCGGCCTTGGTGGCGGCGGCGGCGCTGGCCGCCGGTCGTGGCCTGATCCCGGTGCACATGGAGGGCGACTTCGGCGCGCCTGGCGACGTGCTGGACACGGGCCGATTCGCGTCGCTTGCAGGTGGCGTCACCGACGCGTTCGCGGCCACGCAGCTGCCGTTCGGCCAGATGGGCGACACGCTGGACGCGCTGGCGCTCTGCCGAAGCACGGCGCAGCGGGTGGCGTACGACCCCAAGTCGATGCGCGTCCCGTCCGCCAACGGGATGCCGCCGGTGCAGTCCGGCGAGCCGCTCTCGCTCACGGACGCGCTCTGCCGTGGTCCGGACGGCCAGCGCTACGCGGTGGTGGGGGCCGTCTTCGGACCGGCGCCGCGCGCCGCCTACGCCGCCATGTGCAGCCTGTTCCTGGCGCGCAACGGCGTGCTGGCCTTCGACAGCTTCGGCGACGAGGCGCCGTTCGCCGCCTACGCCATGCATGGCCTGAAGCAGCCGCTGGAGGCCGCGGGCTTCGCGGCCAACCAGGTCACCGGCGCGGACGCGCGTCTGGGCACCTGGCGCCAGCGTCTGGAGCAGGGGTTTGGCGCGGACGTGATGCTGGTGAACACCTCGGGCAACGCGGACTTCTTCGATCTGGGTCCGCCCGGACGCACGCCCGCCTCCAGCCGCGGCGGCCCGGGCGACATTCCGGTGCTCACGCGGCCGCTGGCGCTGCACATGATCCACTCCTTCTCGCTGCAGTCGCCGGCGGATCGCGAGACGCTGGGCGGCCGCTGGCTGGACCAGGGCGTGTACGCCTACGTGGGCAGCGTGCACGAGCCGTACCTCTTCGCGTTCCTTCCGCCGGCTCAGGTGCTGGAGCGGCTGGTCAACGCGGTGCCGTTCGCGGTGGCCGCGCGACAGTGGGACGGTCCGTTCGCGCTGCCGTGGCGCGTGGCCACGCTGGGTGATCCGCTCATGCTCTGCGCGTCCCCCAAGGCGCTGCCGGCGCCGGCCCGCGTGGCGCCCACGCCCATGATCCCGGGCGAAGTGGACGTGGTGGCCAACTGCCGTTCGCTGCTCACCGCCGCCAAGGGCGACCGCGACGGCAACGCCACCGCGGCGGCCATCCGCGAACTGGTGCACAGCGGCCAGGATCGACTGGCGGCGCAGTTGTGGAACATGACCGCCGCGCAGCCCTGGGCCTCGCGTGTGGCTCCGGTGGCGCTGGAGCCGCTCTTCCGTCAGCGCGACCTGGACGGCTTCCTCAAGGCCTATGGTCTGACCGCCGAACCGTCGGCTCGCCACAAGGACATGCTCTGGCAGCTGTGGGGCCAGCACCTGGACCATCTGAAGGACCCCGAAGCGCTGCTGCTCTTCCAGCGAGCCGTGCGACCCACCTGGCCCAGCATGGACTGGGAACGGTTGCTGCCCGTGATGGAGGCGGTGGTGGGCTCGCCGCGCGCGCGTGCCGCGCTGCTCAAGGCGAAGGACGCGACGACGAACCCGCAGCAGCGGGCGGCGCTGGAGCAGTTGCTGAAGTCGTAGGCGGCGGGGCCGCTTCGGCCTGCGCCTGACGGGCCAGCGGCGCCAGTCGTGCACGGATGGTGGCGGGATCCAGGTCGAACGCCTTGGAACATGCGCCGCCGGTGCGGTGGTCCGCGGCATCCAGCGCCGCCGCCACCACCGCCAGCGTGCCGTTGAGCGTGGGATGCAGACGGTCCTTCTGCAGCATGGGACCCAGGTCGGTCACGCACCAGTCGCGGTTGCAGGCGCGCACGGGTTGATCGGCCAGCGTCCGGCGGACCACGTCGGACAGGTCCAGCAGCATCACGCTGGGATGCGCGTCCACCCACGCCTTGAGTCGGGCGTTCAGCTGGGCCAGGCACGCGGCATCCGGCACCATGGCCTCCGTGAGCATGCCGCCCTCGATCGCCTGCCGCATGTCCGGCAGGTCGCCCAGCACGATCGGCACACCGGTGGCGGCCAAGGGCTCCAGCGCCTTCAAGCCGCTCTCCAGCAGCGCCCGGCGGTCGTCGCAGGCCTTCATGGGTTTCCCCTCCACGCCGCGCCAGCCGTACGCGCTCCAGAAGATCCAGTCGATGGCCAGCACCAGCGTGGGACGGTCCTGCACGGCGCGTTCCACCGAGGTCTTGGCGAAGGCCTCCGGATTGCTGAAGAACATGCTGGTGGCGTGCGTGCGCACCTCCACCTCGGGGGCCTTGGCGGCGGCGCGCAGCAGCGTGGCCAGCGTGACCGGCATCACCGGCTGCGAGCCGTCCGGTTGCCTGGTGCGCAGGCGCACGCCGAAACCGTCGCTGACGCTGGCACCGATGACCACGATGCGGCGGGTGGGGGGCTCTCCGGGCGAGGCCGCCAGCAGCGCGGCAAGCAGGAGCAGGCACCAGCGGAATCGCGCCAAGGTCATGAGTCCATGCTAGGACCCGGCCTCAGATGCCGTGATGGGCGCGGTACCACTCCACGAACCTGCGCACGCCCGTCTCCACGGGCGTGGAGGGACGGAAGCCGAAGTCGCGCGCCAGATCGGAGACGTCGGCGGTGGTGTCCGGGACGTCGCCGGGCTGGATGGCCTCCATCTGCAGCGTGGCCTTGAGTCCCAGGCACTCCTCCAGCACGCGGATGTAGCGCATCAGCGGAACGGTCTGGCCGCAGGCCACGTTGTACACGCGGTGCGGGGCGGAACTTCGCGCAGGATCCGGCCGGGCCGGGTCGAAGGCCGGATCGGGCTGCGCCGGCTTCTCCAGCACGCGGACCACGGCTTCGGCCACGTCGTCGATGTAGGTGAAGTCGCGCGTGCTTCGGCCGTGATTGAAGACACGGATGGGCTCGCCCTTCAGGATGGCCGCGGTCCACTTGGACAGCACCATGTCCGGCCTGCCCCAGGGTCCGTACACGGTGAAGAAGCGCAGGCCGGTGCAGGGCAGGTTGAAGAGGTGCGCGTAGCTGTGCGCCATCAGTTCGTTGGCGCGCTTGGTGGCGCCGTAGGGCGTGATGGGGTGGTCGCCGCCAGAGTGCTCGCTGAAGGGCAGGCTGCGATCCAGTCCGTAGACCGAGCTGGAGGAGGCGTACACCAGATGCTGGATGTCACGCTGGCGGCAGGCCTCCAGCACGTTGGCGAAGCCCACCAGGTTGGAGCGCACGGTTCGCGCCGGGTTGGCGATGCTGGCGCCGGCACCGGCTTGGGCGGCCAGATGCACCACGTGCGTGGCTCCTGAGCGAGCCATCGCGGCTTCCAGCGCCTTCCGGTCCGCCACATCCCCGCATTCGAAGTCGAAGCCGCGGCCCGACTCCAGTCCGACCAGTCGCGCGCGCTTCAGCGCGGGATCGTAGTAGTCGTTCAGGTCGTCGAAGCCCAGGACCTGATGTCCCAGGTCCAGCAGGCGGCGGGCGACGCTGGCGCCGATGAAGCCGGCGCAACCGGTCACAAGAACATTCACC
>CAZKHO010000173.1:0-3845 GCA_964552505.1 uncultured Bifidobacterium sp. | reverse complement strand
CCACGCGGCGCACGGCCGCTGGCGGATGGGGATCGGGCTGACCAAAGAGATCCACAGCACCGGCGTCCCGAAGCAGGGAATGCATGGGACTTTCCCTGGATTCCGGCCAGAGCGTGGGGGTGTCACTGGACGAGGGGGCGACGGCCTGCATCAACGATTCCACCCGCGCCCGCGGAAGGGCGGGGAGCGCATCCAGGCTCTGCAGGGCCAGGCGGAACCAGGCCGCCACGTCCGCGCGCCAGTGAGGGATGGGCGTGGTGACCTCGTGTGCCACCGAGCATGCGCCGGCCGCCTTCAACCACGCGTGGGCACATCGCTTGAGCTGGGCGTGCAGTTCGCCTTCCACGCGCGCAGCGTAGGCGCAGGTGGGATCCGCTTCGGGCGTAGACTCGCCTCCCATGGAACCCAGCCAGCCCGACCAGCGTCCGGTGTATGCGCCTCCCGCCGCGCCGGTGCAGCCTCTGGTGCCTGAGTCCAACGGACTGGGGCTGGCTGGATTCATCACGTCGCTCGCGGGTCTGGTGGTGACCGGTGGCTTGCTGTGCCCCGTGGGGCTCATCCTCAGCCTGATCGCGCTGTCCCGTCGCCCACGCGGTTTCGCGATCGCGGGAACCGTCCTGGGATTCATCGGCAGCTGCGGTTCGTGCCTGATCGCGCTGTTCGTGGTGCCGCTGATCGCCGGTGGCCTGCTGTTCGCGGCCTTCGCGCTGGTGGCGTCCGGCGGGGTTCCCGCCATCAACACGCTGGACCACATGATGCAGGTGGATCAGGCCATCACCCAGTATGCGGAAGAGCATCATGCGCTTCCCGAGTCGCTGTCGGATCTGAGCCTGCCCGCGGATCTGCTGGACGACGGCTGGGGCACGCCGCTGCGGTACTCCGTGGATCGCGCGGAGGGGCGCGAACGCTGGTCGCTCCAGAGCGCTGGCCCGGACAAGCAGTTCGACCAGGGCGACATCACCTTCACCGGCGATCGCGACGTGGCGCCGAAGGAGCGGCCGGACACCTGATCGATCCCGCCCGGTCCAAAAACGGAAACGGCCCCTCGCGGGGCCGCGTTCCGTTGCGGACGATGGGTTCCCGTCCATCGTCGACGCGTGCCAGAGGACCGGTTCCCGTCGGTCGTTCCGGCTCAGGCGCTGATCGAGTTCCCGTCGACCTGCGCCACGTTCCTTCATCAGGACAAACGGCAGATCGGGGCGTCGCCCCTCATGCCTTGCAAGAATTTCGTCCATGGCGCCGGAAGGGGCGATTCCGGTTCAAAATGGGGCATGTCGGCCGCTGGAGGCGGCCGATTCCATCCGTCTGGATCTTGGCGGCCGTTCAGGCCGAGTCGCGCGCCAGCTTCTGGTAGTGCTCGCGCTCGCCGCGGCCGCGCAGCGGGTAGTCCTTGCGCAGCGGGTGCGCGGGGAATTCCTTCCACATGAGGATGCGGCGCAGGTCCGGGTGGTTGCGGAAGCGGATGCCGTACATGTCGTACACCTCGCGCTCCATCCATTCCGCGCCGGGCCACAGGTCGGTCACGCTGTCCACCGCCAGCGCCGGATCGGCCTCGATGCCGGTGGTGTCGATGGTGGGGTTCAGGAACACCTTCAGCCGGAGGCGGCGGTCATGCGCGTGGCTGAGCAGGTTCCAGATCACCGCGAAGCGGCCGGGCTGCGGCGCCGGGTAGTCCAGGTAGTCCACTCCGGTCACGTCGCTGAGGAAGTTGTAGTTGCAGCGCGGGTCGTCGCGCAGGAAGCGCGCCACGTCGTGCAGCTTGTCCGCCGTCACCACCAGCGTGGTCTGGCCGCGGAACTCCGTGGCCATGAACTTGGCGTCGGCGAAGCGCTCCTTCACCAGGGGCAGCGTGGGATGGTCCAGCGTGGGGGCGGCGCTCATGGAGGGCGAATGCTAGCAGCGCCCGCCCGCCGATTCCTGCGCCGTGGCGGCGCCGGAGGCGGGTCTCCCGGCGGGCCGCCAGCCGGGAATGCGCGGGTGATCGAAGGGGGCCGGGGCGTCGAAGCCGCCCGCGGGGTCGTAGCGAAGGGTGGCGAAGGAGCCCCATCCATCGCGTGGTCGCGAGAAGGGCTCGCGCACGCCCGCCGCCACGCGAGCCTCCACCTCGCGGCGGAACAGCGTCTCGTCATGTCGCACGCGGAACTCGGCCCAGCCCACCCCCAGCGCGAACACGCCGGCCGTCGTCAGCACCAGGCGGCCCACGCGTCGGCGTGTGAACGGATCGAAGGCGGCCACTTCGCCGTCCCCTCCGCACTCGGGACAGGGGAAGCTGGTGCGCGGGTAGCCGCAGTCGGGGCAGCGGCCCGACGCCGTGCGCCGTTCGGGCAGGCGCCGGCCGAACCACCAGCGCGGCAGCAGCGCCACGGGCAGCAGCGCCAGCAGCGGGAGCGCGCCCATGGCGGTGCCCACCACGGAAAGGACCACCGCCGAGACGGGCGAGCCGAACCCGCCCACCAGCGCGCGCGACATCTGATGGAAGGCCACGAAGTAGCCCCAGACGGCCACGCCCAGGAAGAGTCCCCAGACAAGCGTGGGCGCGGCCGGAACGCGCGGTCCCCGGCCCTGGATCATGACGCGCCGTCCACGCGCAGACCTTCCGCGCGTTCGATGGTCCGCGCCGCGTCCAGCGTGGTCGGATCAAAGCCCACCAGCGGCGGGTAGCGCCGCACCGCGTGTCCAAGACGCGCGTCGCCCGCGCGCTTCACCGTGGCGTCCACGGCCAGGCGATGTCCGTCCCGGTGCAGATCGCGCCGCAGATCCGCGTTGGCCGCCATCAGGAAGAGCACGCGCTCCCAGTCGGAGAGGTCCGTGCCGGCGTCCACCACCACCAGGAAGTCGCCCGCGCCCGGCTGCGCCGGCAGCGCCCGCCACGCACGTTCCACGGCGCGCGCGCCGTCGCCGGCCTCACGCTTCTCCAGGGCCACGAAGACGCAGCGCCCGTGCCCCCACGCCGGCATGGCCACCGCTGGAAAGGCTCGGCGAAGCGCCTCCTGCGCGGCGTCGCGTTCCTCGCGCGAAGGAAGCCGCGGATCGTCCAGCGGAACGCCGAAGGCCTGCTCGCCTTCGCGCTTGCGCGTGGCGTCCAGACCCATCTTGGTGCCCGCACCCAGCGACGGCGCGGAGTGGTCCAGGATGTCCAGCGGCCCGTGCACCAGTTCCACGTCGCGGCGGAAGTCGCAGCGCTCGAAAACGGTGGACAGCACCTTCGCCTCGTCGTGCACCGGCACGCCCTCGTCCACCACCACGATCATCTTGGTCCACGCCATCTGCCCTGCGCCCCACACGCTGCTCATGAGCCGACGCCCCTGGAACGCATAGCTCTTGCGGATGCGCACGAACGCGGCGTTGTGGAAGCATCCGAAGCGGGGCAGGTGGTAGTCGTCCACGTCGTGGACGATGGTCTTCAGCAGGGGCAGGAAGACGCGTTCGGTGGCCTTGCCCAGCCAGTAGTCCTCCTGCGGCGGCAGACCCACGATGGTGGCCGGATAGACCGCGTCGCGCGCGTGCGTGACGGCCGTCACCTCCACCACCGGATACCGGTCGGGCAGCGAGTAGAAACCCGTGTGGTCGCCGAACGGGCCCTCGAACACCGCGCCGGGGCCCAGCGGCTCGCCCGATTCGGGCTCCCAGCCCGGGCCGCCGCACTCGGTGCTGACCCATCCTTCGATCACGATCTCGCTGTTGGCCGGCACGCGCAGCGGCACGGTCCTGGCGCGCACCATGGGAATGCCGCGGCCGTTCAGGAAGCCGCACATGAGCAGTTCGCTGATGCCGGGCGGCAGCGGAGCGGTGGCGCCGTAGGTCATCACGCTCTCGCCACCCAGGCAGATGGCGATGGGCATGCG
>CAZKHO010000172.1:0-3846 GCA_964552505.1 uncultured Bifidobacterium sp. | reverse complement strand
CCGGTCTCCGTGGTCACGCCGTTGTTCTTGCCGGCCGAGGCGAACTTGAGCGTCATGGTCCGGGAGGCGGTGTCGGAGAGCCCCGTGACATCGATGACGAACCGTCCGACCATCCACATGTTGTCCAGGCTGCCGCCCGGGAGGATGATGTTTCCGGCGATCGTGCGATCGGTTCGGGCCACATTGCCCAGGCCGTTGTAGTACCCGGCGCGGGCGTAGGGATTGATGTTCGTGTTGGCGCCCACGCCGGGGTACCAGCCTGGGCCTGGGGACCCGGGGAGCGCGCTGATCGCGGTGCCGTCTCCTGCGGCCCAGTTGGCGTCCAGCGTGATGCTGAGCGCGCTGGCGGCGGAGGTCTGGTCACGGTTGCCCGCCGTGATGAAGCTGTCGTACACGGCGTGGCCGGCGGCGGGAAGCCAGTCGCCGTTGGATTGGGTGCCGTCCTGCTGAACGAAGGCGGCGCCCTGGTTCATGGTGTACGACGCCACATATGAGGAGACGCCGAAGGTGCCGCCAAGGATGTCGCTGCTTGCACCGCAGCGGATGAACACGTCCAGCACCGAGTAGAACCGCGCGGATTCGCCCGCGCCGTTCCTGACGATGTAGGAGTCACCCGCGAGGACGTTGCTCACAGTGCCCAAGGCAGGCATGGAAAGGATGGAAGCGACCGTGGCGGACAGTGCGACGTGACGCATGGGACACTCCGGAAGGAACGGGAAGTGGCGGAACGCTGGGAGGGCGAAGGCCCGGGAACAGGGCCGTTGGTTGCGCTCCGGAATGATCAGGGACGGGGTCGAGCCAGTCAAGCCGCATGCGTGGGCATGGCGCTCGAGCGGACGGTCGGAAAGCGGGAGACGGGACTTGAACCCGCGACATGCAGCTTGGAAGGCTGCCGCTCTACCACTGAGCTACTCCCGCAGAACCCGCCATTGTACATGCGCCGCGGACGGCGCCGCGCCCGTCAGCCGAAGACGCTGGGCAGGTTCGGGTAGAGCCACCGGACCAGCGTGTTGATGAACTGCGCCAGCACCAGGTTGATCATGATGATGGCCATGAAGCTGCTCACGAAGCTGGCGGTGGCCGCCTGCCCCACGCCGGCGGCGCCGGGTCGGCAGTGGAATCCCTTGTAGCAGCTGATCAGCCCGATGGCCAGGCCGAAGAAGATGGTCTTCAGGAGCCCGCCCACGGGTTCGCGCCAGCTCACAAACTGCGCCGTCCAGAACCAGTAGTCCTGGCCGCTCACGCCGAAGATCTTCACGGTCACGAACCACGCCCCCATGCTGCCCAGCAGGTTGGAGTAGATGGTCAGGATGGGCGTCATCAGCGTGCACGCCACCACGCGCGGCACCACCAGGTGCTGGATGGGGTCCGCGGCCATGGCGCGCATGGCGTCCAGCTGCTCGGTCACGCGCATGGTTCCCAGCTCGGCCGCCAGTGCGCCGCCCACACGGCCCGCCACCATCACGGCGGCCAGCACGGGCCCGATCTGCTTCACCACGCTCACGTTGATGATGCCGCCCATGCGGTCCTGCTGGCCGATCGCCTGGAACTGGCTGAAGCCCTCCAGCGACAGGATCATGCCGATGAAGGCCCCGGTGATGGCCACCACCGGGATGCTCAGCACGCCCACGGCGTAGAGCTGCGGTCCCAGCAGGCGCCATCGAAGGCTGTGCAGAGGGTGCAGCAGGAGGCAGCGCGCCGTCACCGCGGAGAACGCCACGAAGCGGCCGAAGCCGCCCACGCCCTCCTGGGTGGCAAGACCGAGCCGAGCGATGCCAGCGACAGGCGTCATGCGCTCGAGCATACCGATGGCGCGTGCGACGGCCCGAAAACGAAACGGGCCCCGGCGCATGGCCGGGGCCCGTGGGATTGCACAGGGTGCTCAGGTCACTGGCACGGGCCCACGCTGAGCAGGATCAGCGCCACGTCGCCGAAGTCGACCTCGCCGGTGCCGTCCAGGTCGCTGGTGCAGCCCGGGCACGGGCCGTAGTCCAGCAGGGCCAGGGCCACGTCGCCCTGATCCACCTCCAGGCTTCCGTCGATGTCGCCGAAGCATCCGGAGCCCGTGTTGGGGCACGCGGTGTTCTCCGCGCCGGGCGTGTCGGTGCGGGTGGCGGGATCCAGGAAGTAGCGGTTGCCCGCGATCCAGTAGCCCACCGGGCTGCAGCGGTAGATCTGGTACGGCGCGCCAGAGCTGTTCGGGCCCACGCGCGGCGCGTACCAGCACTCCACCGAGGTGGAGCCCACGGGCTGGGTGGAACGGATCGAGGTCACCACGGACACCGAGTCCAGCACCGCGGTCCACGGGGTGCTGTCCAGCACGGCGTCGTCGTTGGTGCCCGGGTCGGTGTTGATGGCGCCGGTGGAGCCCTCCACCAGGAGGAAGGTGACGTCGTCGCCGTTCTCCAGGTTGGGCGCCGCAGTCTGCAGGTCGCCGGGCACGCCCACCAAACCCGTCTCGGGGGCGTATCCGTCGAACACGATGCCGTCACGGGCCGCGGAGCCCGTGGCGGTGTTCTTGAGCGTGATCAGGAAGTGGCCGCTGGCCGGGATCACGCCGCCGGTGAGCGGCACCACGCACTCCACCGCGCCCGTCTTCAGGCTGGTGGAGACGCCGCCCACGGTCACCGTGGCGTCGCCCAGCACCACCAGCGTGTAGGCGTCCAGCGCCGTGCCGGGGGTGCCGCGGAGCTCCACGTACTCGTCCAGATCCTCGCCCGTGCTCGGATTGAGCGAGTTCTGATCCTGGTCGATGCGCAGTTCGCTGATGACCACGGGGGCGTTGCCACCGCCGCAGGCCGTGAGCGTGCCGGCTGCCGAGACGCAGTTCTCGTCCCAGAGCACCGCGCAGCAGTCCGGCGCCACCGCGCAGACCGCTTCGCAGCATGCACGGTTGAAGCAGTGCGCGTTGCCGTGCGGCTGGTAGCAGTCGCCGGCGTCGCTGTCGCCGCAGTCGTACACCCGCGGCAGGCTGCAGCTGGCGTTGGCGGCGCCCGGCGTGTCGTAGCCGGTGATGATGGACGCCGGGCCGATGGTCCAGGCGCCGGTCTCCGCGCAGCGGTACACCTGCGCAGGCAGGATGCCGCTGGACGGGCCGACCGAGTTGGCCGAGTAGGCCGCGCCGCTCTCGCCGACCACGGTGACGTCGTCGATGGAGCTGGCCCAGGCGGTCACGTCCAGGATGCCGTCGTCATCGGTGTCCAGGTCGTCGCCGACCGCACCGAAGAAGTTCCAGACAAGGAACACCGTGGAGGCGCCGGAGTTGTCGAACACCAGACCGCCGCCGCAGTTGTAGTTGGTGGTCACGCCCGAGATGGCGAAGGTCTGCTCCGTCACCAGGAAGCGTCCGCTGGCCGGCACCGAGAGGCCGGTCAGGCTGACCGCCGCGCGAACCTTGCCCAGATTGGGCTGGCCGCCGGTGTTCAGGCCCGAGTTGTTCAGCACCACGATGCTGACGCCCGAGAGCGACGCGCCGGCCGTGCCGGTGAACTCCAGGTACTCGTTCTGGTCCACGTTGTTGACCACATTGTTGGGGTCACGCAGTCGCATCTCGCTCAACTGCAGCGCGGGCGGATTGCCGCCCTCCAGGCAGTTGGCAAGGGCCGTGCTGGCGCAGTTGCTGTCCCACTGCACGTTGCAGCAGGCCGGGACAAAGGCGCAGACCACGCTGCAGCACCCGCCCTTGTCGCAGCCGGGGTTGGCGTGGGCCACGAAGCAGTTGCCGCTGCCGGGCTCGCCGCAGGAGGAGCACTCGGGGTTCACGGCCTTGGGCGTGTCCTTGTTGTTGGTGCCCGCCGAGACCGGGTCGAAGTAGCCGATCTTCCAGCTGCCCTGGGGGCTGCAGCG
>CAZKHO010000171.1:0-3899 GCA_964552505.1 uncultured Bifidobacterium sp. | reverse complement strand
CACCCAGAAGGCGTGGCAGTCGAAGTTGACCAGCATCCACTTGTGCGGGTTGAAGCCCCAGCTGTCGGCGTGCTCCGCGCCGGTCACCACGGGCGCGCGCAGTTCCGGACAGAGCGCTGCGGCGCCGGCCCACGCCGCGTCCACGTGCAGCCAGGCGCCGTGCCGTCGCGCGTGATCCGAGATGGCCGGCACCGGATCGAACGCGCCGCACGCGGTGGTGCCCGCGGTGGCCGCCACGAAGAATGGTCGCCTGCCTGCGTGGGCGTCCTCGTCCATCAGCCGGCCCAGCGCCGCCGCGTCCATCTCGCCGGCGGCGTTCACCGGCACCTTGCGCACCCACCGGTCGCCGATGCCCGCGATGCGCGCCGCCTTCTCCACGCTGGAGTGCGCGTCGGCGCTGGCGTAGGCCACCAGGGTGCGCTCGGACTGGCGCACGCCCTCGCGGTCGCTGGCGAAGTGGGTGGCCTGTTCGCGTGCCGCCACCAGCGCGCACAGCACGCCGCTGCTGGCGGTGTCCTGGATCACGCCGCCGCCGGTGCCGGCACCGCCACCCTCGGCGCTCCGGAGTCGCTCAGGCAGTCCCAGCAGCGTCACCAGCCAGTCCAGCGCGTGCGTCTCCAGTTCGGTGCACGCGGGAGAGGTGCTCCAGAGCATGCCCTGCACGCCCAAGCCCGCGCTGAGCAGTTCGCCCAGCACTGCAGGAGCGCTTGCGTTGGCGGGGAAGTACGCAAAGAACGACGGATGCTGCCAGTGCGTCAGCCCCGGCACGATCACCCGGTCCAGATCGCGCACGATCGCCTCCAGCGGTTCGGGCGTCTCGGGCGCGGCCGTGGGCAGCTGCGCGCGAACCCATCCCGGCGGCACCGGCGACTGCACCGGCCGGGACTCCAGCGTGCGCCAGTGCTCGGCCAGCCAGTCCACCAGCCGGTGCCCCTGTTCGCGGAACAGCTCCGGATCAAATGGCTGGGGCGCGGCCGGATGGGACATGGGGCGCAAGCGTAGGGCGACAGGGCGGTTGTGTGTTTGCATGAAGCGACGGTTGCAAAGACATGCGATTGCCCGATGGACGCTTGTCCCGGCGGCGATCGCGCGCAGGTTGGGGCATGAGAATTCGCGCCCGCATCGGCGCGCCGCTGGCGGTTTCGGCGCTTCTCCTGATCGCTTCCGTGGCTGCGGCGCCCCCTCAGCCGGCCCCTGCGGTGGTGGACCCTGCGCCGCCCGCGCCCTGGCACTTCTCGGAGACGCCCGCCCAGCGCGACGCACGCATGCAGTGGTGGCGCGACGCGCGCTTCGGCATCTTCATCCACTGGGGCCTCTACTCCATCCCGGCCGGCACCTGGGACGGCAGGACCTACGGCGGTGCGGCGGAGTGGCTGTTGAACACGGCGCAGGTGGATCCCATCCGGTGGGAGCGTGAGCTGGTGCCGCGGTTCAACCCGGTGAAGTTCGACCCGCAGGCGTGGGCGCGGCTCTTCAAGGAGTCCGGCGCCGGCTACGTGGTGCTCACCTCCAAGCACCACGACGGATTCTGCCTCTGGCCCACCGGCCTGAACGACTACAACGTGATGACGGCGCCGGCCAGGCGCGACCTGATCGGGGAGCTGGCCCGCGCCGTGAGCGAGCAGGGGGTGCACATGGGTCTCTACCACTCGTTCATGGACTGGCACCATCCCGACTACATCCCGCGCCGGCCCTGGGACCCGCGGCCGGCCACGCAGACCTCGCTGGAGCCGTTCGTGGGCTACGTGCACGCGCAGCTGCGCGACCTGCTCACGCGCTATCCGCAGGTGGACCTGATCTGGTTCGACGGCGAGTGGGAGCCCACCTGGACCGCGGACATCGGACGCCGCACGGAGCGGCTGGTGCGCACGCTCAAGCCCTCGCTGGTGATCAACAACCGCGTGGGTCCCGGTCGCGACGGCATGCAGGGCTTCACCAAGGGCGAGGTGTTCGGCGACTACCACACGCCGGAGCAGGAGATTCCGGCCAACGGCATCCCCGGCGACGACTGGGAGAGCTGCATGACCATGAACGGTTCATGGGGCTATCACGCCGCCGACCACAACTTCAAGAGCGCCCGCCAGCTCATCCGCACGCTGTGCGAGACCGCCAGCAAGGGCGGCAACTTCCTGCTCAACGTGGGGCCCACGGCGGAGGGCCAGATCCAGCCCGAGAGCGTGGAGCGGCTGCAGGCCATCGGGCGATGGATGGCGGCGAACGGCAGCGCCATCCGGGGCACGCAGGCGTCGCCGTTCGCGGAGGCGCCGCCGTGGGGCCGCATCACCAGCCGCGCCACCAAGGCGGCGGACGGCAGCCCGGTCACGGAACTGAACCTGCTGGTGTTCGAGTGGCCCAAGGACGGGAAGCTGCGCCTGCCCAAGGGTGCGGGTCCGGTGCGGTCGGCCACGCTCCTGGCGGACGGAGTGGCGCTCGAGACGGGCCAGGATGATCAGGGCGCGTTTGTGCGGGTGCCGGCGGAGGCGCCGGATGCGGATGTCACGGTGGTGCGGGTGATCACCCGGGCAGGCTGATTCCGCGCCCTGCGGGCATCTTCACGCGGGACCGGCGCCCCTCCGGGCCTCAGCCGTAATGCCTGCCGAACCGGTTCGCGATGAACGCGTCGAAGCCCACGTCCTCGTTGCGCACGAAGCCGGCCTGCGCCAGCTTGCCTTCGCGCAGCAGGTCCAGCACCGCGGTCACGCCGGCGGCGGTGGTGATCTGGATGGCCGTCCACGGCAGGCCGTCGATCTCCTTGTGCAGCACCACCTTGGCGTAGGTGCGCTCCAGGAAGCGCCCGTCCTTCTCGCCGGTGCAGCTCACGAAGATCGCCACCTGGTCCTGGTCGGTCGCCGGCAGGCTGCGCTCGAACACCTTGCCCAGCTCCTCGCGGTGGTGGATGAAGCCCAGGTCGTGCAGCAGCAGCTTGAGGATGTCGCGGTGGCCCGGGAAGCGCATGGTCTTGTAGTTGAGGTTGCGCACCTTGCCTTTCAGCGTCTCGCCCAGCGTGCCAAGGCCGCCCGAGGTGTTGAACGCCTCCAGCTCCAGTCCATCGATGGTCATGTGCTCCAGCTGCTCCAGCGGCGGCACGGTCACGAACTGGCCGTCCTCCACCGCCTCGCACGGCTGGCAGTACTCGTTGATGAGGCCCGCCGTGCTCCAGGTCAGGTTGTACTTCATGGCGTTGCTGGGGAAGCGCGGCAGCGCGCCCACACGCAGCCTGAGGTCGTGGATGCGGTCGAAGCCCTTGGCCAGGTGCCAGCCCGCGATGGTGATGAACCCGGGCGCCAGTCCGCACTGCGGGATGAACGCCGTCTTGGCGCCCTGCGCCAGCTGCATCACCTTCTTCGTCACCGCCACGTCTTCCGTCAGATCCAGGTAGTGCACGCCCGCCGCCTTCGCGCGCTCGGCTACGAGCGGGTTGCAGTGGAAGGGGGCGCAGCTGATCACCGCCCACTGTCCGGCCAGCACGCGGTCCATGGCCTTGGCGTCGTCGAACGCGGCCTGCTCGCAATGCACGCCCGGCACGTGCCGGCGCACCCACTCCAGGCCGGACGCGTGCGCGTCCACGCTGGTCACGGCGTAGTCGCCGCTGCGCTGCAGCAGGTGGGCGCACATGCGGCCGATCTTGCCGGCTCCGAGGATGACGACCTTCTTCATTGGTTGGCTCCTGTGAAAGTGGGTCGAGGAGTATGCCCGCTTCGGCCGCACCCGAAAAGCGCTGCACGCGGCAGGAAATGCCGGATTTCCCGGCCCTCACCCGGACGACGCGCCGAGCGTGCCGGATTTCGACCTTGGCGGCAGCCTTCCGCCGCCACCGTCAATCCGGAAGCCGGTCGAGTTCGGCGCCCACCGCGTCCATCAGCTGCTGCACGGTCTGTGGACCGAAGTCGAAACGCAGG
>CAZKHO010000170.1:2275-3903 GCA_964552505.1 uncultured Bifidobacterium sp. | reverse complement strand
ACCAGCAAGTTGAAGATCTTCCTGAACGGTTCGCTGCAGCAGGAGATCGCACTGGCGGGACCGGTGGCGGCGGTCAAGGGCGGCACCGTGAACACGGGCGGTGTGCGTGGAGTGGACATCGCCACGGGGGGCACGCGCTCGAGCAGCTTCGACGCGTTGGTGGGGGCGCCGGAGACCGGATACGTGCAGGTGCTGCGGCCGCAGGCGAGCGGACTCTATGTCGTCACGCAGAGCATGTTCATCACGGCCAGGCCGGTGGCGATGGACATGGCGGATCTGGACGGAGACGGTCTGGACGACATCGTGACGGCGAACGCGGACCCGGTGCTGCCGGACGTGGGAAGTGCGTTGCCGGTGCTGAGCATCTTCCGCAACACGGAGGGCACCTTCGGCGGGAGTGTGCCGCCAGCAGCGGCCTGGACGTGACGCTGCTGGACGTGGACAACGACGGCGACCGGGACATCGTGAGCGTGTATCGGCGCTCGGTCTCGGACAGCGAGGCGGCTCTGCTGCGCGTGGACACGCTGGGCGCGGGCACGCCCATCAGCATCGGTCAGGCCACGGTGCTGGACGCGAACGATCCCATCCTGAGTGCGCGCGGCAACCTAGACGGCGTGGGTGGCGAGGATCTCTTCCTGGTGAACCAGCCGTTCGGTTCCTTCCTGGCCGGGACGCAGGAAGTGAAGCCGTTCTTGGCCACGGGAGGTCTGAGGCAGGGTGACCTGGATGGCGACGGCCATGTTGGGCCCAGCGACATCGCGATCGTGCTGCTGGATTTCGGGCCATGTCCCGGCTGTCCAAGCGATCTGGACGGCAGCGGCGAGGTGGACTCGGGCGACATCGCGTTCCTGCTGCTGCTGTTCGACTGAGCTCCCTCGCTAGCCTGTGAGGCATGCAAGGCAACGACGCGACAGGCCCGCAGGTTCCTCCGGACCGGACGCTGGCTCTGGGCACGCTGCTGGTGTCCGAGGCGCCCGTGCTTCCGCCGGAGGAGGCCGAGGAGGAGGCGGGGGAACTGCTTGGGCCGTTCAGGCTGGTGGAGCGGCTTGGCCGTGGCACCTTCGGCTCCGTGTGGCGTGCGACGCGAACGGTGCCGTTCGAGCAGGAGGTGGCGATCAAGATCATGCGCAAGGACGTGGCGGCCGCCGAGGGGCCGGACGCCATCCGGGCGCGGTTCGAACTGGAACGGCAGGTGCTGGCGCAGCTGGACCACCCGGGCATCGCGCGGGTGTTCGACGGCGGCGTCTCCGCGCGGGGGCGCAACTACTTCGTCATGGAGCTGGTTCGGGGAAAGCCCATCACCCAGTTCTGTGACGAGCGGCGGCTCTCCATCCGGGAGCGCCTGGACCTGTTCACGCAGGTCTGCGAGGCCGTGCACCACGCCCACCAGCACGGCGTGCTGCATCGCGACCTGAAGCCGCAGAACATCCTGGCGTTCGCGCTGGAGGGTGACATGGCGGCCGGCAGCAATCCCTTGCGTGCCAAGGTGATCGACTTCGGACTGGCGAAGGTCACCCTGAAGGCGGGCGCGGAGCGCCATCAGTTCGTGGAGCGTGGACTGGTGCTGGGCACGCCCGAGTACATGAGCCCCGAGCAGGCGGGCGGCGACGGTTCGGTGGACGCGCGGA
>CAZKHO010000170.1:0-2265 GCA_964552505.1 uncultured Bifidobacterium sp. | reverse complement strand
GAGCGCCGCGCCGTTCGACCGTGCGGCGCTGCGGAGCGCTGGGCTGCAGGCCATGGTCCGCATCATCCGCGAGTCGGATCCACCCCGTCCCAGCGAACGGCTGCGTTCGATGGCGGCCGCGGTGGCGGCGCCCAGCGTGGCGTCCTCGATCGACTCCATCTCCGGGGCGCGAAGTGTCAGTCCGCGACTGCTGCTGGACGACCTCCGGCGTGAGCTGGATCTGCTCCCCATGAAGGCCATGCGGCGCGATCCCTCGGATCGATACCGCTCCGCCGTGGAGCTGGCGGACGACATCCGGAACTACCTGGGAAGCCGTCCGCTCATCGCCGCGCCGCCTTCGATGCTGTACGTGGCTCGCAAGCTTGTCCGTCGCCATCGGCTGGCGGCGGGCGCGGTGGCCATGGTCGCGGTGGCGCTGATGGCCGCCACGGTGGTGAGCACCCTCTTCTTCCTGAGCGAGCAGAAGGCCCGCCAGCTGGCGGAGGTGCGCGAAGGGCAGGTGCGTCGCATCGCGGACTTCCAGTCGGACATGCTTGCGCGCGTGGATGCGGAGCAGGCGGGCCTGTCGCTCTCGAAGTGGATGCAGGATCGTCTGGCGCAGGTGCTCTCGAGCCGTGGCGTCGCCGCGCCCGAGGCCGCGGCACGGGCGGATCGTCTGCGCGCGGATCTGGACGATGTGAATCCAACCGACGCCGTCGGCGAGCTCGTGCACCAGGCGATCCTGGCGCCAGCGTCCGCGCAGGCTGCTGCGTTCGGAGATCAGCCGCTGGTGGAGGCTGCGTTGAAGCAGACGCTGTCCGGCGCCTATCAGGGGCTGGGGCAGCCGGAGCGGGCGCGGCCCCTGCAGTCGGACGCGCTTCGTCTGAGGCGACGCGAGCTTGGGGCCCAGGACCGTGCCACCCTGGCGTCGCTGGCGGCGATGGGTGTGGTGGAACTGGAGCTGCGGGGGCCTGATGAGGCCGAAGCGTCGATGCTGCAGGCGCTCGAGGCGCGCAAGCGACTCGGGCCGAACGACCGCGACTGGCAGGACAGCGTGATCGAGGTGGCTCGACTTCGTGCCGCCCAGGGGCGACCTCAGGACGCGCTGGATCTGCTGGCGCCGCTGCTGCAGGCAGGAAGCGGCATCTCCGACGAGCGGCGCATGGAGGTGCTGGCCACGGTGGGGCAGCTGCAGGTGGAGCTGGGGCGTCCGGACGAGGCCGTCCGGTCGCTGGAGCCTCTTCGCCGCGCCTTGGCGGCTTCATCCGTGGCGCGTGCAGATCTGACGCTTCAGGTGCTGCACAATCTTGGAGTTGCGCAGGAGCGTCTGCTCAACCTTGGCCGCGACGACCAAGGGCTTCGTCTGGCCGCCGTGGCCACCCGTCAGGAGTCCTTGGCCTGGCATGAGCGCCGTTACGGGCGTGACCATCCGTACGCACTGCTCGCGCGCAACAACCTGGCTGTGATGCTGTGGAAGCTGGGCAGGCATGTGGAGTCGCGTGAGCTTTCGGATCTGGGACTGCAGCTGGCGATCTCCGGCAGCAATGCGGTCCGCTCCGTCCGGCGGTGGTTGCTGAACACGCGGGCCAACGCGCTGACGGACCTGGGCAAGTCGGACGATGCTGTCCGTGACATGGACGAGGCACGGTCGCTGTCCGCCGGCCTGGAGGGCCCTGACGGCGAGAGTGAACTGGCGTTGCGCGTCTCGCAGGCCTCCATGCTTGAGCGGGCCGGGCGCGCGGGGGACGCCATCGGCTCGTGGCGCGACATCGTGGCCGCGTGGGATCGACGGCTGGCGTCCACGGGCGCCGTGCAGGACCGCCGGGGTCGGGTGGACGCCGGTTTCGACCTGGGCGATCGGCTGCAGCAGGCGGGGCGATGGTCGGACGCGTTCGAGGCGCTGGCGCGTGCGGAGGAGGCGGCGCGCCCGCTGCCGGAGAGTTCGCAGGCGCGACTTCGCGTGACGCGAGAACTGCTGTCGGTGTGCCGTCGCTGGAAGCAGGCCGAGGCGACGGCGCCGGTGGACGCCCGGATCACGGAACTGGAGATTGCGCTGCCGAAGCTGGAAGCGGCCTTCGAGGCCAAGCGTGAGAAGGACGCAGCCGGTCCGTGAGCACCTGGGCGGTTCCGTCTCTCCGGTGGTGAGCGGCGGTGCATCCTGTACGATCCGTCGCATGACCGATGTCCGCGCCGGGCGGGAGCAGGCCCTGGCCGATCCCGTCGAACTGCTTCACGAGGGCCGGATTCCGGAGCCGGACGCGCGATGGCTCCACGCCGTGCTGGTGC
>CAZKHO010000169.1:0-3928 GCA_964552505.1 uncultured Bifidobacterium sp. | reverse complement strand
CTTCAACCCGCACAAGTGGATGCTGGTCAACTTCGACTGCCACGCCTTCTGGGTGGCCGACCGCGCCTCGCTGGTGCGCGCGCTCAGCGTGCTGCCCGAGTACCTCCGCAACGCCGCCACCGAGAGCGGCACCGTGATCGACTATCGCGACTGGCAGGTGCCGCTGGGCCGGCGCTTCCGCGCGCTCAAGCTGTGGATGACGCTGCGCATGATGGGCGCCCAGGCGCTGCGGCAGCGCGTGCGCGACCATGTGGCGTGGACGGCCGAGTTTGCGCAGGCGGTGCGCGCGGACGCCCGCTTTGAGCTGCTGCGCGAACCCAGTCTGGCGCTGGCCTGCTTCGCGCTGCGCGCCGGCGACGCCCCCACGCAGGATCTGCTGCGCCGCGCCAACGCCACGGGCAAGGTCTTCCTGAGCCATGCCCGGGTGAACGGCCGTTTCGCCATGCGGCTCTCCGTGGGTTCCACGCTCACCGAGCGGCGGCATGTGATGGAGGCGTGGCGGCTGCTCGCGTCGCTGGCCTGACGGGGCGCCTCAGGCCCGCTTCACTTCCAGCACCACGATCTCCGCGGGCACGTTCCGGCGCAGCGGGAACCAGCTGCCCGCGCCCACGTTGACGAACAGCCGCGAGGCGCCGCGCTCGTAGAGGCCGCTGGAGTGGCGATGCAGCAGCGAGAGGTTGGCGCGCGGCCGGCCCGGCAGCGCCAGCTGGCCGCCGTGCGTGTGCCCGGCCAGCGTGAGCGGGATACGCGCCTGCGCCGCCGCCGGGAAGACCTTGGGGTTGTGCGCCAGCAGCAGGTGCGGACGATGCCCTGCCACCACGCGAAGGCTCTCGGCCAGCTGCGAAGGCCGCGCGGCCCAGTCGATGCCGGCCACGCGAAGCTCGCTCTCGCGGCGACGGCGCGTCTGCACGCCGCCGGCCAGCACCACCATGCCCGCGTCGTGGGCGGCCTCCACCAGCGCGCCCGGATCGTCCAGATGATCGTGGTTGCCCAGCACCAGATAGCGGCCCATGGGCGTGCGCATGGCACCCATGGCCTGCAGCACGGGTTCGCAGCCCTTCCACTCCAGGTCCACCACGTCGCCGGTGCAGGCCAGCACGTCCGGGCGTGCGGCGCCCAGCCGATCCACCAGTTCCAGCGCCCGGTCCACCGGCATGAGGTGCCCCAGGTGCAGGTCGCTCAGATGCCCGATGCGCAGACCCTCCAGGCCACGCGGCCAGTCGGGCACGAACAGCTGGATGTCGCGAAGCTCGATCGGCTGCGCCAGGTGCTTCTCACGAAGGCGCCCGTTCATGAGCCGGTCCACCGCCTTCGTCAGGATCACATGTCGGATCTGCGCGCGCCGGAACTTGCCACCGCGCTTCTTCGACGCCGGCTTGCGTGCGTGCCCCGCCATGGTTCACCAGCGCAGCGAACCGCCCACGATCAGGCCCGCCACGTCGCCGCTGAAGGTGTAGCCCGCGTCCGCCAGCTCGAGATAGGTGTAGCGGTATCCGAAGAACACACCCGCGTTGCCGCAGAGCCAGGCGGTGAGCGTGGCGCGGATCTCGGTCTCGCTGCAGCCGTCGCCCGGCCATGCGGGACCCCAGGTGCCGGTGGCGCTGAACTGCAGATGATCCAGCCACGGCATGCGTCCGCGCAGGTCCACCAGCAGGTCCACGCCGCCGCCCACGATCACGGTGCCGAAGGTGCCGTCGTAGCCGCTGGAGCCGCCGGCCGTCAGGTTGCTCATCTGCTGGTTCACGCCGAAGCCGCGGCCGCCCACGATGGCCAGCAGGCGAAGGTCGCCGCCCAGATCCTCCTGCGGCACCGCGGCCTGCCACGGAAACTGCTGCTTGGAGAGCGGCCGCCAGAGCCAGCTCTGCACGTCCACGCCCCAGCTGTAGAAGTCGAACGAGCTCTGCAGCTGGTCGCCCGCCGCGAACGCCGTGGTGCCGAAGGCGCCCGCCGTGGGCGCGGCCTGCGAGCCGTCCGTGGAGAACTCGCTGCCGGTGAAGCGCAGCGTCCAGTTCCTCCACAGCAGCGAGAGGTCGCCCTGGAAGGCGCCCTCCATGCCGTCCAGACCGTAGGCGTCGTTCACGTCCAGCGAGGCCGTGCTCACGGGGCCCAGCGAGGCGTTGCCGCGAAGGCGGGCCAGCCACGCGCCCGCCGTCAGATCCAGTCGCACGGGTTCGCCCTCCAGCTGGAAGAGCGGCGCATTGCCGCAGCGGTCCGAAAGCGGGACGCTGCGCGGGCCCGACCCCACGCCCGCGGCGGTGGTGGGCGCGGCCCCAGAGGCCGCCGCGTCGTTGGGGGCCTGCTGCATGGCAAGGGCGACGGCGATGGCGGCGGGGTCCATGGAACGCGCAGCGTATCGTGCACCCCGTGGAGCCCCTGCCCGCACCCGTGCCCGATCCGCCCCGTTCGCCCAACGCCATCGCGCTGGGTCGTCGCGCGTGGATCCACCCCGACGACCTCACCTGGCAGTTCACCACCAGCCGCGGTCCGGGCGGCCAGAACGTGAACAAGGTGGCCACGCGCGCGGTGCTCTCCGTGGATCCCGCCCGCATCTTCGGGATGGATCCGGGGGCGCGTCATCGCTGGCTTGAACTGGTGCGGCACCGGGTGGCCGATGGTCGCGTGACCTACTCGTGCGGCGAGCACCGCAGTCAGCTGCAGAATCGCGAAGCCTGCGTGGCGCAGTTTGTGGCCAGCGTGCGGCAGGCCGCGGTGGCGCCCAA
This sequence comes from uncultured Bifidobacterium sp., assembly GCA_964552505.1. Taxonomy (GTDB): domain Bacteria; phylum Planctomycetota; class Phycisphaerae; order Phycisphaerales; family SM1A02; genus SYAC01. Next base: position 1,208 of record CAZKHO010000169.1, on the reverse strand, counting down.
GGTTCGACGTCCCACCAAGGCCACCCGTGGCAGCCGCGAGCGGCGGCTGGAGAGCAAGAAGCGCGAAGGCGAGAAGAAGCGGTCGCGTGGGTGGCAGGACGGGTGAAGACGCAGCGCCGGCGAGAGATCGTGGCGAGAAGGCGCTCGGGACCCGGGCGGTGTCCCTGGCTGCGCCCTGTCGTGCTCGCTGGCGGGACACCGCCCGGATCCCTCGCTTGCCCGAAGACGCCTGAAGCGACCGACGGCGTGTTGCGTGATCAGCCCTTGAAGATCACCTGACCGCCGCCCTTGGCGATCTTGCCCATCACGAAGGGCTGCTCGCCGGCCTTGCGGAGCTTCTTCATCACGCCTTCGGCGAAGTCGGGGTGGACGATCAGGCAGTAGCCCACGCCCATGTTGAAGACGTTCCACATCTCGTCCTCGGCCACTCCGCCGTGCTGCTGCAGGAAGCGGAAGAGCGGCGGCACGGTCCAGGCGGCGCGGTCCACCACGGCGTCCAGGTGCTCGCCGAAGGCCCGCGGAAGGTTGCCGGGGATGCCGCTGCCGGTGATGTGCGCCATGCCGCGGATGGCGCGCTTGCGGCGGTACGCGCCCAGCGCCTTGAGCACGGCCTTTGCGTAGATGCGGGTGGGTTCCAGCAGCAGGTCACCCAGCGTGCCGAAGCCGGCGTCCGGATAGGACTTCGCCAGATCCAGCCCCGCCTCCTTCACGATGCGCCGCACCAGCGCGTAGCCGTTGGAGTGCACGCCGCTGGAGGGCAGGCCGATGATCAGGTCGCCCTTCTTCACGCGGTCGGCCTCGATGGCGCGCTTGGCCTCCACCACGCCCACCGCGAACCCCGCGATGTCGAAGTCGCCCGCCTTGTAGATGTCCGGCATCTCCGCGCACTCGCCGCCGATGAGCGAGCAGCCCGCGATCTCGCAGCCGCGCGCCACGCCCTGGATGATGGACGCGGTCTCCTCCGGCCTGATCCGGCTCAGGCCCAGATAGTCCAGGAAGAACAGCGGCTCCGCCCCCTGCACGATGAGGTCGTTGACGTTCATCGCCACGCAGTCGATGCCGATGGTGTCCAGGCGGCCCATCTGGATGGCGAGCAGCACCTTCGTGCCCACGCCGTCGGTGCACGCCACCAGCACCGGATCCTTGTAGTTCTTGCGGAAGATGCGTTCCTTGAAGTCCAGCCGGAACATGGCGCCGAAGCCGCCGTA
>CAZKHO010000168.1:0-4002 GCA_964552505.1 uncultured Bifidobacterium sp. | reverse complement strand
CATCGTGGCCCCCACCGGCTGGTTCCACTCCGCGCTGTTGAACGCGTCGTCGGCCAGCGCACCGTCCATGGAACCGTCCGCGGCAATGCGCACCGTGCCCGAGCCGTAGTCCGGACCGCCGTCGTACCAGTTCACCGTCCAGGTGCCCATCCACTGCTTCTGGAAGTCCGGCGCCACCGTCTTCGCCGGCTGGCCGTAGGGCGGCCGCCCCGACACGCCCTGCTCGTGCATGGCCAGCACCAGCGCGTCCGCGCCGCCGCCCGCGGGACGAAGGTTGGCGCCCAGCGAACCCGGCGACGGCGCACTCACGGTGCCCTGATAGCTGGCGGCGGTGCCGCCCACCCACTGCACGCTCAGCTTCAGCGTCCCGCCCTGCTCGCTGCCTTCCACCGTGCCCACGCGCGGCGTGCCTGCGCCGGCGTTGGCCGCGCTCTCACGCATGGAACCGCGCACTCGCCCGTCCGGGTCGATCACCAGCCGCACGCTGCCACCGCCCGCGCCGTTGGCCTGCATGAAGCTGCCCGACCATCGCCCGGCCACGGAGACCTTCGACTGACGGCCCGAGCCGGTGGCCGGCGCCGCGCATCCGGCCAGCAGCGCCATCATCACGCACGCCGCACGCATCAGGGTGGTTCGCATGCGGCGAAGGGTAACGCTGGCTTCACCACTCGCGCCGCCGCGCCGCGCAGGCCCGCTCAACCCTGCATGGCCATCTGCCCGCCGTCCACCGGCAGCATGGCGCCGTTCACGAACGACGCCTGCGGCGAGCACAGGAACGCCACCGCCGCGGCGATCTCCTCGGGCCGACCCAGGCGTCCCGCCGGAATGCGCGCCACCGCCTCGCGCTCCACATCCTGCACCGTGGTGCCCGCGCGCGCCGCGCGGCCCTGGAAGATGGCGTCCAGTCGACCCGTCCGGGTGGATCCCGGCATGACCATGTTCACGGTGATGCCAAAGCGGCCCAGTTCGCCCGCCATGGTGCGCACCCAGTTGGCCATGGCCGCGCGTACCACGTTGCTCACGCCCAGTCCGCGGATGGGCTGCAGCACGCTGGTGCTGGTGATGGCCACCACGCGACCGAAGCCCGCCGCACGCATGCCCGGCGCCAACGCCTGCAGCAGTCCCTGCGCGGTGCTCAAGTGCTGCCGCAGCGCACGTTCCAGGTCCGCGACGGGCGCGTCCACCAGAAATCCGGGCGCAGGGCCGCCCGTGTTGACCACCAGCACATGGACCGCACCCAGCCGGGCCACCAGCGCGTCGGCCGCTCGCTCCATGGCCGCGGCGTCGGCGTGATCCTGCACCAGCATCTCGTGAGCGCCGCTCTTCACAGTCGGCAGTTCGCCCAGCACCTTCGCCAGTCCCTCGTCGTTGCGGCCCGAGAGCACCACGCGCGCGCCCGCCCGGGCCAGTTCCATGGCCGCGGCGCGCCCGATGCCCTGCGAGGCGCCACACACCAGGGCCACGCGTCCGTCCAGGTTGTTCTCCACGGTCATGCGGCGAAGGTAGCGCCCCGCACCCGTACCATGTCCGCATGCAGGTGAGTTCCATCCGCCCCGAGGAGGCCGTGCGCCGCGTGATGCCGCTGCCCCCGGAGCGGCGCGCGCAGGCGCTGCGCAACCTGCTCAAGGGCAGCGCCCGCGAGCTGGCCCGCGCGCTGGAACTGCTTCCCACCGCAGGTTCGCCGCCCGCCAGTCCGCTGCAGGGTCCGTCGGCCACCGCGCAGGTGCGCATCGGTCCGTACACGCTGCGCAGCGTGCTGGGCGAGGGCGGCTTCGGTGTGGTGTGGATGGCCACGCAGGAGGCGCCGCTGCCGCGCGCGGTGGCGCTGAAGATCCTGCGACCCGACCGGCTGGATCCCGCGTTCCGTTCGCGCTTCGACGCGGAGCGCCGTCTGCTGGCCATGCTGGACCACCCGTCGCTGGTGAAGGTGTTCGACGCGGGCGAGACCGACGACGGCCGGCCGTGGTTCACCATGGAACTGGCGCAGGGCGCGCCCATCACCGAGGCCGCCGACGCCGCACGCCTCTCCGTGGACGATCGCCTTCGCCTGGCCGCGCAGGTGGCGCGCGCCGTGCAGCACGCGCACGAGCACGGGCTGGTGCACCGTGACCTCAAGCCCGCCAACATCCTCCTGTCCGTGGAGGGTGACCAGCTGGCGGTGAAGGTGATCGACTTCGGCGTGGCGCACGCCAGCTTCCTGCCAACCGATCCGGACGAGCACGCCGGCGCGCTGGTGGGCACGCCCGCGTACCTGGCGCCGGAACTGCTGCGTCGACACGCGGCCGAGCCGGACGTGCGCAGCGACGTCTTCGCGCTGGGGCTGGTGCTGCGCCGGCTGCTGGTGGACGCGGACCCCGACGACCGCGGCGAACCGCTCACCGTCACGCTCTCGTCCAAGCCGCCGGAACTGCAGCGTCAGGTGGCGGGCGAACGCCGAGAGACGCCGGCCAGCCTTCGGCGCCGTCTGGAGGGCGATCTGGAGGCCATCGTGGCGCGTTGCCTGGCCCCGGATCCGCGCCTTCGTTACACCAGCGCGCTGGAACTGGCGCAGGATCTGGACCGCCACCTGCGCGGCGAGGCCGTGCTGGCCCGGGGCGACTCCTTCGCGTATCGCGGCCTGGTGGCGGCCCGACGAAACCTGCGCGCGCTGGCCACCGCCGCCATGCTGGTGGTGGTGGCCACCGTGATGGTGTTCTGGGCGCTGTCCGAGCGGCGTCAGGCGCTCATCGCGCGCGACGCCGCCGAGGACGCGCAGCGCAGCCTGCAGGACGCCAACGCGTTCATCGTGGACCTGCTGGCGGAGATCGCCGCGCGTCCCGACATGCGCGCGCGGCCGCCCGCCGAGCTGCTGGCCGAGGCCAGCCGACTGGCCGGCCTCCGTCTCTCCAACGACGTGGTGCAGGAGGGGCATGTGCGCACGGCGCTGGGCCGCCTGCTCTCGCACATGCAGCAGCACGATCGCGCCCTGCAGGAGCTCTCGCGGGCCGAGCGGCTCTTCGAGGCTTCCGGATCGCGCACCAACCTGGAGGCGCTGCGCGTGACGCAGACCAAGGCCCTTCGAAGGGCCGGCAAGCTGCCGGAGGCGCAGTCGATGGCGTTGAAGGCGGTGAACGACGCCATGCAGAGCGATCCGCCGGATGCGGACGACCTGGCGCTGGCCCTGCGCGAACTGGCGCTGGTGCAGGCGGCCGCCGGTGATCCGGAGACGGCCCGACAGACGCTGGGACGCGCCTACGACGCGCTCCGCGACATGCCCGGCGACGACACGAAGGCGCGTCATGAGCTGGACCGCGCCAACGCGGACCTGGGCCCCATCACGCCTCCGTCCCCTGTCGCCGCGCCACGCTGACGCCTCGCCACGCGCGCCTGATACAACTTCCGCATGCCTCCAGCCTCACCCGCGCCACTGCGACTGCAGCGCGCCACCGGACCCGCCTGCGCCGACATCGCCCTGCCCGGCGAGGGCGTGCGCACCATCGGCCGCGGAACCGACGCCGACGCACGCCTGGACGACGACGGCGTCTCCCGCCTGCACGCGCAGGTGGACTTCGACGGTCACGGCGCCAGCGTGATGGACCTGGGAAGCACGCACGGCACGCTGCTCAACGGCGCTCGTCTGGAGGCCAACGAGGCCATGCCGCTGCACGACCGTGACCTGCTCACCATCGGGCCGTGGACCTTCGTGGTGCGCCTGCGCGTGGACGCTCCGGAGTCGCACAAGGTGCCGTCGCCCGCCCCGGAGACCCCTGCCGATCCGTACAAGACGCGCGCCAGCGTGCTGCTGCGCCTTCGCGCCGACGGCACGCTGGACCGCCAGGTGGGCTGGAACGACTTCGCGCGCATCTACGGCCCGGTCATCGCGGGCTTCGCGCGCAACGCCGGCGTGCCCCCGCAGGAGGTGGACGACGTGCTGCAGGACGTGATGCTGGGCTTCTTCCGCCAGTCGCAGCACTTCGAATACGACCCCTCGCGCGGCCGCTTCCGTGGCTACCTGAAGACCGT
>CAZKHO010000167.1:0-4179 GCA_964552505.1 uncultured Bifidobacterium sp. | reverse complement strand
GCAGCCTGGTGAAGCTGGTCGAGCAGGAGTACGTGCACGTGAAGGTGGCGCTGGAAGCCACGCCGAAGCCCGAGGAGCTGAAGATGAAGCTCAAGGGCATCGGATGATCCCGGAGCCAGCCACCCCATGACCGCCATCCTCGCCCAAGCCGTCTCCAGCGCGTTCCTGATGGACCCCGTGAAGCCCGTGCTCACGCTGGCCGTGGGCGGCGCGGGCGCGGTGCTCACCTCCCGACTGGCCAAGGACATCAAGTTCTGCGGCCTGCCGTCCGGTCCGTGGCACGCCAAGATGATCGCCGGCTGCGTGGCGGGCCTGCTGGCCGCGGTGCTGATCCCATGCCCCTTCGGGCCAGGCTTCATGGCCCTGCTGTGGTTCTACGTGGTCAACCTGCCGCTGCAGGTGGCCCTCACGGCGGCACCCTTTCTGCTGTACTGGCCTCGGCGCAACGACGCGGTGCCCGAGAAGCTGCGCTTCGTCATGGGCGGCGACCGCATCCGGCAGTTCTTCGCGGCCCGCCGCAAGGTGAAGTCGTTCGCCGGAAGCCGGCTCACGCTGGTGGACACCAAGAAGCAGGAGCGCAAGGCGCCCGGCAAGAACGATCCCGCGCTGCCGGTCTTCCAGGCCGCGGAGGCGATGGTGATGGGTGGCATCGACCGCGCCGCCTCCCGCGTGGACGTGGTGGTGAAGTCCGAGGGCGCCGCGGGCGCCGCCACCGTGGACGGCGTTCGCGCCAAGCTGGAGATGCCGGCCACCGAGACCGCGCTGGCCGCCATCGACTTCCTGAAGGACGTCTGCGGACTGGATCCCAAGGAGCGCCGAAAGCGCCAGGTGGGAACGTGCACCGCCAACACCCCGGACGGTTCCGTGAAGCTGACGGTGACCACCGCCGGCAGCGGCGCGGCCGTGCAGATGCGGCTGGACTTCGACCTGGACAAGCGCATGGGGCGCACCCTGGGAGACCTGGGCCTGGCCCCGGTGCAGATGAAGCTGCTGGAGCCGATGTTCGATCCCAAGGATCGCGGCGGCGTGATCCTGGTGGCCGCGGCCCCGGGACAGGGCCTGACCACCTCGTCGCTCGCGCTTCTGGCCAGGCACGACGCGTTCACCAGCGCCGTGAAGGCGCTCGAACGACAGCAGGTGCACCGCGTGGAGGGCGTGGACCACGTGCTCTGGCAGCCCGGCACCGTGGACTACCACACGCAACTGCAGTCGATCGTGCGCCGCAACCCCGACGTGGTGTATGTGGACGACGTCACCGACCCCGGCACCGGCAAGGTGATCGCGGCCCCCACCAGCAGCGACGTCCGCTTCTACGTGGCGCTTCCGGTGGACGGCGTTGGCGCGGCGGTCACCGAGTGGTTCCGTGCCGTGGGCGACGTGAAGATGGCGGCGGTGCCGCTGAAGGCGGTGGTGACGCAGCGACTGGTCCGCAAGCTCTGCCTGGCCTGTCGCGTGGGCTACCAGCCCTCGCCCGAACAGGCCAAGCGCCTGGGCGTGCCGGCCGGCAAGACGGTCGAGCTCTTCCGCGCCGGAGGCAAGGTGCAGGTCAAGGGCAAGGTGCAGGACTGCCCCATGTGCCGCGGCAGCGGCTTCAGCGGACAGGTTGGCGTGTTCGAGGTGGTGCCCTTCGACGACGAGGCGCGCGCGCACCTGGCCAAGGGAGACCTCAAGAGCGCCTACAACGCCGCGCGCCTGAAGTTCCGTGCCCCCGGGATCCAGGACGCGGCGCTCCTGCGCGTGCGCGAGGGCGTGACCAGCCTGGAGGAGGTGGCGCGCGTGTTCGCGCCGGCCGCCAAGCCGGCCGCCAAGCCCGCGGCCGCCGCACCGGCGGGCGCCAAGCCCACCCAGTCCCCCAAACCCAAGGCCTGAACCGATGCTCCTCTCGATCGCCTGCATCCTGTTTCTCGCGCTGGTCGCCTACTGGTGGGGCAACCAGGGCGTGTTCGACGCGTTCGTCCACCTGCTCTGCGTGATCGTGTCGGGTGCTCTGGCGATCGCGCTGTGGGAGCCCCTGTGCACCAGCTTTTTCAGCACCCCCACGCTGGCCGAGTTCGGCTGGGGCCTCTCGCTGGGCGTCCCGTTCCTGGTGCTCCTGTTCGTCACGCGTATCGCCACGGACAAGCTCTGCCCCGTGCGCCCCAAGGTGGCGCGATGGGCGGACTGGGCCTTCGGCGCCCCCATGGGACTGCTGGCGGGAGCGCTCACCTTCGGCCTCACGCTGATCGCGGCGGGCCACGTGGCCGGGGCGCGCGAGCTGGCGGGCTTCGAGGGCTGGAAGCGCGAGATCGGAAGTGGCGCGCCTCGGCAGACGGACGGATCCAATGCCGGCGCGATGTGCGCCAACCTGACAGAGGGCTTCTTCAACATGCTCTCGCGGAACGCGTTCACCCCGCTCACCGGCGAGCATGCGTTGGCGCGCCTCCGGCCGGCCATCGGCCAGGACGGCGCCAGCCTGCTGCGCGACAGCGTGGACGGAGGCAAGGGTCGTCTGGCCGTCACCGGCGAGGGACTGGCCATCAGCGACTTCTTCCACGACGGCACGTTCTCGCTGGCGTCCAAGGGCCAGGGGGCGTACGCGGTGCTGGTGAGCGCCAAGAGTCCGGCCTTCGAGAACAGCGGCGGCTTCTGCCTCTCCGCGTCGCAGGCGCGCCTGATCAACGGCGCCACGGGCGCCAGCGCGTTTCCGGCCGAGTGGTCGCAGCGCGAGGAGAAGTCCGGGCAGTCGCTCATCCGGCATGCCTTCGAGAACGACGGCAGCTACGTGGCCACCGCCTCCGCCAACGGCGAGTCGCCGGTCTGCCTGATCTTCCCGGCCTCCGGCCTGGGCGATCCCAAGGACGACTACTACCTGCAGGTGAAGGGGCTTCGATACAAGCTGAGCAAGCCCAAGACGGATCCCAAGGCCATGTCGCTGGCGGTGCTCAACGGCGGCAAGGCCTTCGAGCCGCCCAAGGGCATCGAGGACGCGCCCAAGGCAAGCGGCAGCGACCTCACCCTGACCGCCCTGCTGCCGGACGGCATCCACCTGAGCGAGGACGCGGACCACGGCACGCTTCTGCTGGACGGCAAGAACCTGAAGTTCTCCAGCGGCGACACCAAGGGTGGCGGCGCCTCGCTGGCCGTCACCGACGCGCGGCGCGGTCCCGTCTGCCAGTTCGAGGAGAGCCCCGCGGCACGCATCGTGCTGCTTCGCTGTTCCAACGGCAGCAGCGTGGAGATCTTCGACAACGATCCCCGGCGCCGCGTGGACGTGATGTCGCAGCCGGTGCTGCTGGACACGTCCATGGGCGTGTTCGAACCGCGCGGCTACATCATGCGCACGGACAAGACCTACGAGATCATGCTGGAGGAGAAGGAGAAGTTCCCGTTCGTGATGGGCAACTTCCGCCGCGCCGGCAAGGGCGGCGAGGTCTGGATCGTCTACCGGGTGCCCGAAGGGACCACGCTGCAGGCCGTGGTGGCCCGCAATCCGCAGGGCGACTTCTCCTCGGCCGTGCCGCTGGCCAAGACCGACCTCAAGGTCACCCCCGCCGCCAAGCCCTGACGCGCCGGCTCAGGCTCCGCTCTCGGACTTCAGCCAGCGCTCCACCCAGTGGATGTCGAAGTTGGCCGAGCAGAACTCGGGCCGCTCCATGATCCGCTGGTGCAGCGGGATGGTGGTCTTGGACGGACCGATCCGGAACTCCTTCAGCGCCTGCCGCATCCGCGCGATGGCCGCGTCGCGGGTGGCGCCGTGCACGATCAGCTTGCCGATCATGCTGTCGTAGTTGGCCGGAATCCGGTAGCCCGCGCGCGCATGGCTGTCCAGGCGCACCCCCGGCCCGCCGGGGGCGGCGAACTGCTCGATGAGGCCGGCCTGCGGCATGAAGCCGCGGTCCGGATCCTCCGCGTTGATGCGCACCTCGATGGCGTGGCCGCTGGCGCGGATGTCCTTCTGCTGGAACGGCAGCGGCTCGCCGGACGCCACGCGGATCTGCGTCTGCACGATGTCCACGCCCGTGATGAGCTCGCTCACCGGGTGCTCCACCTGCACGCGGGTGTTCACCTCCAGCATGTAGAAGTCCTGATGCTTGTCCATCAGGAACTCCACCGTGGCGGCGCCGCAGTACTTGGCCTTGCGGATGAGCGCCGCGGCGCTCTCGCACACCTTGTCGCGCTTCTTCGGGTCGATGCCGGGGG
>CAZKHO010000166.1:0-4319 GCA_964552505.1 uncultured Bifidobacterium sp. | reverse complement strand
TTCAACGTGGACCCGGACTTCGGCAACGTGGTGGACGCGCTGATCTACATGGATCTTCGCATCATGCCGCCGCGCCTGCTCGACTTCTACTTCACCCGCGAGGGGGCGGCCAAGTTCCGCGCGTTCCACGGCCTCGAGGCGGCGAAGGCGTGAGCCGCTTGCCGAGCGCGCCGCAAGCGGCGAGGATGCGCCCATGAGCCACGCCCGCGTGCACGGCAGCCGAGGCGCCTACGACATCTCGGTGCGGCGCGGGGGACTGGCTTCGCTGGGCGAAGGGCTCCGTGGCTGTCTCCCGGGCGCGCGAACCGTGGTCCTGGCCGCGGACGCCGGCGTGGTGCAGCGCTGGGCGCCCGCCGCGCACGCCTCGCTGGAGGCGGCCGGACTGCGCGCCCAGGTGGTGCCGCTGGAGGCGAGGGAGTCGGAGAAGTCCATGCCCGCCGTGGAGCGCCTCTGGAGCGCCATGCTGCAGGCCGGGCTGCAGCGCGGAGACGCGCTGGTGGCGCTGGGCGGCGGCATCGTGGGCGATCTGGCCGGCTTCGCGGCCGCCACCTACCTGCGCGGCATCCCGCTGTTGATGGCACCCACCACGCTGCTGGCCATGGTGGACGCCTCCATCGGCGGCAAGACCGCCGTCAACCTGCCGCTCCCCTCTGGCGGCCTGGGAAAGAACCTGGCGGGCGCCTTCCATCCCCCCGCGTGGGTGCTGGCCGACACGGACACGCTCGCCACGCTGAGCGACCGGGACTTCCGCTGCGGGCTGGCCGAATGCGTGAAGCATGCGCTCATCGCGGATCCCGATCTGCTGGGGTGGATCGGCTCCAATCGGGACGCCATCGCCGGTCGCCACCCCGACACGCTGGAGACGCTGGTGACCCGATCGGCGGCCATCAAGGCGGCCATCGTCAGCCGGGACGAGTTCGAGCGTGCGGAGCGCGCCCATCTGAACCTGGGCCACACCTTCGCCCACGCCCTGGAGGCGGTGCTGCACGACGAGCTGCCGCACGGCGAGGCGGTGGCCATCGGACTGGTGGCGGCGGTGGCGGCCAGCCGAGCGGCCGGTCTCTGGTCGGACGCGGATCCGGCCGCCCTGGCCGGGGCGCTGTCGCAACTGGGCCTGCCCACGCGCCTTCCGCGTGCGGTGGACCGCGCGTCGCTGATGGCCGCCATGACCCACGACAAGAAGGGGCAGGGCGGGCGGGTGCGCCTGGTGCTTCTGGCCGGCCCTGGCAAGCCCGTGGTGACCGAGGCCACCCCCCAGCTGGTGGAGGCCGGTTGGGCGGCGGTCTGGCGCTGACCGCCCACGCGTTTCCCGGAGAACCAAAGCGAAGTTCCCACGGCCTTCCGGCCGATGAAGCGGCGTCCCTGGGAGTGCGCGCCGGAGGCGCGCGGGGACGCGCCGAGACCCCCGGACGGGGTCGCCCGAGGCCGCGGACGCACGGATGCGCACCATCGCGATCGTGAACCAGAAGGGTGGTTGCGGCAAGACCACCACCAGCATCAACCTGTCCGCCACGCTGGCGGCGCGCGGTTTCCGCACGCTGCTGGTGGATCTGGATCCGCAGAGCCACTGCGCGGCCGGTCTGGGCGTTCCGGAGGATCGCATCGAGACCGGCATCGCCGAGGCGCTGGTGGCCGATCCGCCGGGCGGCGTGAACCCGGAGTCCATGCTGTGGGAGGTGGCGAAGAACCTCCGTCTGGCGCCCAGCACCGTGGCGCTGGCCGGCCTGGAGGCGGCGCGTGGAGGACTGGCCGGCATGTCGGACCGCGACGGCCGCCTCTGCAAGGTGCTCGATCGACTGGCCGATCGCTTCGACTGGTGCGTCATCGACTGCCCGCCCACCATCGGCCTGCTCACCTTCAACGCCTTGCGCGCCGCGGACGAGGCGCTGGTGCCGGTGGAGACCGGCTACTTCGCCCTCAAGGGATCCGAGCGTCAGGTGGCCACCATCGAGGCCATGGCCGCGCGACTGGGCCGGCCGCTGCCGCTCCGCATCCTGCCCACGCTGCATCGCCCGGGCGCCAAGCTGGCCAGCGACCTGCTGGCCGCCATCGAGCGTCGGCACGGCGCCGCCACGCTGCCCGTCTCCATCCGTGAGCACGAGGCGCTGCGCGAGGCGGCCGGCTTTGGTCAGCCCGTCACGGAGTACGCCCCCGGCAGCGAGGCCTGCGCGGACTTCGACCGACTGGCCGACTGGCTGGTGCAGAACGCGGTGGCCTGCACCCGCGGTGTCGCCGCCGTGGAGGCTCCCGTGGTGCCCGAGCCCGCGCCCACCGAGGCTCCCAGCCCGCGCGTGGCGGACCTGCTGGCGCGCATGCGTGCGCACGCCGGGTTCTCCATCGAGGCGCCGCCGGAGGAAGCTCCGCCGGCCGAGCCCACCCAGCCTGCCCAGGCGGAGGGCACGGCGTGATCGACGACCGTTTCGACCGGCTTGCGTCGCTCTTCCTGGGCGACCTGGAGCCGACACCCACGGGCGGCATGGAAGCCGTCATCAGTCGCGTGGCTTCGCCGACGCCGAGGGAGGGCGTCGCCGTGATCACGCCGCTGGTGCCCGGCAACCTGCCGGTGCTGGCGCACCCGTGGCTCTGGCATGTGGCTGCCCGGCTGGATGCGCGCCCCAGCGCGCTGCTTCGCATGGCCAGCGATGGCGTGCAGGTGGCGTTGCTGAACGCCACCGGGCCGGCCGAGAGCACTTGTGGTGACCTGGCCGCCTGGATGTTGCAGGCCGCCACCGTCGCACGCCGCTGGTTCGTGGTGCCGCGATCGGGTGGTGAGATCGACACGGTCTCGGCGCTGGCTGCCGAGGAGGCCGTGGTTGTTTCGGGTGGAGACGAGGCGGCGACGGTGGCGGCGTACCAGTGGGTGCGCCGGCTGGTGGAGAGCGCGAAGAACGCCGGTCGCACGGTGCCGCTCACGCCCATCGCCATCGTGGGATGCGAGGAGGGTGCGGCGAAGGAGGCTGCGGCCACCGTCAGCACGGCTTCGCAGGCGTTCCTGCAGCAGCCGGTGCCGCTGGCTGGCGCGTTCCCGCGATTGGAGCGCACGGCCGTGAGCGAGCAGCGGTTCTTCGCGGAGATCGTCGATCCGTCCGAGCTGCTGGCGGCCATCCGCACGGCCGGTGCCGCCGCGTGGGCACGAGGCAGCGCCAAGGGAGGGGCGGCCGTCCAGCCGCGTCCCGAATCGCCGGCGCCTGCCGCGTATCCGCGTCCACCTGCGCCCATGGCTCCAGCACCGCGGGCACCCGAGCGCGTGCGCTCGGCGCCGATCCAGGTCTCGGGCCCGATCGCCGAAGTTCCCGTCACGCCGCCGTCGGCGCCCGAGGCGACGCCTTCCGTCGCCGCCTCGGTCGAGGTTCCCTCCGTGACGGTGACCGCACCGGCCGCCGCAGATCCGGTGGCGGGCGGCATTCCCGGCCTGTGGCCCGTGGCCATCCGCTGCCCAGGCCATCCGCAGGTGGAGTTCGCCACCGACGAATCGGGGCGGCTGCACGTGGTGGCTTCGGTGGACTGCGCCGCGTCGCTCCGGCCGGCTCGGGCGTGGGCGCAGCGCCACGCCTCGATCCTTCGTGCCGGCTTCCCGGGTCTGGCGCCCGATCCCTTGCCTCTGGTGGAGCGGCTGGTGTTCACCGACGCCACGCGCGCGGTGGAGTGGCATCACACCGGCGTGCGGCTGGACCTGCTGGTCCGCACCCCGGCAGGTCCGGTGCACGTGGCGCTCAACGACGACCGCTCGATGCAGCCCTGAGTCCGGCGTCAGGCCGGCAGCGCCTGGCGCAGCACGCGCAGCCAGTTCGCGCTGCGGAATCCCTCCAGCGCCACACCTGTCACGCCCGAGCGCTCCAGCGCCGTGTCGAGCTGCGGAAGTTCCTCCGGCCGTTGCGCGCCCGCGGGGCAGTCGAGCGGCGTGAAGCCACCGTCGAAGTCGCTGCCAAGCGCGATCGCGCCGTCGCCGGCAAGTTGGCGCACGCGCAGCACGTGGGCCACCGCGTCGTCGAGCGTGGCGAGGCGGTCCTTCGCGAGGAACTTGCCGAACAGGTTCAGGCCGCACAGGCCGCCGCGCGCGCCGATCGCACGCACCTGCGCGTCGGTGAGATGACGCGGCGCGTCCGCGGTGATGGCCGCGCAGTTGGAGTGGCTCGCCACCACGCGGCGGTCGGTCGCCTGCATGAGGTCGTCGAAAGCCGCGCGGCTCAGGTGGCTGGCGTCGTGCAGCACGCCAAGCGCGTCGAAGGCCTGCACCAGCTCGCGGCCCTGCGCGTTCAGCGGGCCGTCCTGCGCGTTGCCGCCGCAGTAGCGCGAGCCGTAGGCCCACGCCATGCCCA
>CAZKHO010000165.1:0-4437 GCA_964552505.1 uncultured Bifidobacterium sp. | reverse complement strand
ATGTCCCACCCCCCCGCTCCGTCCATCGCCCCGCTCACGCCTCTTGACAGCCGCCCCGAATGGAAGGCGCTGGAGACGCACGCGGCCAAGGTGCGGCCACTGCATCTGCGCGAACTGTTCCGGGACGACCCGCGCCGCGGCCAGGACCTGGCCATCGAAGCGCTGGACATGCACTTCGACTTCAGCAAGCAGCGCGTCACCCGCGAGACGCTGCAGGCGCTGCTGACGCTGGCCAAGGCCTGCGGCGTGGAGGCCCGCCGCGACGCCATGTTCCGCGGCGAGAAGATCAACGTGGCCGAGGGCCGCGCCGTGCTGCACGTCGCCCTGCGCGCGCCCAAGGGCACCGTCATCCAGGTGGACGGCAAGGACGTGGTGCCCCAGGTGCACGCGGTGCTGGACGCCATGAGCGCCTTTGCCGACCGCGTCCGCAGCGGCGAATGGAAGGGCCACACCGGCAAGCGCATCCGGACCGTGATCAACATCGGCATCGGCGGCAGCGACCTGGGACCGGCCATGGCGTGGGACGCCCTGCGTCCGTGGGCGCAGCAGGGGCTGGAGTGCCGTTTCGTGAGCAACGTGGACGAGAACGACTTCTTCGAGCAGACCCGCGGTCTGGATCCCGCCGAGACGCTGTTCATCGTCAGCAGCAAGACCTTCACCACTCTGGAGACCATGACCAACGCGCACACCGCGCGCGCCTGGAGCCTGAAGGCCTTCGGCGGCGACGAATCGAGCGTGGCCAAGCACTTCGCCGCCGTCAGCACCGCATTGGGCGAGGTGAAGAAGTTCGGCATCGACCCCGCCAACATGTTCGGCTTCTGGGATTGGGTGGGCGGCCGCTACAGCATGGACAGCGCCATCGGCCTGAGCACCATGCTGGCCGTGGGCCCGCAGGGCTTCCGCGACATGCTGGCTGGCTTCCACGACATGGACGAGCACTTCCGCACCACGCCGCTGGAGCGCAACATGCCCGCGCTGATGGGACTGGTGGGCATCTGGAACAACCAGTTCCTGGGCTGCGACACCCTGGCGGTGCTGCCCTACTGCCAGTACCTGGACCGCTTCAGCGCCTACCTGCAGCAGCTGGAGATGGAGTCCAACGGCAAGCACGTGCAGCTGGACGGCACGCATGTGCGCTGGCAGACCTGCCCCGTGGTGTGGGGCCAGCCGGGCACCAACGGCCAGCACGCCTTCTATCAGATGATCCATCAGGGGACGAAGACCGTCCCCTGCGACTTCATCGCCTTCGCCGAGAGCCTGCACGGCCTGGGCAACCACCAGGACCTTCTCACCGCCAACGTGTTCGCGCAGGCCGAGGCGCTGGCCTTCGGCAAGACCCAGGCCGAGATCGTGGCCGAGGGCGTGCCGGCGTGGCTGGCCCCGCACAAGGTGATGGAGGGCAACCGTCCCAGCACCACCATCCTGGCGCGCAAGCTGAGCCCACGCATGCTGGGCCGCCTGATCGCCCTCTACGAGCACAAGGTGTTCACCATGGGCGCCATCTGGGGCATCAACAGCTTCGACCAGTGGGGCGTGGAACTGGGCAAGGTGCTGGCGCAGCGCATCATCCCGGAACTGTCCGGCGCCGCGCCCGACCTGAAGCACGACGGCAGCACCAACACGCTGATCAGCACCTATCGACGGTGGCGCGGGCGCTGACGCGGGCGCGCCTGCGTCAGCGCTCCTCGTAGTCCAGATCCACGCCGTAGGTCTCGCGCAGGCCCACAAGCCCCAGGCCTGCAAGGGCCATCACCACCACGCCAGCCACCACGGCCGCCTTCCACGGGGCCTCGGGCACCACCTGTCCGCCCGCCATGACCCGCTCCAGCCAGACCCACAGCGCCGCCGTGGCCGCGGCGCTCCATCGCACCACGTTGGGAGCCGTGGTGGCCGCCGTGGCGCGCACGTTGGTGCCAAACTGCTCGGCCGCCGCGGTGACGAACACCGCCCAGTAGCCGCACCCCAGACCGATGGCCGCGCAGCACGCGTAGAACGCCGCCAGCGACCGTCCGCCCAGCGTGAAGTACGCCACCATGGCCGCCACCGTGATCAGGTGGAACGCCAGCACGGCGCCCCTTCGGCTGCGCAGCCACTGGCTGAGCAGACCGCTGGCCAGGTCGCCCAGCGCCAGCCCCACGTAGCACCACATGACGGCGCGTCCCGGATCGGGCTTCTCGGCGGGCGGAAGTCCCAGGCTGGTGCCGATCACGTCGCCGTACTTCACCAGCGTGCCCACGCCAAACCACACCGGCACGGCGATGAGCACCACGCACGCGTAGCGCAGCAGGCGCCTGGGCGGCCAGACCAGCATCCACAGCGCGCCGCGTCGCCCGTGCGATCGGATGTGGCTCCACATGCCGCTCTCCACCACCCCCACGCGAAGCGCCAGCAGCAGCAGTCCCAGCACGCCGCCCACCGCGAACGCCCCGCGCCAGCCCATCACCTGCGTCACGAAGTAGCCCGCCACCGCGCCCAGGATTCCCACCGCCGCCACCACGGTGGTGGCCAGTCCGCGCCGCTCGCGGCTGGCCAGCTCCGCCACCAGCGTGATGCCCGCACCCAGCTCGCCGGCCAGCCCCACGCCCGCCACGAACCGCAGCACCTCGTACTGTCGGATGGCCGTGCCCAATCCCACCGAGTGCAGGAATCCAAGCGCGCCCGACGGATCCACGTCCGTGATGGCCGCGTTGAGCAGGTTGGCCACGGAGTAGGTGACGATGCTTCCAAAGAGCACCGCCAGGCGTCCCAGTCGGTCGCCCAGCACGCCCCACAGGATGCCGCCCACCATGAGGCCGGTCATCTGCAGCGTGTTGTCCAGCCAGATCCCCCAGTCCTTCAGGAACGCGTCGTGGCGATCGGCGGGCATGTCCGCCAGCTGCGGTGCCAGCACCTCCGAAAGGCTGCGCTTGCGCAGCAGCGCAAAGAGCAGCAGATCGAAGATGTCCACGAAGTAGCCCAGCGCCGCCACCAGCACGGCCATGGAGACCGCCAGGCGGCCCGGGACGGCGTCAGGACTTCGGGCCATTCGGCGCGGGGGCCGCAGGAGCGGGAGATGCCGGGTTGGGCGCGGGTGCCGGCGCGGTGGCGGGCACCGGGGCAGCGCCCATGGCCGCCCCCAGTTCGCGGCAGAGGTCGGCCACCATCGACTGCACCTGCGGCAGGGCCTCCTCGTCGGTGGCGTGCGAGGTGCGCTGCTGTCCCCAGATGGCCACGTCGCGGCTGCCGGCTTCGCCGGGAATCTTGAAGGTGCGCATCACCAGCATCAGCAGACCCACCGAATGCCGCGGACGCTCCGGGCCCACGGTGGCCAGCAGGCGCACCTTGAACGGACTCTGGTTGCCCACGGTCAGGCCGGCCTGCGCCAGCGAGGACCCCAGCGCCGCATCCAGCGCCGCCGGATCCAGCCCCGTCGCCTGTCCCTTCATCTGGAGCGCCGTGGACGCGCGCACCTGACGGATGGCGCCGAACACCTTGCCCAGCGGCACCTCGGCCAGCAGCCCAGGATCCGCGTCGCTGGCGCGCATGCGATCCAGATCCGACTTGGCGGAGGCCAGTGCAGCCTTGGCCTGGTCTCGTTCCGAGCGCGCAGTGGAGGCGTCGCGCCGAACCGTGTCCAGCTGGGCCGTGGCGTCCGCCGCCTGCTTGGTGGCGGCGTCCACCGCTCCCTTGGCCTGCTTCAGCTGCTCCGCCGCGGCGGCGGCCGTGGCCTCCGACGCCTTGAGCAACCCCAGCGTCTTCTCCAGCTGCGCCGCGGCCTCGGCGCGGGCCGCTTCGCGGGCCTCCACGCGCGCCTCCTGCAGCCACCACACGATGCCGCCCGCCAGCGTGGCCACCAGCGCCAGCAGCACAATCAGCAGCGGTGTGGAGACACCGGAACGGGACGAGGCGCCGGTGCTGGATGGCTGGCTTGGGTCGGTCATGGGTGGGTTGGCTGGCGTCGCCGCGGTCCGGAGAATAGACGCCCTCGCCCGGCCCTGCGCGTGGCAGGTCCCAGCGGGCCACGCTACCTTCCCTCGTGACTCGTTGGCACGGTGAAGGCACCGCGCCGCTTCCCCCTTCCCGCACACGAGACGAGAAACGATGGCCCTGACTCCCATCCGACGCATTGTCCAGCTGGCCGCGCTTGCCGTGGCCCTCACCGCCACCGCATCCAGGGCCGACGATGTGCTGGTCACGCTTGCGTCCGGCGACACCATCCGTGCCACGCTTGTCAGTGACGCCGACGGAACCCTGACCCTGAAGCACCCGGTGCTGGGCGAACTCAAGATCGCCCGGACCAGCGTGGTCAAGATGGAGCCCGCGCCGGTGGCACAGGCAGCGGCTCCGGCCGCGGCTCCGGCTCCGGCTCCGGCGCCCGCGCCGGCGGCACCCGCGCCCGCCCCTGCGCCCGTGGTGGCCACCCCGGCGCCAGCCCCTGCGGCCGAGGCTGCCAAGGAC
>CAZKHO010000164.1:0-4455 GCA_964552505.1 uncultured Bifidobacterium sp. | reverse complement strand
TCCTGATGGAAGGCCACAAGGTGCAGATCGTGGCCAACTACCGCGGCCGCGAGCTGGCGCACAAGGAGATCGGCGAGGCCAAGCTGGACGACGTGGTGAAGAAGCTGTGCGAGCTGGGCCGGCTGGAGAGCGCGCCCAAGCTGGCGGGCAAGCGCCTCACCGCCATCATCGCTCCGGACCGCACCAAGGTGACCGCCTTCCTGCGCAAGCACCCCGAGTTCGCCGCCAAGGCGAAGGCCGCCGAGAAGGCGGAGGAGAAGGCCGAAGGCCGAGCGGAGCGCGTGCCGGTGGAGTCGGACGCGGGCCCCGTGGCCGGCCCCGGCGAGCGCCTGCAGATCCCCGGCTCCGCCGCCTCGGACCAGACCTGAACCATCCCGACCACCGCCCGACGGGACCGCCACGGCGCGGTCCCGTCGCATTTTTCCGCCCGCGCGCTTGACAGCACCTGCATATTCGTGCATATTTATGCCATGTCGATGGTGCGCGCCGAAAGGCGGAGATGGATCGAGCGGGTGCTCGCGGACGCCCGCGTGGTGAACCAGCAGGAACTGCTGGAGCGCCTGCGCGACGCCGGCGTGGAGACCACGCAGGCCACGCTGAGCCGTGACCTTGCGGACCTGGGCGTGGTGAAGGGTCCGGACGGCTGGCGCATGCCCGACCAGGCCAGCCTGGCCCCCACTGAGCTGGCTCCCGCCGTGCGCGCGTACCTGCTCAGCGTGGAGGTGGGCGGCACCATGGTGGTTCTGCGCACGCGCAGCGGCCACGCCACCCCGCTGGCGGTGGAGCTGGACCGCACGCGTCTGGAGGGCTCGCTTGGCACCATCGCCGGCGACGACACCATCTTCATGGCGGCGCGCAGCCCCGCCAACGCGCGAGCCCTGGCCCGACGCCTGCTGCACATGGCGGGCGTGGACGCCTCCCGCCGCGGCGCCCGCCGCTGAAAGCCCTCGGATCTCCATGCACACCACCCATCGCACCGTCCTTGTCGGCGCCGCCGGATACACCGGCGCCGAGCTTGCGGCCCTGCTCGCCTCGCATCCCACCGCCGAGATCGTGGGCGTGTTCGGCAGCGAGCGCCGCGCCGCCGAGGGCGAACCCCCGCTCTCCAGCCTCTTCCCCCGCCTGCGCGGCGTGGTGGACCTGCCCGTCCGCCCCGCCAGCGTGGAGGCCATCCTGGCCTGCCGCCCCGACGCGGTGTTCCTGTGCACCCCGCACGAGGTCAGCGCGGCCATGGCGGCGCCGCTGCTGGAAGCGGGCGTGACCGTGATCGACCTCTCCGCGGCCTTCCGTCTGCACCAGCCCGGCGACTATCCCGCGCACTACGGCTTCGAGCACCCCAACCCGGCGCTCCTGCCGCAGGCGGTGTATGGCCTGCCGGAGTTCAACCGGGAGGCGCTGGCTCAGGCCGATCTCATCGCCTGCCCGGGCTGCTACCCCACCAGCGTGGCGTTGGCGCTGCGACCGCTGGCCCGGGCGCGCCTGATCCGCACCGACCGGCCCGTGATCGTGGACAGCGCCAGCGGCGTCAGCGGCGCGGGCCGCTCGCCCTCGCAGAAGAGCCTCTTCTGCGAAGTGAGCTTCCAGCCCTACAACGCGCTGAAGCACCGCCACCAGCCCGAGATGCGTCAGCAGACCGGCTGCCCGGTGCTCTTCACGCCGCACCTGCTGCCGCTGGACCGCGGCATCCTGAGCACCATCCATGCGGAACTGGCCGAGGGCGTCACGGAGAACGCGGTGCGGGAGTGCCTGCGTGCGGCCTACGCCCACGAGCCCTTCGTGCGCCTGCTGGGCAAGGGCGAATGGCCCGCCATCGCCGCGGTGGAGCGCACCAACTTCTGCGACATCGGCTGCGCGGTGGACGAGCCCACCCGGCATCTCCTGCTGGTGAGCTCCATCGACAACCTGCTCAAGGGTGCCAGCGGCCAGGCGCTGCAGTGCTTCAACGCGCGCTTCGGACTGCCGGAGACCACTGGACTGCTCGAGACTCGTCAGGGCGAGGCGGTCCGCTGATGAAGCCGCTGGTGGTGAAGCTGGGAGGCGCCCTGCTGGACGAGCCCGACGCGCATGCGTCGGCGTTCGACGCGCTGGCGGGCTGCGTGACGGGCACGCCCACGGTGCTGGTGCACGGCGGCGGCAAGGCGGTGGACCGCCAGCTGGCGCGCCTGGGACTGACCAGCGAGAAACGCGACGGCATCCGCATCACGCCGCCCGACCACATGGACGAGATCGCCGGCGTGCTGGCCGGCCGCATGAACGCCCGGCTGGTGGGCCTGCTGCTCGCCCGTGGCGTGAAGGCCGTGGGCCTGACCCTGGGCGACGGCTTCACCACCCGCGCCCGCACCACCACGCGCTACGCCTTCGACGCCGGCCGTGTGGGCGAGGTGACCGGCGGCGACATGACGCTGCTGCGCACGCTGCTGTCGGCGGGCTTCGTGCCGGTGCTCAGCAGCATCGCACTGGACGCGCAGGGACACACGCTCAACGTGAACGCCGACGACGCCGCCGCGGCCGTGGCGCGCCTGCTGCCGGCTCGGCGCCTGGCCCTGCTCACGGACGTGCCCGGCGTGAAGGACGCCACGGGCCGCGTGGTGCCGGAACTGGACGCCGCGTCCACCCAGGCCATGATCGATCGCGGCGAGATCACCGGCGGCATGGTGGCCAAGGTGCGCGGCGCCCTGGAGGCCGCGGGGGCCGCGCAGGTGCCCGTGCTGGTGGCCGGCTGGGCGGACGCCACCGCGCTGGCTCGCCTGGCCCATGCCGACGCGCCCGGCACCCGATTCCATCCTCACCCGGAGCCCGTCCATGCCTGAAGTCTCCCGCCGTCTGGGCTCCAAGGACCTCACCCGGGTCCTGGACCTCTCTCCCGCCGAGGTCACGCTGCTCCTGGAGCAGGCGCGCCTCCTCAAGAGCGACTACACCCCCTGGCGCGACACCTTCCGCCAGCGATCCATCGTGCTGCTCTTCGAGAAGCCCTCGCTGCGCACGCGCGTGAGCTTCGAGATCGGCTTCGCGCGCTTCGGCGGCACGGCGGTCTACCTGGATCATCAGCACAACCCCATCGGCGTGCGCGAAACCATCGCCGACTACGGCCGCAACCTGGAGCGCTGGTGCGACTGCATCGTGGCGCGCGTGATGAAGCAGTCCACCATCACGGGCCTGGCCGCCAGCGCCGGCATCCCGGTGGTGAACGCGCTCAGCGACCTGCACCACCCCTGCCAGGCGCTGGCCGACTTCCTCACCCTGCTCGAGCACGGCTTCGACTTCGCGCACGACCGGCTGGCCTGGGTGGGCGACGGCAACAACGTCTGCCACTCGCTGATGGAGATGGCCGCCACGGTGGGCTGCGGCATCACGGTGGTCACCCCGCCGGGCGCGGAGCCCGACGCCGCCGTGCTGCGGGACGCGCAGGCCCGCGCCTGCCGCACGGGCGCCGCCATCGAGGTGACCAACGATCCCGCCAAGGTGGCCGGCGCCTTCGCGGTGTACACGGACACCTGGACCAGCATGGGCCAGGCCGAGGACCCGGCGCGTCTCAAGGGCTTCGCGCCCTACCAGGTGAACGCCGCCCTCATGGCCAAGGCCGGTCCCAAGGCCCTCTTCATGCACTGCCTCCCCGCGCACCGCGGCGAGGAGGTCACCGACCGGGTGATCGACAGCCCTCAGAGCGTGGTGTTCGACCAGGCGGAGAACCGCATGCACGCGCAGAACGCGCTGCTGCTGAACCTGCTCGGAACGCCCAGCACCGACCCTCTCGCACGCAACGCCCGGGCCCACGCCCGCGCATCGGAGTGACTCCCATGACCACCGTCGCCCCCAAGGCCCCCGCCCCGTCCGCCTCCAGCACCGGCCGCAACGCCGGCCCGCGCCGCATCTGCGTGGCGTACTCCGGCGGTCTGGACACCAGCTGCGTCATCCCGTGGCTTCGCGAGCACTACAAGAGCGAGGTGGTGGCGTTCGTGGCCAACGTGGGCCAGGGCGACCATGAGCTGGTGGGCATCGAGAAGAAGGCGAAGGACTCCGGCGCCTGCGAGTGCTACGTGGCCGACCTGCGCGAGAAGTTCCTCACCGACTTCGTGTGGCCCATGGTGATGGGCGGCTGCGCCTACGAGGGCCGCTACCTGCTCGGCACGAGCATCGCGCGCCCGTGCATCGCCGAGGCGCACGTGCAGGCCGCGCTCGAGACGAACTGCGACGCGGTGGCGCACGGCTGCACCGGCAAGGGCAACGACCAGGTGCGCTTCGAGAGCACCTTCGCCGCACTGGCCCCCCAGCTCAAGGTGATCGCGCCATGGCGTGAGACCGCGTGGACGCTGCGCAGCCGCGAGGCCATGCTGGCCTACCTGGCCGAGCGCAAGATCCCCTGCGCCGCCAGCGCCACCAAGATCTACTCGCGCGACGCCAACCTCTGGCACATCTCGCACGAGGGCGGCGCGCTGGAGGATCCGTGGAACGCGC
>CAZKHO010000163.1:0-4534 GCA_964552505.1 uncultured Bifidobacterium sp. | reverse complement strand
TGCAGGGCGTGGACCAGTTCATCCCGGTCGACGTGTACGTGCCGGGCTGCCCGCCCCGCCCTGAGATGCTCATCGAAGGCATCATGGCCATCCAGCGGATCATCGACTCGGAGAACATCCCGCGTGATCCGGACGGCAAGCGCCTGCCGCTCAACATCGCGGTGAACCCCAACTACGAGCCTCGGCCCATGCCGGTGCCCGTGACGGTGGGCGCCTCGTGACGCAGGCGGCCACGCAGGCCGCCGTGAACGGGACAGGCTCCTCGCCCGCGCGCTGGCCCACCCTCTGGCAACGACTGCTGCTCACGCTGATCGCGGCCGCCGCAGGAAGCCTGCTGGGCCTGCATGGACTCTCCACGCCCACACCCGCCGGACGAGACGTGCGCGGTTTCTCCGCCACCCGCGCGGCCGAAGTAGCTCGGTCGCTGCTGGGTGACGCGCCGCGGCCTGCCGGAAGCGAAGCCTCCAAGCTGGCGGTGGAACGGCTGGCGGACCACCTGCGCCGGCGCGGACTTGAGGTGCAGGTGGACCAGGCCACGGTGAAGCGTCAGGGCAAGGACGTGACCATCCGCAACGTGATCGCGCGGCGCTCCGGTACGCGCACCGGTCCGTCCGTGCTGCTCATGGCCCATCACGATTCCGCCGTGGGCTCCCCGGGGGCGGGCGACGACGGCATGGGCGTGGCGATCCTGCTGGAGGCCGCCGAGTCGCTGTACGCGGAGGGACCTTCCCGCCCGTGGCAGGGCCGTGACGTGATCCTGCTCCTGACCGACGGCGAGGAGTCGGGCCTTCTGGGCGCCCGACACTTCGTGGCCAACCACCCGTGGCACGAGCATGTGGGTGCCGTGATCAACATCGACAACCGCGGCAACGGCGGCCCATGCCTGCTCTACGAGACCTCCGGCGACGACGCGCGCCTGCTGCAGGCGGCCGGACCCGAGCTGGGTCCGGTGGTGGCCAACAGCCTCTTCGCAGAAGTGGCTCGCCGCATGCCCAACTCCACGGACCTGGCCGTGTTCCGAGAGCTGGGCACGCCCGGACTCAACTTTGCGCTGGTGGACGGCCACCAGCATTACCACGCACCCACGGACACGTGGCAGAACGCCAGCCTGTCCAGCCTGCAGCACGCGGGCCCTCTGGTCATCTCGGCCATGCAGGCGCTTGCCGACCAGCCCGAGGACGGCACCCACATGGACGGCCGCGCGGTCTTCCTGGATCTGGGCGGCGCCATGCTGGCGTGGTGGCCGGCACGCGCCGGCATCACCTTCGCGCTGGGCTGCACGGTGGTGATCCTGGGCAGCACCGTGATGGGCTGCAAGCGACGTCAGGTCCGGCTGATCCAGCTCCCGCCCGCGGCCACGGCCATGCTGGCACGCGCGCTGGTGGCGGCCGCCGTCTCGGGCGGATTGCTGTGGGTCGCCTCGCTGATCGGGCTCTATGGGATGGACGCCGCCAAGTCCTCCAACCCGGAGGCGGGACTGCTCTCCGTCTACCGCGCGGCTTTCTGGCCCACCATGGGGCCGGCGTTGCAGGGCGCGTGCATGGTCGCCGGAGGGGTGGCGGCGTGGTTGGTCACGCGCCCCTTGCTCCGACGCCTGGACGGCATGGCCGGCCTCTGGGGCAGCTGGGTCCTGAGCGCGGTGCTGGTCACCATGGTGGCGTTCGCCGTGCCTGGCGTCAGCGCTCCACTGCTGCCGGTGCTGGTGACGGCCACGGTGGCGATCGCGGTGGGCGTCTTCGTGCTGGATCCGGAGGGGCCGCTTCCCGCGCTCCTGGCTCTGGCCGCCCCCGCGTTCGTGGCCGGCCTCACGCTGGCACCGGTGGAGGCGCTGTCGTGGATCGGCATCGGCCTCTCCATGCCGCTGTTCACCGCCGCACGAGCGGCCATCTACGCGGTGCTGCTGCTGCCGGCGCTGGCGGCGTCGCGCGGTCGCCTGGCGGCCTAGCGCAATCCGTCCACGAACGCCTTCAGCCGTTCCAGCCCTTCGCGGATGGCCGACTCGCCGCACGCGAAGCTCATGCGGATGTTGCCCGAGGCGCAGTCGCCGAAGTCCTCGCCGGGCACCATGGCCACCAGCGACTCCTCCAGCAGCGCTTCCGCGAAGGACTGCGCCGAATCGATCACCCGTCCGCCCGGCGTGCGCAGACCCAGACAGGCGCGCATGCAGGGGAACGCGTAGAAGGCGCCGGTGGATTCGCAGGTGCGAAGCCGTGCGATGCCGGAGAGCAGCCGGTGGGTGAGTCCGGCCCGCGCCGCGAAGGCCTTGCGCATGGTCTCCACGCCGGCCGCGCCGTGGGCCAGCGCCTCCACCACCGCAGGCATGACGAAGGTGGGGATGCTGTTGGTGAGCTGCCCCTGCAGCTTGATCGCCTCGCGCACGAACCGGCCGCCGTCGCCGGGCGCGGCCAGATAGCCCACGCGCCAGCCGGTCATGGCGAAGGCCTTGCTCATCCCGTTGATGGTGACGGTGCGTCCGGCCAGACGCGGGTCGGCCCCCGGACTGGCGTGCGTCAGGCCCGCGCGCACCTCGGGATAGACCAGCTTCTCGTAGATCTCGTCGCTGATCACCGTCACCTGCGGGTGCGCGGCCAGCAGGTCGAAGAGCTGCGCCAGGGTCTCGCGCGGCTGGACCACGCCGCAGGGGTTGCTGGGGCTGTTGAGCAGGATGGCCCGGGTGCGCGGCGTGATGGCGCGCTCGATGGCGGCCACGTCCAGCACGAAGCCGCGCTCCACCGTGGAGCCCACCTCCACGCACCGGCCGCCGTACAGCTCGATGAGCGGGCGATAGCTCACCCACGCGGGCGTGGGCAGGATCACCTCGTCACCCTGGTTCAGCATGGTCTGCAGGGTCAGCGCGATGGCGTGCTTGGCGCCCACGGTGAGCGTCACGTGCTCCGCCCGGCAGTCCACGCCGTTCTCCTGCTGCAGCTTGCGCGCCACCGCCTCGCGCACGGCCTTGTCGCCCGGCGTGGGCGCGTAGCGCGTCAGGCCCGCGTCCAGTGCGCGCTTGGCGGCCTCGCGCACCGGCGTCGGCGTGTCGAAGTCGGGCTCGCCCACGCCGAAGCCGATCACCGGCTTGCCGGCGGCCTTCAGCGCGGCGGCCTTGGCGCTGACGGCCAGCGTGGCGCTCTCCTTCATGCGTTCGACGGCGCGTCCCACCTGCATGAACGGGAAGATAGCGCCGCCCGCACCGGGGCCCTTCGGCATCCCCTTCACCGCTACACTTGCGAGATGCACTTCGACGCCCACCAGCCGGTTCTCGACGAGCTTGAGGCGCGGATCACCGCCATCCGCGACTCTCTTTGACTGGCCTCGCAAGATCGCCGAACGTGACGGACTGGTGGAGCGCATGGGCGCCGCGGACCTCTGGAACGACCCCAAGAACGCCCAGAAGGTGATCGCGGAGCTCAAGGTGCTCCGCGCCCAGGTGGAGCCCCTGGAGGGCGTCATCAAGGACTTCGAGGACGCCAAGGTGGGCTACGAGATGGCCAAGGAAGGCGCCGACGCCGACCTGCTGGCCGAGGTGGACGAGTCGCTCTTCCGCCTGCAGGCGCGCATGGCCAAGGTGGAGCGCCAGAGCCTGCTCAGCGGCAAGCACGACGTGCGCAACTGCTTCGTGAACATCCAGGCGGGCGCCGGCGGCGTGGAGGCCGAGGACTGGGCCGGCATGCTGGAGCGCATGTACCTGTACTACTGGAACGAGATGGGCTGGAAGGCCGAGGAGATGCACCGCAGCCCAGGCGCCGAGGCCGGCGTCAGCGAGGTGGGCTACCGGCTGGAGGGCCCCTTCGCGTTCGGCTACATGAGCTGCGAGCGCGGCGCCCACCGCCTGGCCCGCGTGAGCCCGTTCAACGCCGAAGGCAAGCGGCAGACCAGCTTCGCCACGGTGGACGTCTCGCCGGAGTTCGAGGAGGCGGACCTGGAGATCCCCGCACGCGATCTTGAGATCGTGCCCTTCGTGCGCGCCAGCGGTCCGGGCGGTCAGAACGTGAACAAGGTGGCCACCGCCATCCGCGTCACGCACATCCCCACCGGCATCCAGGTGGTGGCCAGCACCTTCCGTGACCAGCCGCAGAACAAGAAGCAGGCCCTCACCATCCTGCGCGGCAAGCTGGAGCAGATCGAGGAGGAGAAGCGCGCCGCGGAGATCGCGGCGGTGACCGGCGGCAAGGTCACGCGCGACTGGGGCAACCAGATCCGCAGCTACGTCTTCTACGACAACCGTGTGAAGGACCATCGCACCGGCCACGAGACGGGCAACCCGCAGCACGTGCTGGACGGCCACGTGGCCGACTTCATCGAGGCGGAGCTGCAGCGTCGCCGAACCGAGCGCGAGAAGTCCAACGCCAAGGTCGGCTGATGCGCGAGGCGCCCGACGCCATCGTGGACCTGGGACCGGACGCCTGGCGCGACCCGCGCCGGTCCGGACAGCTGGAGTGGCTGTGCACCAACGGCCTGGGCGGCTACGCCTGCGGCACTGTGGGCGGCCTGCTGCAGCGACGCTGGCACGGCCTGCTGGTGGCGGCCACGGAGG
>CAZKHO010000162.1:0-4580 GCA_964552505.1 uncultured Bifidobacterium sp. | reverse complement strand
GGCTGCCGCGTGAACGCCGCCTCGGCGGAGGGTTCCATCTCCACGACGATCACCGAGGCGAAGTCGCTTGTGTTGACCAACGAGAACGGTTCCGTGGAGATCGTGAAGGACCCGTCGGTCACGGGCGTGCAGGTGACCGCGAAGATCCGCTGTGCCGCCGAGTCGAGGGAAGTGGCGGAGGCGCGCGTGAAGGTCACCAACATCCTCGTGGAGCGAGGTGGCGAGGGCCGCGTGAGCCTGAAGGTCTGCTTCCCGTCGCGCCCGCCTGACGCGGTGCGCGTGCAGATGGGCTGGTCCGGCCACGACGACGACGGCGCAAACGTGGTGATCCGCGCGGCCTCGCTCGAGGGCATCCAGGTGAAGACGAGCAACGGATCGATCACCTCCGGCGCATTCTCGGGCACGGCGAAGCTGGAGACCAGCAACGGGTGGATCCATGTCGATGGCCACGCTGGACCGGTCGACCTTGACGCCAGCAACGGCGGCATCACGGCCCTTGGCGTCGGAACCCCGGTGGTCGCCGAAACATCGAACGGCAGCGTCCAGGTGTCGCTGGCGGCGAACGCGACCGGCGACGTGAAGATCGACACCAGCAACGGTCTCGTGCAACTGCAGCTGCCCGCCGCGTGGCAGGGCACCGTCCGTGGGAACACCTCGAACGGTGGCGTGGAGATCACCCTGCCGACGGACGCGCCGAACGGGTCGGTGGTCACGCGGCATGGCGAAGCAACCGCCACGATCGGAGACGGTACAAGGGCCAAGGCCAGCATCGACACCAGCAACGGGCGCGTGATCATCCGCACGGCGCCCACCAAGTGAGGAACCCCGCATGCTCCAGATCCGCGACCTGCTCAAGATCTACCCCGGCCCCGTCACCGCGCTGAAGGGCGTCTCGCTGGACGTTCCCAACGGCCTCTTCGGTCTGCTGGGCCCCAACGGGGCCGGCAAGAGCACGCTCATGACCATCCTGGCGGGCCTGCTGCAGCCCACCGCGGGCACCGTCACGCTGGACGGTGCGGACGTGGTGACCGACCCGGCGGTGGTTCGCCGCTCGCTGGGCTACCTGCCGCAGGAGTTCGGCTTCTATCCCGAGCTCACCGGACTGAAGATGCTGGAGCTCATGCTCAAGCTGAAGGGCGTGGATGGCCCCGGGGGCCGTCGCAAGATCGCCACCGACCTTCTCGAGCGTGTGAATCTCTCGCACGCAGCCAGACGCAAGGTGGGCGCGTATTCGGGCGGAATGCGTCAGCGGCTCGGCCTGGCGCAGGCCGTCGCCGGCTCGCCGCGACTCATCATCGTGGACGAGCCCACCGCGGGTCTGGACCCCGAGGAGCGCCATCGCTTCTATCGGCTTCTTGCGGAGCTGGGCAAGGACCGCATCGTGCTGCTCAGCACGCACATCGTGGAGGACGTGGCCACGCTCTGTCCGCGCATGGCCATCATCCGTGGAGGCACGGTGATGGCGCACACCACGCCAGGTGCGGCGCGCGAGAGCATGGAAGGCCGGGTGTTCGAAGGCTTCGTGCGCGACGAGGACCTGCAGGCCTTCGCAGCGTCGCATCGCGTGCTCAGCGCCATCCTGGTGGAGGGCGTCACCAACCGTGTGCGTGTGGGCGTGGAGCGGGGCGCTGCCGCGCCGACGGGCTTCCGATCCACCCCGGCCACGCTGGAGGACGCGTACATGAACACCATCCGCGGGCCGCTGTCGGGCGCAGGGGCTGCGGCGTGAGTCTCTCCCGCACGCTCGGCATCGCCATGGTGGACCTGCGCTCGGCATGGCGCAGGCCGCTGTGGATCACGCTGGTCCTGCTGCTCCTGCTGTTCGCGTTCGGATTCGCCGCGGGTGGTCTCCGTGTGCAGGCCGGCGACGTCACCGCCGGCGGCAAGCAGGCCTGGCTCAACTCGCAGTTCAACGCCGCGTTCTGCGACGGCGCGGTGCTCAGCCTGTTCCTGCCGTTCTTCGCCGCCATCGCGGCGGGTCTGCCGCTCCTGCAGGACGTGGACCGCAAGGTGGACCGGGTGCTGCTGGGAACGCGCCTCACGCCGCTGGAGTACGTGACGGGCCGATTCCTGGGCGCCGTGGTGCCGCTGCTGCTGGTGGTGGCGCTCTGGGTGGTGATGCAGGTGCTCTTCTTCGAGCTCTGGCCGGTGGACAATCCGGCCAAGGATCGCGGACCGTTCGCGCTCTGGAACTACGTCTGGCCGGCCATGGTCTTCAGCCTGCCGCTGCTCCTGCCCATGGCGGGCGGCAGCATGCTGCTGGGGTCGTGGTCTCGCGCGCCCATCCTGGTGTTCCTGCTGCCGCTGGTGGTGCTGATCGGCGGCGCGCTCTTCCTGTGGAGCTGGAGCCCGGAGTGGCTGCCGCATGGAGTGAACCGCGTCATCATGCTGCTGGATCCGGCGGGGCAGCGCTGGATGAGCGAGACGTACCTGAAGGCGGACCGCGGCGTCGACTTCTACAACACGCAGCCTCTCGCGCTGGATGGCGCCTTCGCGCTCAGTCGCTTGGCGTGGTGCGCCGCCGGCCTGCTGGCGCTGCCGCTCACCGCACGCACGCTCTTCCGCCGCACGCGCAGCGCCTCCGAACGACGGCTCTCGCCGCAGGCCGCCCAGGCCATGGCGCAGGCGCAGGCGGCCGCGATTCCAGTGCTGCCGGCCACGCCGCGGATCCGGCTTCAGGAGATCCAGATGGTCACCCGGACGCCGCGCGCGCTGACGGGACTCTGGACCGTGCTCCGCAACGAGCTGCGGATTCTGCTGCGAAGTCCGGGCGTCTGGCTGTTCGCGCCGCTCATCATCCTGCAGGTGGTGGGAAGCAGCCTGGTGAGCACCGCCTGGCTGGGCACCGAGCGTCTGGCCACCACCGGCTCCCTGGCCACCAGCGCCTTCAACACGCTCACGCTCCTCCTGATCTTCCTGACGCTCTTCTACACCGTGGAGAGCCTGGTGCGCGAGGAGCGCCTGGGCTTCGCCGGCCTGCTGCGCAGCAGCGCGGTCACCACCCCAAGCCTGCTGGCCGGCAAGATCCTGGCCAACGCGGCGCTGGCGCTGGTGCTGATGGCGGCCACCGTGGTGGGTTGCACCATCGTGCTGGTGGTGCAGGTGGTCCGCACCGGCATCTGGCCACCGTTCGAGTTCGTGCGCTTCCTGCAGCTCTGGGGGCTGGTGCTCACGCCCACGGTGGTGGTCTGGTGCTCGTTCACCGCGTTCGTGCACGGGCTGGTGCGCAACCGATACGCCACCTACGGCATCGGCTTGGGCGTGCTGGTGCTGACGGGTTTCCTGCAGTTGCGCGGCTACCTGACGTGGGTGGGCAACTGGCATCTCTGGAGCGCACTGGTCTGGAGCGATCTGGACCGGCTGGAGTTCCTGCGTCCGTCCATCGTGGCCAACCGGCTGTTCGTGCTCTCGCTGGCCGCGCTCTTCCTGGTGGGCGCCAACGCGCTGCACCCGCGCCGCGCGGTGGACTGGCAGCGCGTGATCGACCGGCTGCGGCCGCGTCCGTTCTTCCGCGCGGCGCTGCGCCTGTCGCCGCTGCTGGTCCTCTGTGCCGGGCTGGGGATCTTCACCTGGATTTCGGCGCGGAACGGCTTCCAGGGCGCGGTGGCCGAGCGACAGGGGCGCGACTACTGGAAGCGCAACGACGCCAGCTTCCGCGATGCGCCGCTTCCGGCGCTGGCCAAGGTCACGGGAAACGTGGACATCGACCCGGCCGCGCGAAGCCTGCGCGTGGAGGGCACGTACGTGATCCGCAATCCGCATGAGGAGCCCATGGCGCAGATCCCGATCACGCAGGGCCTGCACTGGCGAAACGTGAAGTGGACGCTGGACGGCAAGCCCATCGAGGCCATGAAGAAGGACGCGCTGGATCCGCCGCCCACGCTGGAGGACCGCGCGGGGCTCTGGGTTTTCACGCCGGTCCGGCCGCTGACCAAGGACCAGACCGCCACCATCGGCTTCAGCTTCGACGGCGTCTTCCCCGCCGGCTGGACCCGCAACGGTGGCGGCGCCAGTGAGTTCATCCTGCCGTCCGGCGTGGTGCTGACCAGCTTCGGAACCAGCTTCATGCCCATGTTGGGCTACCTGGAAGGCGTGGGTGTGGACGAGCGCAACGAGACCGACCCCAAGGAGCCGCTGCCCGACGACTGGAAGAAGCGCACCGATCCCGCCTTCGGCAGCGCGTGGGGCTACGACGTCACGCTCCAGGTCACGGGACCTGAGGACTGGACCCTCAACAGCGTGGGCATTCCGGGACCGCCGGTGGTGAAGGACGGACGCAAGACCGTCACCTGGACCACCGACGTGCCCGTGCGATTCTTCAACATCGCCGGCGGACCGCTGGATCGGATGGACGGATCCTGCAGCAGCATCTTCCACAGCCCGCGCCATCCATGGAACCTGAAGACCATGGCCGAGGCGCTGGACGCCAGCCGCGAGTGCTACGGCCGTTGGTTCGCGCCGTATCCCCGCCGCGACCTGCGCCTGACGGAGTTCCCCGGCCTGGCCGGCTACGCCCAGGGCTTCCCCGGCAACATCACCTTCAGCGAGTCGATCGGCTTCCTCACCAAGCCGGGCGGCGC
>CAZKHO010000161.1:0-4595 GCA_964552505.1 uncultured Bifidobacterium sp. | reverse complement strand
CGGCCAGGCCGGCGCCCGTCGCCGCTTCCAGTTCAGCAAGCGCTGATCCGTTCGACGCGTGCGCGTCGCGTCGCCGAAGGCTTCGGTCCCGGCGTGCTGTCCGCTTGCGCGTTCAGCCTGCCCGTCGACGCAGCACGCGGAACGCCCGCGCGGCCGCGGCGGCCGCGTGCCGCGCGTCCAGGCCCAGTTCGTCCGCCGCCTCACGAGCCGAGCGTGGATGGGTGCCGCCCCACCCGTACCGCAGCGCCAGCAGCCGAAAGCCAGGATCCGCGGACTCCGTCTCGACCCACCCCAGATCGTCACGCAACGGCACCACCGACTCCCACGGCACACAGCGCCCACGAAGGTCCGTGGGCAGATCCACGCGTGCGTCCCGACCGGCGGTGCCCGGCCGGAGCCAGGTGGATCCGGCCACCAGGCGCTCCGCCAGCGCACCGGCGAGCGCGGCCAGCCGGGGCCGCTCCAGAGCGCGTTCCGAGATCAGCGACTCGTCCACGGCCTGCACGGACGCGTCCGTGGCGGCCAGGATCGCGCGCCGAAACGCCGCGGGCGGCAGTCCATGCAACGGCCCCTGCCGCATGGCCTGAAGCCGTGCCAACGCGCCCGGCAACGCACGTTCCACCAGAGAGAGCCGGATTCTCGCCGCCCATCGCAGCCAGGTCTCCACTTCGTCCAGCGCGGCACCCGGGTCGGATCCGCGCAGCGACGCCAACGCCTGGGACGAACGCCACAGAAGGAATCGCAAGGCCACCAGCCGCTGCGCGTCGGTCGAGTCGCGGGCGCCGGGCGACGGCATCTCCGGGGGGAATCGCTTCAGGAACGCGTGCGCTTCGCCCGGCCAGGGGTGGCACGCCAGTCCGCCGCGCACGAACCGAGGCGCCAGCAGCGTGGCGGCGGCGTCCGTGCGCGTGAAAGTGGGCAGCGGCGGAGCGTCCAGCCGCAGCGCGCGAAGCCGCTCGCGTCGCTCGCGCCGGACCAGCCGGAGCGTGGCGGCGGAGCTGCGTCCCAACGATTCGGAGACTTCAGCGAGCCCCGTGCCGCGTCGCCATGCCCGCCACGCCGCGGCACGCGCGGTCGCGTCCACCATGGACCGCCGACGCAGCTTGGGTAGCGCTCCGGATCGCTCGCCCCAGGCCAGCGCCCTTCGGACGGTGGCCACCGACGACCCGGACCGCGCCGCCACCTGCCGAGCCACCGCGTGAAGCGACGCGCCTTCCCCCGCCACCAGGGCGCCCATCCGTGCCAGCCGCTCCCTTCGTGCGGGATCTCGAGTGCCCACACGCGCGCGCGGCAGCAGCGACGCACGACACCACGCCACGGCCTCGCCCGACAGGGCCGTCCGGGAGCCGCCGCGTGCCTGCACGCGCACCATGGCCAGGCCCTGGCGCTTCCAACGCTGGAGCGAGCGCGCCGTCACGCCAAGCCGGCGTGACGCCTCGGCCAGCGACATGGCGCCCCCGGGCAGTTCACGCGATTCCAGCGGCGCGCGTTCGCTCATCCGCAGCGCCAGCGCCGCCAGATCCATGGCCACCGCCTGCCCCACCAGCGTGGGAGCAGGCTCGGCGTCCCGCGACCGGACGCCGGTGAGACGCTCGAAGAGCCAGGCTTCGCTCAGCAGCCCGTCACGCGACACCTCCCGCGAGGCCGCTTCCGCCGCCAACGCGATGCGCCGCAGCGCCGGCTCGCCCGCAAATTCCAGTTCCCGCGCCAGTCGCTGCGAGGCCGCCAGCCGGAGCCGCGCGCGCGGAGGCATCAGGCCTCCAGCAGCGCCAGCGGCCGTGCGGCGCGCAGCAGGCCGGCGGCGGCGGCCTTGGTCCAGAAGAGCTCCAGGCCTTCGCGCTGCCGCGCGTTCCACTCGAAGCGCAGCAGCTGGCAGAGGTATCGGTGCGCCACCTCGGGCGGCCAGCCGTGCGCCGTGGCTTCCCGTGCCGCGAGCGCGTCGCGACGCATGTGGTTGCGACGACGCTGGTGGTCCAGCACCTGCGCCAACGTGCGCAGCCTGGATCGCTGCGCGTCCGTTCGCGGGCGCGGCGCCATCCAGCACGCGAAGGTGAAGGCGTGACCCGTGGACTCGCGCCAGGCGGCGCCCAGATCCAGGCGGTGCGGGAACGCTTCCACGGCCGGCGCCTGCTGCAGGGCCTTGTCGCCGATGAGCAGCATGGCCTCCGCGCCGTCACCGGCCGGCAGCGACGGCAGCCCGTCCACCAGCGTCGGTGCGCGCCCAAAGCGCTCGCCGAGCACCAGCTGGGCCAGCACGCGGCTGGTGTGGCTGTCGGGATCGGCGTGCAGGTGCCGCACACGCTCCAGCGGCAGGCGCGAGAAGACCTGCACCGTCAGCGTGGGGCCGTCGCAGCCGATCAGACCCACCGGCAGCACCACCAGGTCCAGCTCGCTCGACTGGAAGTCCACGCTGCTGCAGAGCGCCGCGTGCGTCTCGCCTCGCTCCAGCGTGCCCACAAGTTCGGCGGGCACCCGAGGCTGGAGCGAAAGGCCCTGCAGCGACTCCAGCCCCGCGATGAGCGGCCGCGTGTTCACGTAGCGCACCACGCCCAGCTGCGTGGGACCGGTCTCGGGGGCCTGCGCGGAGGCGCGCTCGGGAGCCAGCGTGACGACGCTCACGGCGCCGACTGTAGGCGAACCGTTCCCCGCAGGGAAACGCGGAGACGGATCAGCTGGCGGCCAGCGCCACGGGCACGGCCGGCGTCTCGGCGGAGACGCGCACCGGCTCCTCGGCCGCGTGGTAGAGCCGAGGCACCCGGGCCGGGATGCGGCAGAGCAGTTCGTAGGCGTGCTGGCCGGTCTGGTTGGCCACGCGAGCGGCGTGATTGGGGGCCGTGGGGTCGGCGGACACCACCTCCACCACCGCGTCCAGCCCGCCCTGCGGCAGTCGCGCGGCCACGGCCGTCAGATCCACCGCGATCTGGTCCATGCTCACGGCGCCGATCACCGGCGCCTGCTCCCATCGCGGGCCGCCTTCGGCGGGCACCTGCACGCGCACCACGCGCCGCTCGGCGCGACCTGGCCGCAGCGTGGACGGATCCATGGGAAGCAGCGGATAGCCGTCGGCGTAGCCCACCGGCACCAGGCCAACCACGCTGGGCGCGCGCGCCACCCATCGGCTGCCGTAGCCCACCGTGGATCCGGCGGGCAACGGACGGACCTGCATCACGTGGCTTCGCCAGCTGAACACCGGTCGCAGGCGATGCGCGTCCGCCATGTGCTTGCCGTCGCGCGTCCCCTCGAACGGGAGTCCGGTCCACGCCAGGCCCACGCGCACCATGTGCTGGTGGAAGCGTCCGTCACGGATGGCGGCGAAGGTGCTGGCCGAGTGCAGCACGCACGAGGCCGGCAGCGCAGCCAGGCGCGCCCACGCCTCGAAGCGCTCCCGCTGCGCGTCCGTGGCGGCCTCGCTGCCGCCCGCGTTGGCGTAGTGCGTGAACGCGCCCGCCAGTTCCAGCGCGTCGCTGCCGCGGATGTGTCGCACCACGTCGATGGCCTCCTCGGCGGTGCTGCCGCCGCGGCCAAGGCCGGTGTCCAGCTCCACGTGCAGCGGAAGGCGGACGCCGAGCGCGCGTGCCACGCCTTCCAGCGCATGGACCTGCGGCAGGTCGTGCGCGGTCAGGTGCAGCAGCCCGCGCAGCAGCATTCCGTGCATGGGACTGCCGCTCTCGATCTCTCGGCACGGCATCAGCGAGAGGATGGGCGTGGCGGGCGCGGCCGCGTGCACGGTCTCGGCCTCGTCCAGGCCGAACACCATCAACATGTCCACGTGCGGCGCCATCCGTCGAGCGATGCGGGCCGCGCCAAGCCCGTACGCGTCCGCCTTGACCACCGCGCCAAACCGTGCGCCGGGCGCCAGCATGCCCCGGATCACCCGAAGGTTGTGATCCAGGGCCAGCAGGTCGATCAGCACTTCACTTCGGGCGCGCATCGGCAGGCTTTGTATCGACTTCCGGCTTCGCTTACCATCAGCGCCCCGAAACAATTCATGGCCAACGCAGAAACCTTCGATCTCAACGTGCGGTTCGCCGACCTCGGCCTGCCCTCCCCCGTCCTCCAGGCCCTGCAGGAGAAGGGGTTCCAGCACCCCACCCGCATCCAGTCCGCCCTGCTGCCGGTGGCCCTTTCGGGCAAGGACTGCCTTGGGCAGGCCAAGACCGGCACCGGAAAGACGGCGGCCTTCGCGCTGCCCATGCTGGCCCGGGTGAAGGCCGACGAGCCGTTCACCGGCCTGGTGCTGGTGCCCACCCGCGAGCTGGCCATCCAGGTGGCCAAGGAGTTCCACGACTTCGCCCGACACAGCGGCCACGCGGTGGTGGCGGTCTACGGCGGCAACTCCGTGAACGCCCAGTCCGCCAAGCTGCAGAAGGGTCCCGCCATCATCGTGGGCACCCCCGGCCGGGTGATGGACATGAACGAGCGAGGCCTGCTGCCCTACGGCAAGGTCAAGGTGGCCGTGCTGGACGAGGTGGACCGCATGCTGGACATCGGGTTC
The DNA here is from genome assembly GCA_964552505.1 of uncultured Bifidobacterium sp. Lineage (GTDB taxonomy): Bacteria > Planctomycetota > Phycisphaerae > Phycisphaerales > SM1A02 > SYAC01. The sequence goes on along the minus strand of CAZKHO010000161.1, from coordinate 100 downwards.
CGGGAGGACATCCGCCGGATCCTGGGGTCCATGAAGCAGCACCCCCAGACGGTGTTCGTGAGCGCCACCATCAGCCCCGAGATCGAGAAGCTGGCGCGCA
>CAZKHO010000160.1:0-4625 GCA_964552505.1 uncultured Bifidobacterium sp. | reverse complement strand
AGCGTGAACCAGCGCGTGAGGCCCGCGTCGGTGGTGAGGCAGGCGAAGACCTCCTCGTGGCTGGCCGCGATCGTCTCGCGAAGCGTGACCCAGATGCCGTCGTCCTCGCGCTTGACCATGGGACCCAAGGCTAGGCGAGCGGCGCCGGCTGCATCTCGTGGGCCAGCAGGTCGGTGACGGATTCCCGGCGGCGGACCAGCGTGGCCTCAGCGCCGTCCACCAGCACCTCGGCGGGCAGCGGCTGGGCGTTGTAGCGGCTGGCCATGCTCATCCCGTAGGCGCCGGCCGTGAAGACGGCCAGCAGATCGCCCTCCCGAAGGGGCGGAAGGTCGCGGTCCAGCGCCAGGTAGTCGCCGGTCTCGCACAGCGGGCCCACCACGTCGCAGGCTTCCAGTCCGGCCAGGCCCGTGCGCGCGGCGCGGCACGGTGGCACCCGTCCGTCGCGCGGAGCCGCCGGCCAGATGAAGTGGAACGCGTCGTAGTGGCTGGGCCGCAGCAGCGCGTTCATGCCGGCGTCGCAGATGACGAAGACCTTGCCCGCCTCGCGCTTCACGCGGATCACGCGCACCAGCAGCACGCCGGCGTTGGCCGCCACGAAGCGTCCGGGCTCCAGCAGGAAGCGCGTGCCGCGCTCCCGTAGCGCACGCACGCGGGGAACGATGGCCTGGGCGTAGGCCTGCGGCGAGGGCGACTGGCCGGTCTCGTAGTCGGCGCCGAACCCGCCGCCCAGGTCCAGCGTGCGCACGGCGTGTCCGCGTCGCTGCAGCCGCTCGGCCAGCGCCACGGCCACGTCGATGGCATGCGCGTAGCGCTGCGGATCCAGCACCGGCGAGCCGATGTGCAGGTGCAGACCCTCCAGTCGCGCGAAGCTGTGGTCCCGCAGCACCTCGAAGAGCACCTCCGCGCGCTCCGGCGAGACGCCGAACTTGGTGGCGCGGGTGCCGGTGGTGGTGTGGCGGTGCGTGCCGGCGTCCACGTCCGGGTTCACGCGCAGCGCCAGCGAGGTCGGGCGGCGAAGTTCGGCCGCCACGCGCGCGACCAGCTCCAGTTCCTCCGCGCTTTCCACGTTCAGGCAGCCCACGCCCAGCGTGATCGCCTCCTCCAGGGCGGCCCGCGTCTTGCCCACGCCGGCGTAGGCGACGCGTTCCGGCGGCACGCCCGCCGCCAGCGCGCGCTGCAGCTCGCCCGGGCTGACCACGTCCATGCCGCAGCCCTCGGCCGCCACGGTGCGCAGCACGGACAGGTTGGGGCAGCTCTTCACGCTGAAGCACGGCAGGGGGTCCAGCTCCACGAAGGCCGCGCGAAGGGCGCGCACATGGCTCCGCAGCGTGCCTGCGCTGTAGACGAAGGTGGGCGTGCCCGCGCGTTCCGCCACGTGCTCCATGGACACGCCTTCCGCGTGAAGCAGGCCGTCCTGGAAGACGAAGGCGTCCATCGGCGGAGAGTGTGGCAGAAGCGTGGCGGGCGCGTCAGGTCTGCGCCGGCGCGTCGCTGGACGATTCCGTGGAGGGCGTGGGCTTGTCCGAGCGCATGGTCTGCACCGCCATGCCCGCCACGGCCAGCACCGCGGTGGCCAGGCACCAGGTGGTGGTGGACGGGCCGCCCGGCGCCAGCATCTGGCTGAGTCCCCACGAGACGGCCATGGCGCCCACGATGGCGGTGACGCCGATCTCGGACAGCCCGCGCAGGAACAGGCCGAAGCAGAAGCCCGCCGCGCCCGAGGCCAGCGTGGCGGCCAGCACCAGCGTCCGTTCCGGTCCGTCCAGCGTGCGCCAGAAGCGGGTGCCCGCGGCGCGAAGCGTCTCGATGGGTGGGGTGCCGGCTTCCGCGGCCTCGATCTCCTGCTGCACGGTCTCGGCCAGATGTTGCGCGCGAGCCTTCGCCGCCTGCGCGGCTTCCTCGCCGGGCTTGGCCACCACGCCGGTGTCCACCAGGCTTCCGGAGAGCACCGCGGCCAGCAGCGCCACCGACACGCCCACCGTGGTGGCCAGCATCAGTCGGTAGGCCAGGCGCGCCAGCAGCAGTCCCGCAAAGGCGCCTGCCATGGCGGCCACCACCGGAGGCACGGACTCCAAGCCCAGGGTGTCGCGGAGCATCACGCCCGAGGGCACGCCTCCCACAAAGCCCACGATGGAGACCGCGGGACGAGCCACGCGCGCGCCGAAGGCCCAGATCACCGCACCGAACGCCATGACGGCGGCGGGGACCAGCCAGACGGGCACGGTGGCGAGCGTGAACACTGGTGCTGTATCGGCCGCCGACTATCTTGGGCGTTCAAACATGTCCACGGTCGACGCCTCCGAGCTTCGAAACCGCCTTGCGGACGCGTCCAGCGCGTACCTGCGGCAGCACGCTTCCAACCCGGTGCCGTGGCACCCCTGGGACGCCGCGGCCATCGCGGAAGCGCGGGGCCGCGACCTGCCCCTGCTGGTGAGCATCGGCTACAGCACCTGCCACTGGTGTCACGTGATGGAGCGGGAATGCTTCGAGAACCACGCCATCGCCGCCATCATGGGCCAGCACTTCGTGTGCGTGAAGGTGGACCGAGAGCAGCGCCCCGACCTGGACGCGGTTTGGATGGCCGCCTGTCAGGTCTTCACCGCGCTCACGGAAGGGCGCCCCAGCGGTGGGTGGCCGCTGCACGTCTGGCTGGATCCGCGCACGCTGCAGCCGTTCTTTGCGGGCACCTACTTTCCGCCGGAGCCGGGATCCGGGCGCATCGCCTTTCCGGAGCTGCTGCAGCGACTGGCGCTGGCGTGGCGCGACCGGCGCACGGAAGTGGAAGCGCAGGCGGCGGAGATCGGCAGGCTGGTGCGCGCGGAACTGGCGGTGGCGGAGTCCAGGCGCCCCCTGGACGCGGCGCTGGAGGATCTGGCGGCGCGCGCGTTGGTGGGATTCCACGACCGCGTGCACGGAGGTTTTGGCGGGGCGCCCAAGTTCCCGCAGCCGTCGCTGCTGCGGTTCCTGCAGGCACGCGAAGGGGACACGGCCGCCGCCGAGGTGGTGCATCGAACGCTGGAGCGCATGGCCATGGGCGGCGTCCGCGACCAGCTGGACGGCGGCTTTCATCGGTACGCGGTGGACGCGTCGTGGACGGTGCCGCACTTCGAGAAGATGCTCTACGACCAGGGGCAGTTGCTGTCGGTGTACGCGCGCGCCGCGCGGAGCGACGCGTTCCTGAGGCGCGTGACGGCGGAGCTGGCCGACTTCACGGTGCGCGTGATGCAGGAGCCGCACGGCGGCATGGTGGCGGCGCTGGACGCCGACGCCGGCGGCCGCGAGGGCGCGGCGCACGTCTGGATGCCGGAGCAGGTGGAGGCGGCGTTGCGTGCGGCCGAGTGCCCGCAGCACCTGCCCATGATGGTGCAGGCCTTCGGCCTGGAGCGCTCCGCCAACTTCCGTGACCCGCATCATCCTTCCGAGGCGCCGTCCTGGGTGCTGTCGCTGCAGGAGCGGCCGGAGGTGCTGGCGTCGAAGGCCGGCTGCTTCGAGGGGCCGTGGTGGGAGGCCTTCGATCGCGCGCGCGCGGCATTGTTGGCGGCGCGCCAGCAGCGTCCGCAGCCGTTCCGGGACGACGCGGTGATCACCGCGTGGAACGGTCTGGCCATCGAGGGGCTGGTGGACGCGGGCGTGGCTCTGGAGCGCACGGATCTGGTGGACGCCGCGGCGCGCGCGGCGCGGTTTGTTCTGGAACATCTGAGGACGCAGGCCGGGTCGCTGGCGCGCTCCTGGCGCGCAGGCGCGGTGAGCGGGCCGGCGTTCCTGGAGGATCACGCGTGTCTGGCCAACGGGCTGCTGGCGCTGCATCGGGCGCGGCCCGAAGGGGGATGGCTGGATGCCGCGCGTGCCACGCTGGACGCGGCGCTGGCCCGCTTCTGGACCGACGCCGACGGCTGGGTGGAGGCCACGGCCGACGGCGAGGGCCGCTTCGCCGCGGTGGGCGGCGTGGACGACGGCGCCATGCCCAGCGGTGCCGGCGCCGTGTCGCTGGCGCTGGTGGAATGCGCGCGTCTCTCGGGCGAGCCCAGATGGGCTGACGCCGCCCGTCGTGGTCTGGAGCATGCCAGCGGCACCGTGGGCGAGCGACCCACGGGCTCGGCGTGCAGCCTGATGGCGGCGCGCGCACTGCGATCGATGGATCCAGCCTGGATGTCGGACCAGCGGAACGCGGGTCCGGTCCGCGCGGAACTGGTGGCGCTGGACGGCTCAGGCGAGCGCTTCGAACTGCGGATGCGTGTGGAAACGGGTCACCACGTCAACGCGCATCAGCCCGGGATGTCCGGCGTGGCCGGACTCTCCATGGAGCCACGCGACGTGGGCGTGCGCGTGGATGCGGCGTGGCCTGCAGGCGAGGTGGACGCCTCCGGAGTGCGCGTGCTGCGAGGGTCGTTCGAGGTGCCGGTGGAGGTGCTTTCGCCGCGGCCTGCGCCCCGGCCGCTCCGGGTTTCGGTGCGCTGGCAGTGCTGCACGGATTCCCAGTGTCTTGCCCCGCAGTGCGTGGATCTGGAGGCCTGAGGCGCGGCGCGAAGCCGGACACGACGGCCGCCGTTACCCTCGGCCTCCGATGACTCGCATCGCCCTCATCAGCACCGGCGGCACGATCGAGAAGACCTACGAGGAGCTGG
>CAZKHO010000159.1:0-4712 GCA_964552505.1 uncultured Bifidobacterium sp. | reverse complement strand
TCGACGCCTGAATCTTTATAAGTAATGCGCTCTTCGCTCAAAATGCAGCCTCCTAAGAATGACGGGAAAATATATGTCATTGCGGCCGAAAAGTCAAACCTTTCTGCCGGAAGACCCAGCCGATCAGGAATACCAACGGAGAGCCCTGCGTACAAGGGAAAATCTGGAGCCTGCGTGGCAGCGCTGCCCAGCCAGCACACATGAGGCGCCCCTTCCCCACTTCCGCGCATGCATCGGCCGGATTCGGGCCGCTAGCATCGCGCCATGTCGCGAACGGATTCGCAACTGGAGCCGCAGGAGGCGGCGGAAGCGCTGGTGCGTCGGCTGTGGGGCCATGCCTCGCTCCGCCCGCTGCAGCGCGAGGCCATCCAGTCCGATCTGGACGGTCGCGACTCGCTGGTGGTGATGGCCACCGGCGGCGGCAAGAGCCTCTGCTATCAGGCCCCGGCCATCCTCAACGCCGAACGCGGAGACGACCGGCTGACGCTGGTGGTGAGCCCGCTGGTCTCGCTCATGGACGATCAGGTGGCCTCGCTGCGCGCCATGGGCGTGCCGGCCGCCGCGCTGCACAGCGGCTCTCCGGATTCGGAACGCGACGAGACGGAGGCGCTGCTGGCCGAAGGCGGCACGGCGCTGGTCTTCGCCGCTCCAGAACGCGCTGTCCGTCCCGGCTTCGCGCGGCTGCTCGCCCGTCGCGGCGTGCGCAGCCTCTGCATCGACGAAGCCCACTGCATCAGCCAGTGGGGGCACGACTTCCGCCCCGAATACCGCCGGCTGGCCGAGCTGCGCGAGGCCTTCCCCGCCGCGGCCGTGCACGCCTTCACCGCCACCGCCACGCCGCAGGTGGGCGAGGACATAAGCCGGCAGATGCGCATGCGCGATCCGGTGCGGCTGGTGGGGCCGGTGCACCGCGCCAACCTGCTCATCCGCTCGCGGCACCGCACCGACGGCATGACCCAGCTGCTGGAACTGGTGGGCCGCCACGCCGGCGAGGCAGGCATCGTCTACTGCCTGAGTCGCGCCGACGCCGAACGCACCCATGAGGGCCTTCGCAAGGCGGGCGTGAAAGCGGGGCTCTACCACGCGGGACTCTCCGCGCAGGAGCGCCGCCGCGCCCACGAGCGCTTCCGAACCGAGCGACTGGACGTGATGGTGGCCACGGTGGCCTTCGGCATGGGCGTGGACCGTGGCGACGTGCGGTTCGTGGCGCACCTCTCCCTGCCGCGCAGCATCGAGCACTGGGTGCAGGAGAGCGGGCGCGCGGGCCGCGACGGCCTGCCCGCCGAGGTGCTCATGCTCCACGGATCGTCGGACACGCTGCGCTGGCAGCGTCTCATCGAGCGCTCCGGCGACGCCATGCACGCGGAAGGACTGGCCGACCGTGTGGCCGTGGAGGCGCACCGGCAGCAGCAGATGCAGCAGGTGCTGGCCATGCGCTCGCTGATGGCCACGCACGAGTGTCGTCACGCCGCCATCGCGCGACACTTCGGCCAGACGCTGTCGGAAGGCCCGTGCGGCGCGTGCGAAATCTGCCTGGGCGAGTGGCAGCCGCTGGCCGACGCCACGCGCACGGCGCAGATGGCGCTTTCCGCCGTGGCGCGGTGCGAACAGCGCTTCGGCGCGGGCCACGTGGCCGCCGTGCTGGCCGGCGCCTCCACCAAGGCCATCACCCGCTGGGGCCACGATCGCCTCAGCGTGCACGGACTGCTGCGTCACCTGCCGCGCACCACCATCGCGCTCGTGCTGGAGCAGCTGATGGATCAGGGACTGTTGGCGCGCGCCGATGGCGAACATCCCACGCTGCACCTCACCCCGGAGGCCATGACCGTGCTGCGCGGCGAACGCCCGGTGACGCTGCACGCGCCGCCCTCGGCCGCCCGCCGCACCGCCGGCGAGTCCGCAGGCTGGGGCGACGTGGACCGCGCACTGGCGGAGCGTCTTCGCGCCGTCCGACGCGCGCTGGCGCAGGAGCGCGGCATCGCGCCCTTCATGGTGTTCAGCGACGTCACGCTGCGCGCGCTGGCGCGCCAGCGACCCGCCACCACCGCGGACCTGTGGACCGTGCCGGGAATGGGCGAGCGTCGGATCGCAGCCTACGGCGTCGCGCTGCTGGCGGCGCTGGCGGACGACTCGCCGGCGGACGCGGGCGACGGCGCGTCGCGCAGCTCGATCTCGATGGGATCGCCCGCCCGCTCCTGACGCACGCGCACGCGCTGTTCGCGGGCCAGTTCCAGCAGCGCCAGGAACAGGCCGATGCGATCCAGCCGCGATCGGCCCTCGAACACGCTCTGCAGCGTCATGCGGCGACCGTCGCTGCGCGAGAGGCGGTCCACCAGATCGTCCTGGTGCAGGCCGATGGGCGTGTCGTCCCAGGTGACCTGGTGCTCGCCCAGGCGCGTGAAGTCCACCGACGCGCTGAGGCGCTCGAAGGCCTCCAGCAGGTCCAGCACGTGCACGTCGCCCAGGTCCAGGTCCTCGGGCGTCCACTCGCGGGCCTCGCCCTCCTCCAGCGGCGCCTCGGCCGCGCCGCTGGCGGGCCATCGTCGCGCGTATTCGGAGCGCAGACGCTCCAGGCCGTCGGCCGCGCTGCGGAAGCGCTGGTACGCCAGCAGCTGTCGCACCAGGTCGCGCCGCGGGTCCTCGCCGCTTTCGCTGGGCACCAGCGGATCGTCCGCTTCCGCGCCCTCCAGCGCCGGCGCCAGCATGCGGCTCTTGATCTCCACCAGCGTGGCCGCCATCACCAGGAATTCGCCCGCCTGGTCCACATCCAGGTCGGCGGCGCCCGACACCGTCTGCAGGTACTGCGAGGTGATGGTGGCGATGGGGATGTCGTGGATGTCCACCTCGGCGCGGCGGATCAGGAAGAGCAGCAGGTCCAGCGGACCTTCGAAGGCGGACAGCTTCACCTGGTAGTCGTCGCCGGCGCGCATGTGCCGCGAGCGTAGCAGGAATCACGGGCTTTTCATGTATGATCGCCGCATGACCACCTCCGCCGCCCATCTGGAGGCCCGCTTCATCGCCGACGCGCTGTCGGCCGAGGCGGACGCGGTGCATCGACTGGCCGGCCGCGTGGCCGGCGGCGGCATGGAGGCGCGCGCCTTCGCCGCCGCGCTGGACCTGCTGGAGCGTTGCGAGGGCTCGCTGGTGGTGAGCGGCATGGGCAAGTCGGGTCTGGTGGGCGCCAAGATCAGCGCCACGTTCGCCAGCCTGGGCCAGCCCAGCCTGTTCGTGCACCCGGCTGAAGCCGTCCACGGCGATCTGGGCCGCATCCGCCAGGGCGACGCGGTGCTGCTGCTCAGCTACAGCGGCGAGACGGAGGAGGTGCTGGCCCTGGCCAGCCTGCTGAAGGCCGACGGACTGCCCCGCGTGGGCGTCTCCAAGAGCGACCGCAGCAGCCTGGCCGCCGCCTGCGACTGCCATCTGGCGCTGGGCGACATCGAGGAGGCGTGCCCGCTGAACCTGGCCCCCACCGCCAGCACCACCGCCATGCTGGCCGTGGGCGACGCGCTGGCGCTGGCCCTGGCCCGCCGACGCGACTTCAAGGCCGACGACTTCCATCGCATGCATCCCGGCGGCCTGCTGGGCACCGGACTGCGGCCCGTGCTGGAGGCCGTGCGATTCCGGGTGGGGCGCAACCTGCCCTGCGTGCCCGTGGGCGGCACCCTGGCCCAGGCCCTGCGCGCCTCCGGGGAAGGCCGGCGTGCAGGCGCGCTGATGGTGGTGGACGCGCAGGGCCGGCTGGCCGGCATCCTGACCGACGGCGACGTGCGGCGTCTGGTGAACGCGCGCGGTGCGGCGGCGCTGGAGGCCCCGCTGAGCGAGTGCATGACCGCCCATCCCCGCACGCTTCCCGCCGACGCCCTGGTCCGCGACGCCGTGCGCCTGGTGCGCGAGCTGCGCGTGGACGAGCTGCCCGTGGTGGACGCTGAAGGGCGCCCGCTGGGCCTGCTGGACGTGCAGGACCTGGTGGCCATGAAGGTGGTCCGGGACTGACGCATGCAGACCTTCGTGCAGGAGCGCGACGGCGACCTGCTGGTGGTCCGCGCCGACGGCGGCCTGGACCGCGACACCGCCCAGCAGCTCATCGACGACGTGGGTGGCCACGTGGACGCGGGCGCCAGGAACGTGATCGTGGACTGCTCGCGCGTGGAGATGATCACCAGCGCCGGCTTCGGCACGCTGCTGCGGCTGCACGGAGCCATGAAGGCCAAGGGCGCCACCGTGCGGCTGGCGGGCGTGCGCGGCATGGCGGCGCAGGCGTTGCGGCTTTTGCGGCTCGACGGGATGTTCGAGCTGTTCCCTGACGTGAATTCCGCACGGCTGGCGTTCCGTCCCAAGGCCTGATGTAGCGGCCCGCCGGGCCACCACCACAAGCGGTGGGAGGTGCCGGGAGATCGCAACGTCCGCACGGATTATCGACTCGCGCTTCCACGGTCTCCGGTCCGATGCATGCCCTGCGCGCGAGGAAACGCGACGCACAAGGAGCACCTGCCATGCAGACCAAGGACCAGCTGATCGAATCCATCCAGCGCATCAATCCCGCCGCGGGACGCGAGTTCCTGCAGGGCTTCGACTGGCAGTCGCTTCGTCGCTACCTGGATCACCTTCAACTCGTGCTGGAGCCCCGCGGCGTGGACAGCTGCTGGCGCCGCTCCGACGACACCGCCGCTGTCGTGTGGCGGCGGTCCGCGGCCTGACCCTCCGCGACCGCC
>CAZKHO010000158.1:0-4716 GCA_964552505.1 uncultured Bifidobacterium sp. | reverse complement strand
GTGCGATCCGCCGACCTTCTCCAACAGCAAGCGCATGAGCGCCGACAGCTTCAGCATCGACCGCGACTGGCCCAGGCTGCTGGCCGACATGCAGCCCTGGCTCAGTGACGACGCGGTGGTGTGGTTCAGCACCAACTCGCGCGGTCTGCAGTTCGATCCGGCGGGGCTGCCGGAGGGCTACGCGGCGCGCGACATGACCCAGCGCACCTGCAGCCCGGACTTCGCGGAAGGCGAGGGCCATCGCGCGTGGCTGATCGCGCGGCAGGCCACGTTCGACGCATGGAAGGCCAGGCGCGGCGCGGCCCGCGAGCCGGGCTCGGACCAGGCCTTCGGTGACGGTGCCCGGGCGCCCGCGCCGTGAGCGCGCGGGCCGGGGTCAGTCGCCCACCCACATCAGGAATTCGGGGTTGTCCGGCAGCGTGGCGAAGGGCTTGTCGTCGGCCTTGCCGTCCTTCAGGCGGAACTTCAGCACCTGCTTGCCCTCGCGGCTTCCCACGAAGAGCCAGTCGCCCTTGATCACCAGCGCGCTGGGCGCCTTCAGGCCGGCGGCGCCCTTGGGCACGAAGGTGCTCACAGTGCCCGTGGCCAGCTCCACCTTGAAGATGGAGTCGGTGCCGTTGTCGCCCACGAACATGCTGGCGCCGTCCTGAGTGAAGGCCACCTGGATCGGATGCTGCAGTCCGTGGCTCCTGTCGGCCACCACCTTGGTGCGGCGGCCCGTGGCGGTGTCGTAGGCGCTCACGCGCGATCCGGTGCGGTCGCACACGTACAGCTGGCCGTCAGGGCCGAACGCGATGCCGCGCACCTCGCCGATGCCTTCCGGGCTGCTCTTGGCGTTGGGCACGATCACGCCCGGCGGCAGGTCGGCCAGATGACTCATGGAGAGCGGCGGCGACAGCGGCTCGCCCGCGTTGGGCTGGCCCACGCCCACGTAGCGCGTGACGGTGTTCGAGTCCTGGTTGCTGACGTACACCTGCCCGTCGGCGCCGATGGCCATCTGGTAGGCGTGCATCATGGCGGGGTTCCCGGGGCCCAGCTTGGTGAAGTCGCCCAGGTACGGGTAGTGCCCGTCCGTGCCCTTGGGGCCGAAGCGCAGGATGCGCGTGTCCTTGGAGAAGGCGTTCATGGCCAGGAAGCCGCCGTCCGGCAGCGGCGTCAGGCCCCGCAGGTCGTGCGGCACCAGCCCGGCCGGGCCGTCGGGAATGGGCTGGTTCAGCGGTCCCTGCAGCTGGCCCTCGCCGGTGATGCCCCAGATGCCCTGAGGCTTGCCTTCCTCGCCATGCATGGTGAGCAGCCACTGCACATCGGTGGGCTTGGCGGTGTGGTCGTGCGTGCGCTTGTCGGCCTTCTTGGAGTCCTTGCCGTCCTTGTCCTTCCCATCCTTGGGCTTGTCTCCGTCCGCGCCATCCTTGTCCTTGTGGTGCTTCTTGTCCTTCTCCGGATCGGCGGCGGGGGCCGCGGCGGGCGGATCCGCGGGGGTGACGGGGGCGGGTGTTGCCTCCGACGTCTCCACGCTCGCCGTCTCCTCGCGGTGATGACGGTGCTTCCGTTCAGGCTTGCCCTCGCCGCACGCCGGCAGGGCGGGCAGGGTCAGGGCCAGGAGGAAGGCGAGGCTGGCGGCGTGGTGGGAGCGGTGCGTCTGCATGTGGTCTCCGGTGCGCGGGTTGCGGCGCGCACGATGCACGGACAAGATAGCCTGCGCCTCAGAGGAGCCCATGAAGAAGCCTTCCCACATCGCCTGTCTCGTCGGTGCCCTGGCCGCCTCCCTCTGCACCGTGGCGCTGGCCGGGGAGGGCAAGGGGGACCTGCTGGGCGCGCTCACCCAGCAGAACCAGCCCGGCAACGCCGGCTCGCACGACCGCGTGCTGAGCAGCTTCGACCAGTTCACGCACTGGTGGTTCATCCTGCGTCTGGTGCTGGGCCTGCTGCTCAGCGTGGCGCTGTCCGCGCTCACCGCCATGCACCCGCGACGCAGCACGCGGCTGGATCCGCTGAGCGACCTGGAGGAGCGCAAGACGCTGATCCTGCTGGGAATGGTGGGTGCGGTGGTGGCCGAGCTGGTGAGCGTGGACAGCACCATGGCGCTGGTCATCTTCGGCATCGGCGGCCTGATCCGCTTCCGCACGGTGCTGCGCAATCCCAAGATCACCGGCAAGGCGATCCTGGTGGTGCTGATCGGCCTGGCCTGCGGCCTTGGGCAGTTCGCCACGGCCATCTTCGTGACCGCCTTCGCGTGGGCGCTGGTGATGTGGCTGGAGAGTCACCTGAGCGCGCGCCTGAAGATCCGCGTGCACGAGAAGGTGAACCTGCGGGACGCGTACGCCGCCGTGCTGGAGTTCCTCCACGCGCGCCACTGCCGCGTGAAGAACAGCATGATGAACGAGGGCAAGCACCAGGTGGCCGCGCTGATCCACTTCCCGGCCGGCCTGGATCCCAAGACCATGGAGGCCGACCTGCGCGCGGCGCTGCCCCGCGGCGGCGAGGGCTGCGAGGTCGAGGTCGAGGTCGAGTGACGCCGTCGACGGCCAGGGGCGTCCGGGCGTGAGCGCCCTGGGTCTGGGCGTCTCCGTGCGCGGGGTGTCCGTGCGCTTCGGCGCGTCGGAGGCGCTGGCCCGGGCGGACGCGGAGATCGCGCCGGGAGAGTTCGTGTCCATCGTGGGCGACTCCGGCGGAGGCAAGACCACGCTGCTGCGCGCCATCGGCGGCCTGCTGCCCGTGTCGGCCGGATCCATCGCGTTCCGCGGCCCGGACGGTGCCGTGGCGCAGCCCGGTCCGCGCGACCTGGGATTCTGCTTCCAGGAGGGGCGCCTGCTGCCGTGGCGGAGCGTGCTGGCCAACGTGGCGCTGCCGCTGGAGCTGGAGGGCGTGCCGCGCTCGGAGCGTCTGCGTGCCGCGGCGGAGATGCTGGATCGCATGCGTCTCTCCGGCGTGGAGCGGCGCATGCCGGGGCAGCTCTCGGGCGGCATGCGCATGCGCGTGGCCATGGCCCGGGCGCTGGTGACGCGTCCGCGCCTGCTGCTGCTGGACGAACCGTTCGGCGCGCTGGACGAGGTGACCCGGCTGGCGCTGGACGAGGAGCTGCTGGGACTGGTGCGCGCCAGCGGCGCCACGGCGCTGCTGGTCACGCACTCCATCCAGGAGGCCGTGCTGCTGGCCGACCGCGTGCTGGTGCTGCGCGGCAAGCCCGGCGTCTCGCAGGTGCCCATCCCCATCTCGCTGCCGTCGCGCGACGACGAGGGACGCCTGAGTCTGGAGTTCGCCAGCCTGTGCGCCATCGTGCAGCGCGAGCTTCGCGGCGCGGAAGGCAGGGCCGCCTGATGCGCACGCTGCGATCGCTGCTGCCGCCTGCGCTGGTGGTGCTCTCGCTGCTGGTGGCGTGGGAGGCGGCGGTGCTGATCTGGAAGGTGCCGCGCTATCTGGTGCCCTCGCCACTGGTGGTGCTGGAGGGCGCGTGGCAGGAGCGCGCCCGCATGCTCTCGGCCATGGTGCAGACCACCATCGCGTCCGTGGGCGGCTTCGCGCTGGCGGTGGGCCTGGGCGTGCTGGCGGGAAGCCTGCTGGGCGCCAGCCGCACCCTGCAGCGGGGCCTCTATCCGCTGGCGCTGCTGCTGCAGATGGTGCCGCTGGTGGCCATCGCGCCGCTGCTGGTGCTGTGGTTCGGCTACGGATTGCGCAGCACCATCGCCTCGGCGTGCATCGTGTCGGTCTTCCCGGTGCTGGCCAGCACGCTGGACGGGCTGCGGAGCACCGACCCCGGCCTGCAGGAGATCTTCCGCATCCACCGCGCCGGACGGCTGGCGCGGTGGTGGAAGCTGGAGCTGCCCAGCAGCCTGCCCGGCATCGTCACCGGCTGCCGCGTGGCGGCGGGTCTCTCGGTGATCGGCGCGGTGGTGGGCGAGTTCGTCTCGGGCTACGCCGGCGACCAGGCGCCGCTGGGCATCGTGATCGTGTCCGGCATGCGCGAGACGCGCACCGACCTTGTCTTTGCGGCCGTGGCGCTCTCCGCCTGCGCCGGATTCCTGCTCTTTGCCCTTGTCAGCGGCCTGGGATGGCTGCTGCTCCGCCGCTGGCACGCCAGCGCCATCCAGGAGGACTGACCCATGCGAATCGTGCCCGCCTTTGTGCTTGCCCTCTGCCTGCTTCCGGGTTGCGGCGACGCCACGCCGGCCGCCGGCGGTCCCACGCGGATCCGCCTGCAGCTGAACTGGGTGCCCGAGCCGGAGTTCGGCGGCTTCTATGCGGCGCAGTTCGACGGGCTCTTCCGCGACGCCGGGCTGGAGGTGGAGTTGATCAAGGATCCGGGCGGCGCGGCCGTGCCGCAGATGGTGGACCAGGGCGTGTGCGACGCCGGCACCATGAGCGGCGACCAGATCCTGCAGCTGCGCGAGCAGGGCGGCGACCTGGTGGCCATCTTCAACGTCTTCGACCACACGCCCTACGGCATCATGATGCACGCGGCGGCGGCGCCCGCCACGCTGGAGGAGGTGTGGAAGGGCAAGGGCAACCTCTCCATCGAGACGGGCCTGCCGGTGTGGAAGTACCTCGACTCGAAGTTCGGCAAGCCCACGCGCAAGGTGGTCCCGTACAACGCGGTGACCGCCGGCTTCCTGGCCGACCCGGGCATCGCGGTGCAGTGCTTCATCACCAGCGAGCCCGTGACCATGGACCTGCAGAAGGTGCCGGTGAAGGTGTTCAACGCGGGCGAGGCGGGCTACG
>CAZKHO010000157.1:0-4736 GCA_964552505.1 uncultured Bifidobacterium sp. | reverse complement strand
TGGGACCCAGATCAGTGCAACCCGAGGTGTGGGGGAAGCAGCGACGCGGCGCGTGCCGCGCGCAGGGTTCGTGCCTGTCAGGAGACGAAGCGATGGATCCGATCGACGAACGAATCAGCGGCGGCGGCGACGACCGTCGCGCCAGGCGAGCCTGGGGCGGCCTCACGGTGGCCGTGGCGGGTTTCGCGGCCGCGGCCGCGTTCCTGAACGGCGCGTTCGTGGGCACCGCCGACAGCGCCGAACTGGAGGGGGCCTGGGTCCGCGAGCTGGCCGGCGCGCCGCGTCAGGCCGTCACGGTGCCGGGCGACTTCCCGACGCTGCAGAAGGCCATCGAAGGAGTCGCCGACGGCACCACCATCCTGCTGGCGCCCGGCACCTATGCCGAGCGCATCGATCTTCGTGGCCGCTCGCTGCACGTCTGGGGCGTGGGCGGCGCCTCACACACCCGCGTGATCGGCGACGGCACTCCGGGCCCCGTGGCCTGCGTGCGTGGCGGCTCCGTGCGATTCGACGGCATCGCCTTCCAGGGCGGGCATGGCGAGACGGGCCGCGGCCTCATGGTGCAGCAAGGTTCGGCGCGCCTGGAGGCGTGCCGGTTCCAGGCCAATGCCGGCGGCGGCCTGGGCGCGCAAGGCGCGGAGGTCAGCCTGGTGGACTGCGAACTGGACGGAAACAGGGCTGCGTTGTCGGGCGGCGCCGTGCTGGGAGAGGACGCTGAGGTGCGCCTCGACCGCTGCACGCTGCGCGACAACGTGGCCATGACCTTCGGTGGCGCCATCAGCCTGCGGGGAGGCACCCTGCGGATGATCGACACCACCGTGGAGCGCAACCGAGTCTCCAGCGGCGCCTGGGGCGGCGGCCTGTACGCCGAAGGCGCCGACATCGTGGTGGAGCGCGGCACGTTCCACGAGAATCTCTCCGCCATGAGCGGCGCCGGCGCCTACGTGCTGGGCGGTTCGGCGGACCTGCGCGACGTGCGCTTCGGCGGCAACCGCTGCGAGAGCGGACGCAGCGTGCACGGCGAGCAGACGGATCTGCGCGTGGTGGGCGGCACCGACGATCCGGTGGAGGCGCTGGCGACGGCCATGCCCACCGGCGAGCGCGCGATCCCGCGGCGCGCCATCCCGACCGGACGCGGCACCCTGGACGACTGCACCGCCACCCGCGGCACGCTGCTGAGCGACTGCAACGACGACGGTCTGGACGACGCGTGCCAGATCCGCAACGGGCTGGCCCTGGACACCGACGGCGACGGCCGCATCGACAGCTGCCAGGCCCGGGAGGCCGAGGCGACCGCGCTGGCCGCCGCCGAGCCCGACGCGCCCTGACACGCGCCACACGAGCATCCACCGCTGGCCCGACCCGAGTCTCGCTGCTTGGGTCGGGCTTGTTTTTGGGGCCAGTATCTTCGGTGCCATGCCGCACGACGCAGGCCAGCACGATCCGCGGCATGGTTGGCTGCGCACGGCCACGCGGGTCTCCCTGCCGGAAGTGCACGCCAGCGTCCCCGTGGCCCGAGGCGCCGGCTTCTGGCGGACCATGCTGGCCTTCGCCGGACCCGGACTGCTGGTCTCGGTGGGCTACATGGACCCGGGCAACTGGGCCACGGATCTGGCCGGTGGCGCTCGGTTCGGCTACGCGCTGCTGGGGGTGATCCTGCTCAGCAACCTGATGGCCATCCTGCTGCAGCACCTGTCGGTGAAGCTGGGCGTGGTGGCGGAGCGCGACCTGGCGCAGGCCTGCCGCGACAGCTCGGGAAGGGCGTGGGGGCTGGCGCAGTGGGGGCTGTGCGAGCTGGCCATCGCGGCGTGCGACATGGCGGAGGTGATCGGATCGGCGATCGCGCTGAAGCTGCTCTTTGGCGTTCCGCTGGTGGCGGGTGTGGTGATCACCGTGCTGGACGTGATGGTGGTGCTGCTGCTCCAGAGCCGAGGCTTCCGCATCCTGGAGTGCATCGTGGGCGGGCTGGTGGCCACCATCGGCGCGTGCTTCGCGTACGAGCTGGTGGTGTCCCGTCCGGACTGGAGCGGCGTGATGCGAGGCCTGCTGCCCACCACCGCCGTGGTGTCGGATCCGTCGATGCTCTACATCGCCGTCGGCATCCTGGGCGCCACCGTGATGCCGCACAACCTGTACCTGCACTCCAGCGTGGTGCAGACGCGCGCCTACGAGCGCAGCGAAGCCGGCAAGGCCAGGGCGGTGCGCTTCGCCACCATCGACTCCACGGTCTCGCTGCTGTTGGCGTTCCTGATCAATGCCGCCATCCTGGTGCTGGCGGCGGCGGTGTTCCACGGGACGGAGCACGCCCAGGTGGCGGACATCGGCGACGCGTATCACCTGCTCTCGCCGGTGCTGGGGGTGCCTGCGGCCAGCACGCTGTTCGCGGTGGCGCTGCTGGCCAGCGGTCAGGCCAGCACGCTCACGGGCACGCTGGCAGGACAGGTGGTGATGGAGGGCTTCCTGGATCTGCGGATGCGGCCGTGGATGCGGCGACTGGTCACGCGTCTGGTGGCGGTGGTGCCGGCGGTGATCGTGGCGGCCGTGGCCGGAGAGCGGGGCGTGGGGCAGCTGCTCATCCTGAGTCAGGTGATCCTCTCGCTGCAGCTGGGGTTTGCCGTGGTGCCGCTGGTGCGATTCACCGGCGACCGTGCACGCATGGGGCGATTCGCCAACGGTCCGGCGCTGCAGGTGACGGCTTGGGCGGTGGCCGCGCTGATCGTGGGTCTGAACGCGTGGCTGCTGGTGCAGGTGGCGCGCGGCGGCTTCGCGGGCTGAGGCTCAGCCGGCGTCGGCCTTCCGCAGCCACGCTTCCTCGTGCGCGGCCAGGTCGGCCTCGAGTTTCTCGCGCTCCTTCACGAGCTTGTCCAGCTTGGCGCGATCGCGGGCGACGGCCGGGCTCACCAGTTCCTCGTCGATCTGCGCGCGGCGCGCCGTGAACTTGGCGATGGCGGCCTCCAGGTCCGCGGAATTCCTGTTGTCCAGCGGCGAGCGCTTGGCCTTGGGCGCGGCGGGCTTCGCGGGCGGCTTTGCGGCCGGCGCCGCGGCGGGGGCCTGGCGCTTCGGCGCTTCCTTCGCGGCGGCCTTCGCCTCGGCCGTGCGTCGCTCCTCCCACTCGTCGTAGGTGCCGTCGAACAGCGTGGCACCGCCGTGGCCGTCCACCACGATCAGCTTGTCGCAGGTGCTCTGGAGCAGCGCGCGGTCGTGGCTCACCAGCAGCAGCGCGCCGTCGAAGCCGCCGTCGTCGGGATCCATGGACAGCGCCTCCTCCAGGCGCTCGGCGCTGGGGATGTCCAGGTGGTTGGTGGGCTCGTCCAGCACCAGCAGGTTGTGGCCGCCCGCCACCAGGCCTGCGATCACCGCGCGCGCGCGCTCGCCGCCGGAGAGTTCGCCCAGCACCTTCTCCTGCTCGCTGCCGCTGAAGAGGAACGCGCCAGCCATGTTGCGCGCCTCCTGCTCGGTCAGCTTGGCGCCGCCTGGACGTGCAGGCACGGTGCGCTGCAGGTGCTGCCAGATGGTGAGCGTGCGATCCAGGTGCTCGTGGGTCTGGCGGAACCACCCCGCGTGCATCTTGGGGCTGCGCTTGATGGTGCCGCCGTCGGGCTCCAGTTCGCCGAGCAGCGTGCGGATGAGCGTGGTCTTGCCGGCGCCGTTGGGCCCGATCACGCCGATGCGGTCACCCGGCGCGATGAACAGGTCGAAGGTGCGGAACAGCTGGCGGTCGCCCAGCTTCTTGCCGATCTGCTCGGCCACCAGCACCGAGTCGCCCACGCGCGGGCCGCTGGGCAGGCGGATCTGCATGGAGTCCAGTTCGATGGGACGCTCCACCAGCTCGTCGCGCTTGAAACGCTCCAGGCGCGTGGCGCGGCCGCGGGCCTGCTTGGCGCGCTGGCCCGCCTTGTAGCGCAGGATGTAGCGCTCCTCGCTGCGGATGCGGTCGAGCTGCTTCTCGTGCACGCGCATCTGGGTGAGGTGGCGCTCGGCGCGCAGCGCCACGAACGCCTCGTAGTTGCCGGGGTAGCTGCGCACCCGCCCCTCGTGGATCTCCTCGATGCGGTGCACCACGCGGTCGAGCAGTCGGCGGTCGTGGCTGATCACGATCACCGCGCCCTTGAAGGTCTCGGCCAGGAAGGTTTCGAGCCACTTGCAGCCCTCGATGTCGAGGTGGTTGGTGGGCTCGTCCAGCATGATCACGTCGGGGTTCTGCAGCAGCAGCCGTGCCAGGCTCAGGCGCGCCTTCTGCCCGCCGCTGAGACCGGTGATCGGAATGTCGAACTGCGCGTCCTCGAAGCCGAGGCCGTGCAGCACCGCGTCGACGAGATGGTCGTTGCTCCAGCCGCCGCCGCGCTCGATCGCCTCCTCGAGCTCCACCTGACGGTCCATCAGTCGCTGCAGCTCGGCGCCCTCGGCGGTGGCCATCGCCTCGAACACCTCGTCGAGCTCGGTCTTCGCGCGATCGGCCTCGGCCATGGCCTTGGCGGCCGCGGTGCGCAGCGTGTCGCCGGCGTCGAAGCGGTGCTCCTGCGCCATGTACCCAAGCCGCACGCCGCGCTGCACGCTGACGTCGCCCGAGTCGAACTTGGCCGTCCCGCACAGGATCTTGAGAAGGGTGGTCTTGCCGCAGCCGTTGCGACCCACCAGACCCACCCGCTCGCCGGGCTCGATGGCGAAGGTGGCGCCGTCCAGCACCTGCTTGGCCCCCAGGGTGACGCGGATGTTGGTGGCCGTGACGATGGGCA
>CAZKHO010000156.1:0-4739 GCA_964552505.1 uncultured Bifidobacterium sp. | reverse complement strand
ATCGACGAGCAGCAGATCACCGACTGCGGCATGAAGATGACGCTGATCGAGAAGAAGTGAGCGCGGGCCGGGGCCGCCGGCTCCGATGCGATCGAGCCGACGGGCACACCGCGACGGAGCATGCTCGTCAGTGCACGCCCTGCGCCGCCAGCCAGCGCTCGCAGTCGATCGCCGCCTGGCAGCCCATGCCACTGGCCGTGATCGCCTGACGGTACACCTGGTCGGCCAGGTCGCCCGCCGCAAACACGCCTTCCAGGTTCGTCTGGCTGCCGCGCGTGCGCAGCGTCACGTAGCCCTTGGCGTCCAGCTCCACGCCGGACCCCTGCAGGAACCCCGTGGCGGGCGCATGTCCGATGGCCACGAACAGGCCTCGCACGTCCAGACGCCGCGTGGCGCCGGTCTTGAGGTTCTTCACCACCACGGCTTCCAGCGTGTCCTTGCCCACCACGTCCTCCACGGCGCTGTCCCACACCATCTCCACCTTGGGATTGGAGAGCACGCGGTCCTGCATGCTCTTGCTGGCGCGGAGCGTGTCGCGGCGATGGATCACGAAGACCTTGCTGGCAAACTTGGTGAGATAGCTGGTCTCCTCCATGGCGGTGTCGCCGCCACCCACCACCGCCAGGGCCTGGTTCCGGTAGATGGGCAGGGCGCCGTCGCACACGGCGCAGGCGCTCACGCCGCCGCCGTTCTGCGCCAGACGCAGCTCGTTGGGGTGACCCAGCCAGTTGGCCGTGGCCCCGGTGCTCAGGATGACCGCGTGGGTCTTCACCGTGCCGCCGTTGGAGTCGGTGAGGGTGAAGGGACGCTTCGAGAAGTCGCAGCGGTCGATGTTGGCGTCCACCACGCGCGTGCCGAAGCGTTCGGCCTGCTCGCGGAACTTCGCCATCATCTCGGGACCGCTCACGCCGTGCGGGAAGCCGGGGTAGTTCTCCACCTCGGTGGTGAGCATGAGCTGGCCACCCGGCAGCACCGGCGCGGGATTGGTGGCGGGCACGCCCACGTACACCAGCGGCTTCAGGTTGGCGCGGGCCGCGTAGATGGCGGCCGTCCAGCCGGCCGGTCCGCTGCCGATGATGATCACGTTCTCGATGCCGCTCGACATTCGGGTCTCTCCATGCGGGCCGCGTGACGCCGCCCTCGATGCTTCACTTGGTCAGGCCGGCCTTCTGCGCCAGATACCTGGGAGGCGGCCACAGCAGCAGGTCGCCCTGCCCATCCGGCGGGTCGTGCTTGGCGAAGTTGCCGTCCTCGTGGTCGCCACCCAGCGACCAGAGGAAGGCTCCGGTGGCCTCCACCTGACCCCAGGGCGTGTCGATGGCCTGCGTGCGACCACCCACGTCGCGGTACTCCAGCGGCCCGTACTGCCGGGAGTACGGGTCCAGGTCCATCTTCTTCACGGCGTAGAGCGGGAACACCTGCCCGATGTCGCGCGGCCACTGCTTGCCGTTGTCGGTCCAGAAACCGCACAGTCCGGCGGCCACCGCGGTGCCGTTGATCTCCGCGATGGCCCGAAGCCTCAGCTCGAAGGCGCGCTGCAGGTCGCCGGCCAGCAGCATCACCGCGGCGTATCGGGCCGGATTCATGCGGCTGAAGTCCGTGGGCAGCTCCATCATGGCGTCGTTGGAGCGCATCCTCCAACGGCGCCACCAGTCGTCGTAGGCGTCGTTGAGGCGCTGCTTGGACGCCTCCAGACTGCCATGCATGGGCGCGGTGGACGCCCAGAGCGCGGCGGCGCCGAAGCGCGTGAGCGGCGCATCCTTCGCCTGGGCGGCGCCCAGCCGCTCCGCGAACAGGTCGGCGCTGGCGGTGCCGTCGGACTTGAAGATCCCCACCAGGCTTTCCTCGATCACGATGCGGTCGCCTTCGGGGAGTTCCAGTCGGGCCAGGCGGTCCCGATCACCCTGCTTGAGATAGGGATATCCCCGGAGCGCCGCGCTCTGGAGGGCGGCCAGCGGCATCCGGCCCAGATGCTCCGCCATGAAGCATCGATGCGCCTCCAGCGCGCTGCACAGCAGCTCCATGGCCACGGACTTCTCCAGCAGCGTGCGCTGCTCGGCGGCCTGGCGGAGCATGCGCACGCCGTCCAGTCCCACGGTGAACGCGTCGTCATAGCGCCCCGCCGCGCCCAGTCGCTGCATCTCGATCACCGAGTAGGCCGCGATGCCGCGGACGGCCTTCAGGTACGGGTACGCCGCCTCGCCATCGGCGGAGCCGGGCATGGCCAGCAGACCCTTGGCCTTCCAGGTGGCTTCGCCCACCACGTCGCCGTAGGGCTGTCCGAGCACCAGCGAGTCGCTGCAGGCCCGAAGCGCCTGCGAGAGCGCGCCACTGTCCGTGGCCCACTTCTCCCACGCGGCGCGGTTTGGCATGCCGGACCAGCAGTCGGCGGGAAGCGGCGCCGGACCGCCGCCCGGGAGGGCCGGCGTCGAGCACCACACCGGCCACAGGGTGAGCGCGGATCGATTGCGCGGGCTCACGTTCTTCAGCCAGACGTTCATCGGGCCGGCCAGCGACTCGCCGGCGGGCGCCACGGCCACGGGCTCCGGGCCGGTCGCCTTGGGGATTGCCACCGTCTTGGGAGGCACGGCTGTCGGAGCGGGCGCAGGCGCCTTGCCGGGCGTGGTTCCCGGCTTCGGTGGAGTGCTTCCGGGCTTGGGGGGCGTGGCGCCGGGCTTGGGCGCAGGGCCGGACTGCGCCAAGGCCGTCACGGGCAGCAGGAGCGCGGCAAGGACCATCACGGCGACATGCATTCGGATCGTGGCCATGGGGAAGGGAGCGGAGCATACCCCCACCGAACGCGGCTAGACTGCGCGGCTCGCCGCGTCCGTGCGGGGCCCGAGGGGTCCCGCCGCGAAGCCTTGAACGCCTTCTTCAGGAGTCACGTGTCCATGGTCATCGGAGTCCCCAGCGAAGTGAAGCCCGACGAGTACCGCGTGGGCATGCGCCCGGTGGGCGCCGAGGTGCTGGTGCGCGAGGGCCACTCGGTGCTGGTGCAGGCGGGCGCCGGTCTGGGAAGCGGGTTCACGGACGAGCAGTACGTGGCCGCGGGCGCCACGCTGGTGAAGTCCGCCCAGGAGGTCTGGGCCAAGTCCGAGATGATCGTGAAGGTGAAGGAGCCGCAGCAGCCCGAGATCGCCATGATCCGCGAGGGCCAGACGCTCTTCACCTACTTTCACTTCGCCGCCGACCGGGACCTCACCATCGGATGCCTGGATCGCAAGTGCATCGCCTGCGCCTACGAGACCCTCACGGACGATCACGGCCACCTTCCGCTGCTCACCCCCATGAGCGAGGTGGCGGGCAAGCTCTCCATTCAGGAGGGTGCCAAGTTTCTGGAGCGGCCCTTCGGCGGCCGCGGCGTGCTGCTGGGCGGCGTGCCCGGCGTGGAGCCCGGGCACGTCCTGGTGATCGGCGGCGGCGTGGTGGGCACGTGCGCGGCGCAGGTGGCCGCGGGCATGGGCGCGCAGGTGGTGGTGCTGGACGTGAACATCGACCGGCTGCGCTACCTGAGCGAGGTGATGCCGAAGAACGTCCAGCTGGTCTACAGCGACCCGCAGGCCATCCGCGAACGCCTGAACTGGGCCGACCTGATCGTGGGCGCGGTGCTGGTGCCGGGCGCCAAGGCCCCCCACCTCATCAAGCGTGCGGACCTCAAGCACATCCGGCCAGGCTCTGTGATCGTGGACGTGGCCATCGATCAGGGCGGCTGCGTGGAGACCGCTCGCGTGACCACGCACCGCAATCCCACCTACGAGGTGGACGGCGTGGTGCACTACTGCGTGGGCAACATGCCCGGCGCCGTGGCCCGCACCAGCACCATCGCGCTGACCAACGTCACGCTGCCGTGGGCCGTCAAGCTGGCCCGACACGGTGCGCAGCGCCTGGCGTCCATGGACCACCACTTCTCCAACTGCATCAACATGGACCGCGGTCGGCTGACCAACAAGCCCGTCGCCGAGGCCCATCAGCTGCAGTTCGCCGGCGCCGCAGCGTGAGCCTCCCCCTTCCAGACCGCTGCAACGTGCTGCTCGTCGGGAGCGGCGGTCGCGAGCACGCGCTGGCGTGGAAGCTCAAGCAGAGCCCGCGCCTGGGCAAGCTGTGGGTGGATCCGCACGCCAACGCCGGACTTCGCGCCCTGGGCACGCCGTGTCCGCAGGGTCTGGAGCCGCGCAACCGCTTCCATCTGGAGCGGTTCCTGGAACGCGAGGACGTCCGACTGGTGGTGGTGGGCCCCGAAAACCTGCTGGAGGAAGGCATCGCGGACGACCTGCACAAGCCGCCGCATCGCCTGGTCTTCGGACCCGGCCGCGCCGGCGCCCGGCTGGAGTCGGACAAGGCCTGGTGCAAGCAGGTGCTTCGCGCCGCCAACGTCCCCATGGCCGAGGGCCGAGCCTTCAACCACCAGCAGCTGGACGCCGCGCTGCACTACGTGCGCAGCCGCAACGACCCGGTGGTGGTGAAGGCCAGCGGACTCTGCGCCGGCAAGGGCGTGGTGGTGTGCGACACGCCGGCGCAGGCCGAGGCGGCGGTGCGCTCCATGCTGGAGAAGCGCGCGCACGGCGACGCGGGCCTGCAGATCGTGGTGGAGGAGCGGCTGCGCGGCCAGGAGATCAGCGTGCTGGCGCTGGTGGACGGCGGCACCATCTGGATGCTGGACGCCTGCCAGGACCACAAGCAGGTGGGCGAAGGCGACACCGGCCCCAACACCGGCGGCATGGGCGCCTACGCCCCGGCGC
>CAZKHO010000155.1:0-4752 GCA_964552505.1 uncultured Bifidobacterium sp. | reverse complement strand
CCCACCCACATGGAGTTCATGCCGAAGCTGGGATACAGGCTGCCGAAGTACAGCGCCTTCATGGGATCGCCCGCGCTGCACTCGGTCACCTGGGAGGCCTCGTTGATGGGGACCAGCGGTCGCGCGTCATGGTCCATGTAGCGCGAGAGCCGCCATGGCCAGCGGGCCACCACCGCGCGCTGGTTGCCGTAGACGTCGGCAGGAATCTCGCGGCCGTCCTCGTAGAAGGCGGGCAGGGGATCCAGCGGCGGCATGCCGTAGAAGCCGGGGATGAGCCAGCCCTTCTGCTCCGTGGCGTACTGCGTCCAGCCGGTGATCACGCAGCGCAGGGCCGCCAGCTCGCGCACGGCGCCCGCTCGGTTGCGAACCTTGGCCACCGCTGGAATGGCCAGCG
This sequence comes from uncultured Bifidobacterium sp., assembly GCA_964552505.1. Taxonomy (GTDB): domain Bacteria; phylum Planctomycetota; class Phycisphaerae; order Phycisphaerales; family SM1A02; genus SYAC01. Next base: position 4,358 of record CAZKHO010000155.1, on the reverse strand, counting down.
CCGCCAGCAGGGCGATGATGCCCATGACCACCAGCAATTCCACGATGGTGAAGGCCCTGCGACGGCCAAAAACGCCATGTTCCGGTGGAATCGGCAAGCGGGCCAGTATAGGGTGCACGTTCGACGCCATGCGACGACTCGCCTTGACGACCCTGCTGCTGGCCGCGCCGCCGGCCTCCGCCGAGACCTTTGACGTGCTGTTCGATCAGCCCGCGCTGGACCGCTGGATGTACCCGTTCAACGCCACGCCGGGCACGCGATCCACCTTCAGCGTCTTTGGAAGCGACCGCGAGGTTCCCACCCAGTTCGACGCGCGTGACGGTCAGGTGCTGCTGGCCTTCGACACGGATCTGGCCATTCCACCGGGGCTGGGCACGGGCGCGTACGACATCGTGAGCGCCGAGGTGACGCTGCAGGTGGCCAACAGCCTGGTGTTCCGCCACGACTTCACGGCGGACCCGTGGACCTGCTTCCTTCCCTCGTCCGACGCGCGCCTCACGCCCGACGCCGACGCTGGCCAGCCGGTGGAGCTGTTCGGGGTGGGCTTCCGCGGCGGATGGAACGCGGACACCTTCCTGGAGAACACCACCTTCGCCAACGCGGGATCCAGCTTCCTGAGTCCGTCGGTGCGCAACGCCTTCGCCGCGCAGGTGGACGCCCTGGGGCAGCCGCGCGACGTCTCCAACAATCCCCGCGAGGGATTCCAGCCGGCGCCCTTCGCCATCGGGCGCGTGAACGGACTTGCGGCGGGCGCGCTGGTGCCGCAGGACTCGGTGATGCGCTTCCAGGTGGACGTGTCGCAGCCCGGCATCCGCGCCTATCTGCGCGAAGGGCTGGACCGCGGCCGACTGTTCCTCTCGGTGAGCGCGCTGACGCTGGTGCAGCAGCAGGCGGGGGACTTCCCGGTCTTCTATTCCAAGGAGAACGCGCTGGTGGCGTTCGGGCTGGCGCAGGCGCCCAGGCTTCGCATCAAGGTGGAGACCGGTCCCGCCTGCGCCTTCGGCGACCTGGACTGCAACGGTCGGGTGGATCAGGGCGACGTGGCGCTGGTGCTGCTGGACTTTGGTCCGTGCGCAGGCTGCGCGTCGGACGTGGACGGCAGCGGCTTCGTCGACTTCGGCGACGTGGCGCTGGTGATGCTGGAATTCAACTGACGCCGGCGGCCCACGCGCGCAGCCGCATCTCCGCGGCCAGCACGCTGGCGGGCTCCACCTGCAGGGCCGACGCCGCTTCCACCCGGTTGAGGCCCTCGGCCCACCGCAGCTGCAGCACCAGTCGATCGAAGCGGGGGAGCGCCGCGGCGCGCATGGCGAGCCGAGACACCCGTTCCTGGTCTTCCGTGACCATCAACGTCATGCGGGCATTTTGTGCCGCCGCTCGCCGGAGCGCAAGGGGGCTCAGGCCGCCAGCGCCGGTTCGCGATGCAGCAGCCCAAGGAAGGTCTCCGCCAGCGCCGGATCGAACTGCTTGCCGGCGCCCTTGCGGATCTCCGCCAGCGACGCCTCCACGGGCAGCGCGTCCCGGTAGGGTCGGTCGCTGCGCATGGCGTCGAAGCTGTCCACGATGGCCATCAGGCGGGCCATGCGGGGGATCTTCTCGCCCGAGAGTCGGTGGGGATAGCCCTGGCCGTCCCAGCGCTCGTGGTGCCAGAGCACCGCGGGCACCGTGTGGTCCAGACCGTCCACGCCCTGCAGCAGACGCTGGCCGATCTCCGGGTGCATGTTGATCATGGAGCGCTCCTCCGGGGTGAGCGCGCCGGGCTTGCGCAGCACGCTCTCCGGCACGCCCAGCTTGCCCACGTCGTGCAGCAGGCCGCAGAGGCGCGCGTGGTCGCACTCGCCGGCGCCCATGCCGGCGGCGGACGCCAGGCGTCCAGCCAGATGGGCGGTCCGCTCGCTGTGGCCGCGCACGCAGCGATGCGTGGCTTCCACCGCCCGCAGCAGGGTCTCCACGCCGCTGATGCCGGCGCGGCGAAGCGTGACCGGGCGGAGCAGCCGCACCATGGCCGCCAGACGTGGAACCTCCCGCACCGGGATGGCCGGCTCGCAGAGGATCAGGTCGCGCACCAGTTCGTAGTCCATGCTGGCGCCCTGACAGAGCGCGCGAAGGCTGCCGCGCCCCGTGGCGGCCTGACGGGTGACCGCCACCGCCACGCCGCGTGCCACACCGTCGCAGCGGGGGCGGGTTCCGGACGGCAGCAGCCAGCATCCCGGGACGGCTTCCTGCGCCACCGCGGGCGCTCCCTCGGCCCAACGACGCGTGACCTCGTCCACCTGCCGGCGGATCCACGGACTCTCCGCCACCAGCGTGGTCAGGTAGTCGCCGGCGGTGCTCCATCGGACATGGCTGGGTTCGGCCTGGGCCCACACCAGTCCCGCGCGCCGCAGGCGGCGGCAGAGACGGTCGAAGCGGGTGGCGGCAAGTTCGCCGGCGACGGGTCTGGCCGGCTCGACGCTGGACATCACTTCGGTCGAAGGCTGATCGGCGGTTGGACGCATGGCGAACCTCGCGGTGAAATCGGATCTTCGGAACGGCGGGCGGGGCCAGGCACGGTGTCGGCCCCCACGGGCAGGTCGGCCCGATCCGGGGGCGACTGAAGCCGTCGCGAGGATTCGACGACCGAATCCGGCGGCACAGGCCGAACAGGGGTCTGGCGCGCCCATCCTTGGCCTGGGCCTCTACACTGCCGAATCGAGGAAAAACCGTGATTTCCCTCAAGCCATTCAGGGCCGTCCGGCCGTCCGCGGCGAAGGCGCGCGAGTTCTCCGTGCCGCGGCTGGACCACCTGCCGACGGCCGATCGCGCGTCGCTGGCGGCCGCGCAGCCGCGCTCGCTGGCGGCGCTGCTGCAGGACGGATCGGCCGACGGGCTGTCCGCCTGGCTGGAGGCGAAGTCGCTGATCCGCCACGCGGAGCCCACCATGTACATGCATCGCCACGTGCGTGCCGGCGAGAGGTGCACGGGCGTGGTGGCGCTGGTGGAGGCGCGTTCGTTCACCGACGGTCCGATCCGTGCGCATCGGGCGCGCGAAGGGGTGGATGCCGCCGCGCATGCGCACCTGCGCGCGGACTCGGTGATCGTGGGCTACGAGGACGACGCGGCGATCCAGGATCTGGTGGAGCGCGAGGTGAACGACCGTCCGCTGTTCCATGTGCTGGCCGACGACGGCGCCACCCACACGCTCTGGGCCGGCACGCGAGCGCCCGCCGTGGCCGAGGCCTTCGCCCGAGTGTCGCGCGCGCTGGTGCTGGAAGGGGACGCACGACTGCCGGGTTCGCCGCTGGACGCACCCGTGCTGACGCTGCTGTTGCCGCTCTCGCAGGTGCGGGTGCGGTCGTCGATGGCGGTGGTCTCCGGTGCAGCGGCGGACACCCTTCGTGATCACCTGCAGGGGCTGCCGGCGCTGGAAGGCGAGCCTTCGGAGCCGCCGCCCGGCTTTGTGGACGCGCAGTGGGGGACGAAGGACGGAATGTCCACGCGGAGGCGTCTGCAGCTGCCCGCTCCGCAGCGCACCGGCCTGGCGGCGGACGCCTTGTCGCACGGGCGTCTGATGCACTGGCTGCAGGCGTGCGGTCTGGGAGGGAATCCACTGACCTGGCGTCCCGGTGTGGCATCGAGCCCGGGGGCGGCACCCGCGCCCCACGAGGTGCTCCTGGCACTGCCAAGGCCCTCCATGGCCGAATTGCTTCAGGTGGCTGGGGAGGGAACGCCGCTTCCCTCCGGGAGCACCTGGGTGGAGCCCCGGATCCGATCCGGCCTGTGGATGGCGGAACGGAGCGAGGCGGCCACTACAATCGCGGAATGAACACGCTTTCCCAGCGTCCTGGCGCCGCCGCCCAAGGGGCTCGAACGACCGCACGTGTGCTGGTGGCCGACGCCTTCGAGAACGCGGGGCTGCAGGCGCTGCGCGACCTGGGGTGCGACACCATTCACGAGCCCGCGCTGACCGCCGCCGACCTGCCGGCCCGGCTGGCCGCGCTTCAGCCCGAGGTGCTGGTGGTGCGCGAGACCGCGGTCACCGCCGCCGCCCTGGAGGCCAGTCAGCGGCTGGCGCTGGTGGTGCAGGCGGGTGCCGGCACGGAGGAGATCGATCTGGCCGCCGCCAGCCGACGCGGCGTCTTCGTGAGCAACTGCCCCGGCCGCAACGCGCACGCCGTGGCCGAACTGGCCTGGGCGCTGGTGCTGGCCTGCGATCGTCGCGTGCCCGACCAGGTGACGCGCATGCGCGAAGGGAAGTGGGACCGCGCGGACTTCCTGAAGTCCGCCGGCCTGCACGGCCGCACCATGGGCATCGTGGGTCTGGGACAGGTGGGCATGGAGATCGCCCGCCGCGCCAAGACCTTCGGCATGGGCGTGGT
>CAZKHO010000154.1:0-4797 GCA_964552505.1 uncultured Bifidobacterium sp. | reverse complement strand
GGAGATGCTGATCATCTCGGGCGAGAACGTCTTCCCGCGCGAGATCGAGGAGGTGCTCAACCGGCACCCTTCCGTGAAGGACGCCGCGGTGATCGGGCTTTCGGACCCCATGCGGGGCGAGGTGCCGCTGGCGTTCGTGGAACTGCAGGAGGGCGCGGTGTTCGACGCGTCGGCGCTTCGGCAGCACTGTCGGGCCACGCTGCCGCCGTACAAGGTGCCGCAGGAGATCCGCATGCGCGCGGCGCTGCCGCGCAACGCCACAGGCAAGATCGTCCGGCGTTCGCTGAACGCCGACACGCCCAGCGAGGCGTGATTCCGCGCTTCAGGAGCAGGGGCCGAAGTCGAGCAGGGCCAGCGCCACGTCGCCCTGATCCACCACGCCGTTGTCGTCCAGGTCCGTGGCGCAGCCCGCGCAGGGGCCGAAGTCCAGCATCATCAGGGCCACGTCGCCGAAGTCGATCTGGCCGCTGGCGTCCACGTCCGAGCGGCAGCACGACGCGCCGTTGGGCGGACCGACGATCAGCGCGCCGAAGCCGGTGGCTCCGGACACGCCACCCACCCGGATCAGGTACTCGGTGCCGCACTCCACGGTGACCGTGAGTCGGCTGGCCTTGCCCGACGGGGTGCACAGCCGGCTGTCGTCGTTGCAGGCCGGCGACACGGCCGCGGGGCCGCAGCCGTTGCGGAACACCTGCAGCCGCGTGTCGAACTCGGTGCCGCAGGTGGAGATCTCCGTCTCCCCGGATGCGGACGGCACGAAGCTGAACCAGATGTCGCCCAAGGTGGCGGCGGTGCCGCAGCCGGTCACGGCCGGTCCGTCCGGCGTGGCGCCCAGCAGACTGAAGGGCGTGCTGCCCACGCCCACGGAGAGCGCGGAGCCGCAGGCGTCGTTGGCGGGTGCGGGCGCGCCGCAGGCGCCGGCGGCGGTGATGGCGCAGTCCGCGTCCCATCCGATGTCGCAGCAGGTGGGCTGCACGGCGCACGTGGAGGCGCAGCAGGCCGCGTCGTTGCAGGAGGATCCCGCATGGGGCGTGAAGCAGCTGTCCGGGCTGACGCCGCAACGGGGCGCGCACGCGGCCTCGGCCTCCACCTTGAGCACGTAGCGCGCCGCCGCGCAGTCGGTGGGCGCGCTTTCGATCACGCCGTCGAATCCTCGCGCCACCACCGCCCACCACAGCCCGGGCGTCCGGCAGGCCCAGTCCATGCCCGGCTGGCAACCGCCGCTGTTGGCGCGCAGCGTGTCCGTGGCCGCCAGCGTGGCGGCCGCGCTTCCCGGTGGCACCAGCGCCACGAAGGACTGCACGCCGGCCGTCAGCGTCAGGCGCACCTTCACCTCGCCGTCCCCGTCGGTGTCCAGGCCGGCGAGGTTCACCGCGTACACGTCCACGTCGTTCACGGGCGTGGCCGCGTCGGTGGCCACCAGCGCTCCGCAGAGGCTCTGGCCCAGCGGCAGCGTCTGTGGGGTGCCGGGGACGGTGCCGGGGCTGAAGACGGGATCGTTGGTCAGGCTGTGGCAGGTCTCCGACTCCGCCAGCGCGCCGTCCGGGCAGCCCGGGTTGCAGCTGTGCAGGCACAGCTGATTGGCCATCGAGACGCAGATGGAATCCCACGCCAGCTCGCAGCAGTTGCTCCACACCGCGCAGACGTTCTCGCAGCAGGACGCGTCGCTGCAGCTGGGCGTGCCGTGCGCCTGCACGCAGCTTCCCGCACCGCTGCCGCCGCAGGGCACCGGCGTCACGGAGCACACCGCGCTGGCGCGCAGCGAGCATCCGAAGTCCCAGTCCTCGCTGCAGCAGTAGGCAAAGTCCGGATCCGCGCAGACCAGCTCGCAGCAGCTGCCGTCCCGGCAGCCCGGCTTGGCATGGTCCACGAAGCAGGAGTCGGAGGTCAGACCACAGCCCGAGCAGTTCTCCTCGGCCAGCGCCACGCAGTCCTGATCCCAGGTGATCGAGCAGCAGTCCGGCTTGAAGTTGCACACCGCGGCGCTGCAGCCCGCGTCCTCGCAGCCCGGCAGGGCGTGCGCCAGCAGGCAGTCCTTGGGGCCCTCGGCCCAGGCTGGCGCCACCCAGGCCACCCACGCGGCAGCCAGCGCGGCCAGCCAACGAAGGGCTGTGGCTGAACTGGAACCACGGCGTCGCACGATCCGGCCAGAATACCCCTTTGGAAGGGGAATCCAAAGAGGCGTCGGCGAATGCTCACCCGCAAGGGCCCATCATCATGAGCAGGAGACCGATATCGGCCGTTCCAACCTCGCCGTCTCCGTCCAGGTCGGCCGGTCCGCCGACGTCCCCGAAGCAGAGGAGCAGCATGCTCACGTCACTGCAGTCCACTTCGCCGCTTCCGTCCAGGTCGCCGGGGCAGGCGCAACCGTCGTCGGCATCGCGTGCGACCAGGAGCGAGCCGGCGGCGCCGTGGCCCCAGCCGCCCACGCGAAGCAGCACGGTCTCGCCGCACGTCATCCCCAGGTCGATGGACGCTCCACCGTCGGGGCAGGCGTCGTCGCTGCAGGCGAGCACCGTTGCACCGCACGCCGCGTAGGCGGCCAGCCGCGAGTCGAAGTCGGCCAGGCCGCAGGTGCTGAAGTGGTACAGGGCGGTGCCGGGCGCGGTGAAGCTGAACCAGACGTCGTTGGTGAAGACCAGCCCGGCGCCTTCGTCGCACCAGGACGGCAGCCACGCGGGTTCCGAACTGGCATCGGAGGCGTCGAAGGCGTTCGGGCCCAGAGCGGCGGTCTGTGCGGCGTCGCACCGATCGTTGGCTGGGGCCTGCGGCTGGCAGGGCTGCAGCGTGGCCTGCACTCGGTACTCGCCGCGGGGGTCGGAGCACTCCAGCGCCTCGAACAGGAGCGGCCGAACCGCCACGCGATAGGTGCCCGCCGGCAGACAGGCGGCGCAGGTGGAAGGACATCCGTCCACGCTTTCGGCGTGGACCGTGGGAGGGCACGCCTGGTCCAGGATGAGGGCGCCGATCGGGCCGGTCCCGAAGCATCGGACGGTGAGCATGCCCGGCGCGGGCAGGGTGACCTGAAACCAGTCCACATCCCGGGAGGTGTCCGACGCCCACACGCGGCCTGCCGCCGTGGCGCCCAGAGGCAGGGGCGTGGGAGTGCCGGCGGGCCAGGCGCACGGGTCGTCGCTCGCCGTGCCGCAGGACTCCGCCTCCTGGATGGAGGCGGGCGGAAGGACGCAGCCGGATGGCGGGTGGCATGCGGCGCACAGCACCGAGGCCTCCGTGGCGCAGCGCTGGTCCCATTCGGTGGAGCAGCAGAAGGGATCCAGCGGGCAGACGGCCGCCTGACAGGCGGTGTCCAGGCAGCCGGGCGAGGCATGGGGCTCGCAGGCCGGACTCTGTCCCAGCGCGGTTGCGGCGATGGCGGCGGACAGCAGGTGGAGGGCGGGCAGGCGGGTGGTTGGTGACATGGGGGGTTCTCCCGTTGGCGTGGTGGACAGCATCCGCGCCGGGGCGCCACGGTCGGCGTGTGGCTGCCCTTTTTCCGGGCGACTCGATTCATCCACAGGTCACGCACCGGATCGGCCGGTTCCGGCCGCTCCGCCGCACCGTCCGCCGTGCTACCGTCCGCGTCCCCGGACCGTTCCGGCCGTCGCATCCACCTCAGGAGACCCCCATGTCCGTCGCCGTCGGCAGCAAGGCCCCCGCGTTCATCCTCCCCTCGAAGCCCGGAACCCCCGTCGACCTCTCCCAGCACCTGGGCAAGCGCAAGACGGTGATCCTCTTCTTCCCGCTGGCCTTCAGCCCGGTCTGCCATGCGGAGATGTGCACGTTCCGTGACGGCTGGTCGAAGTGGCAGGGTCTGGGCTGCGACGTGTTCGGTGTGAGCGTGGACTCGCCGTTCGTCACGGACAAGTTCCGCGAGATGGAGAAGATCCCGTTCCCGCTGCTCAGCGACTTCAACAAGGAGATGGCCGCCGCCTACGGCGCGCTGCACGCGGAGCTGGTGGGACTGAAGGGCGTGGCCAAGCGCGCGGCGTTCGTGGTGGACGCCGGCGGCACCGTGCGCTACGCGTGGGTGAGCGAGGATCCGCGCGTGCAGGTGGACTTTGACGCCATCGAGAAGGCGGTCAAGGCGTGCTGAAGCGCGCCGCGGCGGTGCTGCTGCTGGCACTTCCGGCGGGATGCGACTTCGATCGTGCGCCGGAGACGCAGGTGTCCACCGCCCGCAGCGAGGAGGAGCCCGGCGTCACCACGCACCGTGTGCGCACGGTGGCCACCGAGACCGCCACCAGCGCCACGGATCGGCCGGTGGAGGGGCGAGCGCTGGAACTGGAGAGCTCCAGCGAGATCACCGTGCCCCGGTCGAACGTGTTCAAGGTGGAACTGCTCTCTAGCGCCGGCACGGGCTTCGCCTGGACCGCCATCCTGCCGAAGGGCGCGCCTCTGGAGATGGTGGGGGAGCCTGTGACCACGCCGGTGGACCGTGGCGTCATGGGCGGTCGGGTGCAGTGGGTGTTCACGTTCCAGCCGACCAGCGCCGGCGGCTGCGAAGTGCGCTTCGAGCTGGTTCGGCCCTGGGACAAGGGCACGCCGGCGGCCAAGAAGGCCACGCTCAAGGTGACGGTGCAGTAGCGGCCTCGGGCCGTCCCGGCGGATGTCGCCGAAGGGGGTCGGGCGTTCAGCCTCGCCGCCGCCGGATCAGACCTGCGAACGCCACGGTGGCGATCGCGCCTGGCGCCGGCACGGCGAACGTGAGTGTCTGGTGCCAGCGGAAGTTCCATCCGGTGGCACCGGTCTCCGTGGTCACGCCGTTGTTCTTGCCGGCCGAGGCGAACTTGAGCGTCA
>CAZKHO010000153.1:4154-4824 GCA_964552505.1 uncultured Bifidobacterium sp. | reverse complement strand
CGGCGGCAGCGCTGGTGTGACGCGCTACGGGTCGTTCAACGACCTGATCAACGCCACCAACGGCACGTACTTCAACTACGGCCAAGGCTCCAACGCGCAGTACGGCTACAACGACCGCTTCTTCGCGTTCGAAGGCAAGTTCTACCGCACCAACACCGGCGGCCCCGGTGGCAGCGTGAGCAGCATCGCGGTGTACAACAGCTTCAACGACCTGGTGAACCGCAACGTGGCCCAGACCATCAACAGCGTCAACTGGGTGCGCGGCGACATCTTCGTGGCCGTGCCCACACCGGGTGCCGCGGCGCTGGTGGGTCTGGCGGGCCTGGTCGCTCGTCGCCGCAAGGCCTGAGCGGCCGGTACGCCTCGGGTTCGGACTTCGAGATCTCAAGGGCCCCGGCCATGCGCCGGGGCCCTTTTCCTTGGTGGACGCGGTCCTCACGGCGGCGCCGAACCGGAACGGCACGTCGCAGGACGCGCCTTCCCGCACGCCGGCAGGTCGGACCATGGACAGGGCCGCATCGCTCCCACGATCCCCTGTCCAGGACGGGGACGTGGTGCACTTCCTGTTCAATGTGTGAGATCGGGCGCGGACGCCTGTCGGTCGCGTCTACTGATATTCTCCGCCACACAGATCCCTTCCTTGCGGGGCAAGGCGGGTCCTGGCGCCAGG
>CAZKHO010000153.1:0-4129 GCA_964552505.1 uncultured Bifidobacterium sp. | reverse complement strand
CCCGCCGCCGTTCGATCCGGGAACGCCCCCACCGCCACCTCCATCGTGGACGGGCGCCGTCACTCCCGGGCAGCCACCCACGCGGGATCGCATCGTGGTGCTGGGACGCTCGCAGTCGGGCAAGACCGTGTTCAGCGCGCGGCTCTACGAGCAGCTCTGGACGCGGCGCGTGCCGGACATCCACATGCGCGCGCTGGACGGTGCCCCGCACGTCTGGCTCATGGGCATCATCGAGTCCATGCGTGCAGGCAACTGGCCCGTCGCCACGCAACGACAGGACTACGTGGACGTGGCCATCGAGTACGCCAATCACACTTTCCGGCTGACGCTGCTGGACTACCCCGGCGAGTCCTTCAAGAAGGCGTTCCTGGACGGACGCGTGGACGAGACGGACACGCGGGAACTGGTCGAGCACATCGATCGCGCGGCTGGGGTGATCCTGCTGATCGATCCAAAGAACGCGGTGGACACGCGTGACGTGGGCAGACATGCCGAGGACGACTTCGCCATGCAGCAGGCGCTGCGACGTATCCGCTCCTTCCCTGGCGGACGCCATGTTCCTGTGGCGATCGTGCTGACCAAGTGCGACCTTCGCTGGCCCATGGTCAAGTCTCTGGGAGGGCTGAGCGAGTTCTTCAAGAAGTACCTGTCCAACGTGGTGGCCGCGGCACAGGACACCTTCTACTGCTTTCCCGCGATCGCGGCGTATTCGAAGCCCAGCCGGCGATCGGACCGCCCCGTGCCCGACGTGGACCGGCCGCCGGTGTACGTGGCGGAGCCGCTCAAGTGGGTCCTCAAGATGGTCATCGAGGCCGAGCTTCGCGAACTGCGGCGCAAGGAGGGTGAGGAGCGCCCCAGGCGCATCGAACAGAAGGCGCGCGCCGCGTTGGCCGAGGCCAAGGACAAGTCCAAGTCCTTGCGGGACCGGATCGCCACCACACACCAGTTGATCGAAGAGGCCCTGGCGGAGGAGGGCGCGGCGGACCACGAGATCCTCCGCGAGGCGCAGCTCCATCTGGAGATGCTCAAGCGCGACTATGAGTTGGATGGCGATCCTGAGCCGACCGGCGTCACGCTGCTGCGGTTCCTCATGGTCTTCGGCCTCGTGATCGTCGTCCTTGGGACGCTGATGGGTCTGGCCATCCTGCTGTTCAACGTGTTCCGAGGCTGACCCGCATGATCCGGAACCCCTCGTGATCGAAGTCGACACCCACCTCCTGGCCTCCGTCTCCGGCTACACCACCCAGGGTGCCTCGCCCGGGATCACCCAGAGCGAGCGCTCCGAGCTGGAGCAGCTGGTGCACGGCCAGGCGGACAGCGAGGAGATCCATCACGGACTGGCCAAGCGGCCCACCGCCTGCCTCCGGGCGCTTCACGCCAGCGGTCGATTCGCACTTTCGCGCGTGCTGCCCGGCCAGCCGGACTCCGCCGGGCGCCGAACGGTGGCGGTCTGCTCCATCGTGATGTCCTCCCAGGCATGCCAGGAACTTGTGGCAAGCGACGTGTGGAACCTGCTGCAGCAGAAGAAGCTGTGGACTCCCGACAACTTCGTCACCAATCGCACGCTTCGGCTCCCGCCGCTTGCGCCGGTCCGGCGATCGGTGACCCAGCGCGATGTGATGCTGTACGACACCTGGGTCCGCGCCATGGGGCAGGATCACGCGCTGGCCGTGCTGGAGTGCTCGCCGGAGATGGATGCCGCGTTGGTGAACCTGGCGCAGGTGCTGGACCCCGCGGACCGTCTCAGGCTGACGTGGGGCTGCCGACTGCTCTCCACGCAGGTGCCGGTGCCCTTGGCCACGTTCGCGTTGGCCTCCGCGGTGTCGGGCATGCGGCGACCCTCCGTCACCGTCTCTCCGGTGCCGGTGTCCACGCTGGGCCGCGAGGCCATGGCTCGCGCGCTGGGCGGGCAGCGACTGCCGCGGGTCCTTGCGCCCGCGTCAAGATCGGAGGATCCCGCCTACGACCTGGCACCGCTCCCGTCCGCGGACAACGACCTCACCGGACTTCTGGAACCGGTCCAGCCGGAAGGGTCTGAGGCGCGCACATCCGCCACGACGCCCCAGGCCCGGCTGACGCGGAGGCTGGAATCCCGAAAACTTGGTCTGGTGTTGGCGGTCTGGGCGGTGCTGGTGCTGGCGCTTCTGGGGGCGTTTGGTGGCTTCTGGCTGTACAAGACCAGACAGCCGCCGGCGGCCATCTCGCAGGTGACCGCCACGGCCAAGGGAACCTCCGCCCTGATCCAATGGCCCGCTTCCCAGGGGGCGGCCAGCTACGAGGTGCTGCGGTACCAGCCCGACGCCACCGACCCGCAGCGTTGGGGAGCCTCCGAACGGATCTCGGAAGTGAAGGCCACGCCCACGGCTGAAGCGGGCGCCTCGTTGAGTTGCCAGGATCCTGGGCCAAGGCCGGGCCGCGGGATGAATCGGTACGAGGTGGTCGCGATCTCCCCGTACGGGATCCGTGGACCACCGGTGAGCAGCGCGCCCTTCGACGGACCTTTGCATTGGGAGATGCGGCCGAGCATCCAGGAGGCAGGTGGCAAGGCGCTGATTCGCTGGAAGCCCGTCCCGGGCGCCGTCCGCTACGAGGTGAGTTGCCAGTTCATTCCTCCCCGATCCGATTCACTTAAGGAACCGCCTACTGGCAACCCTGAGGTCAGCGTTGAACTTCTTGGTGGCCAGACCTTGACCGCCACCGTGATCGCCTACATGTACACGCAGGGGGATATGGGCAGCGTGGCATCGGAACCAATCACTCTCACCCGCGCCCCTTCAGATCGCCCGCCAGCGGTCAAGCTCACGGGCATCCGACAGGAGAATCAGGGGCTGATGGTGGACTGGTCACCCAGCCTTGGCGCCGACGCCTACCGGCTGGAGCGCCGTTTGGACGAGTCCGGGGCGCCCCCCAACGTGGAGAACATCACAGACACCCACTACGTGATTTCACCCGTCCCCGACCATGCCACGATCACGGTTGTCGCCGTCCGAAGTGCCGGCCAGGTCCAGCCCGTGGAGTCCCAACCGGCGACATTCGAGTGGTATGCGCCGCCACGCCTGGAGGTGCACGCCCTTCCGCCGGCGCCCGATCCATGGACCTGGCGCGACGATCAATGGGCCTGTCGCGTCCAGCTGAAGATGGCGCTCACGGCTCCCAGCAAGGCGCCCGCGGCGATCCAGATCAAGGTGTTCTGGAGCAGCGTCGCACCAGCAGGAGCGGAGTCGGTGGCCCAGGACTGGAAGGAACTTGACGTCCGCGTGAAAGGCCAGGACTCGACGCAGGCGTTCGAATTGCCTCTCCCAGAGGTGGGTGGGAGTATTCGGCTCCGCGTGGCCGCCCGGTGGAAGCCGCCAGGCTCTTCGAAGGACCAAACCGAAGTGAGCCTCTCGAAGTTGGAATCGGACCCCGTGACGGTCGACATCGATGTGCCAGCGCGTTCCATCTCCAGCGAGATCCGGAGCGCTGCAAAATTGTTGGCGGGCCTGCAATTCAACGATTCTTCAGAGAAGCTCCTCACGGCGCTTGGCGGCTCCGTGGCCACGCAGGAGAACACAAGCGCCATCCCCCCGACCTGGGATGCACGCCACCGGCAGATCCTCTCGGACTGGATGCGGGCTTCCGTGGAGGCTTGCGAGGCGGCCTCGCGAGACAGTTTGCCCGGCAGACAAGCCTTGTGCCTCAGCGCACTGCTGCATTGCCGCGAGGTGGCCCTGAAGGCCTTGGGCAAACTGCAGAAGGACCGTGGTCAGCAAGAGCAGCATCCGAAGCGCCTCCGCGAGGCTGGCGTCACGCCAACGAACGCCTGGTGGTTGAAGGCGGACCGAGAGCTGGCTCGGATGCTGCTTCGGCACGAGCGTGTGAAGCAGGAGGCAGCCACGATCGATGTTCCGCGGGATGCGCTGAAGTCTCTCCAGACAAAGTTCAATGAGTGGCAGGCGGCGGTCAAGAAGGCAGGGACTCCCTCACCCACTCCTTCCGGCTCCACTCAACGACCCGGCAAAGGAGATCCCGCCGATCAGCGCACGATCCTTTCTGAGGAGATCCGGACCACCCTCCTCCCTTCGGCAACGGTGACCATGCTGCGCTGCGTGAGGGACGGGGTCACCGACAGTGAGCGCAAAGATCTTGA
>CAZKHO010000152.1:0-4828 GCA_964552505.1 uncultured Bifidobacterium sp. | reverse complement strand
GCACCGACGGCGGCGACGGCCCGGCCACGCTGGCCGCCATGGAGAAGGTGGGCTGTGGCGTGGACGCCTGCGCGCTGGAACTTCAGAAGGAAGGCGCGGACAGCTTCGTCAAGAGCTGGAACGACATGCTGGCGAAGATCGCCGGCAAGAGCGCGGCCATGGCGAAGTGAGGCGGGGGCGGCGGTCGCCCGGCACGTGCGCGTGACCGAAGCCGGACCATGAAAGCGGCCCGCCTTTCGGCGGGCCGCTGGGAGTTTCGTGCGTCGTCCGGCGAGGGGTGCCCGCTCAGCGGGCCGTGTCGGGCTCCGGATCGTCGGGCATCCGTTCTTCCGCCACGCGATCGAGCAGGATCCGCAGGTCCTCTCGGCCCACCTGGCCGTCGTGGTCCAGGTCGCCCACCACGGGGTCGGGATTGCCCAGCAGCGTGAGCAGCAGGGCCAGATCGCCGCCGTCCACGCGACCGCTCAGGTCCAGGTCTCCGCGCTCGCGCTGGCAAAGGTCCGGCTGGCCGTCGCCGTCGGCATCACGGCTGCCGGCCGCCACGGCGGCGCGCATCTGATCCGCGGAGGCGTTCTCGCAGTCGAGCGCCCAGGCGGGATCGGAGCCTGCGATGGGGGCAAGCACCGGATCGGCGTCGGCCGGAAGCGGGGCGCTTTCGTCGCCATGATGGTCTGCCGGCGCGGTGTTGGCCGGGCCGGACAGCATCAGGCCCGCGGTGGACCCCGCGGAGCCTCCGCGATCCGTCACCCCCATGCCGGCCTCGCCACCGCCACCCAGCACAGGGTTGGGGCCGCTTGGATTGTTGCGCCAGCCGGCGTCCGCGGTGCTGGACACCGACTCGCCCTGCGAGACGGTGGATCGCACGGTGTAGTAGTAGAGCTTGCCGGGACGGGCCGTGCGGTCGCTGAAGTTTCGGATGGCCGCGCGGGTGGCGCCGATGCGGACCGGGCCGCCCGCCATGGACGGATCGCGCCTGAACACCGCATAGCCCGTGGCGTTGGCCGCCGCGTTCCACTGCACCAGCACCAGCACGTTGGAGGTGCCGTTGGAGGCCGTCACGCCGTCCGGGGGCAGGATGTTGGACCAGCCCACGTCCGAGGTGCCCACCAGCGCGCGGCCCAGGGCAGACTCAGGGAAGATGGAGTACGTGTACAGGGTTCCCGCCACGGGAGTCATGTCGGTGAAGGTGGTCACGCCCGCGGGGGAGCCCAGCAGGACGGCTGCGGCGCCGTTGGCCTCGCTTCGCCAGACCTGGTAGCTCACCGCGCCCGAGACGGGCTGCCACGACAGCACCACCCGGTCGGTGAACACGCCGTCGCTGGCCGTCACTCTGGACGAAGATCCGATGTTGCGCCAGCCGGTGTCGGAGGCGCTGGGCACGGTCTCGCCCAGCGAGGTCACCGAGGTGAGCGAGTAGGTGTACAGGACTGCGGGCTCGGCCGTGGTGTCCTCGAACGGCGTCCGGTCCGTGTAGGCCAGCGGAGACGCCGCACCGCCACCCACCGCGCGATACACACGGTAGCGGCCCACGCCGGGCACGCGGGTGAAGGAGATGATCACGCGGCTGATGGATCCGCCGTCGGAAGCCACCACGCCGGTGGGCGGGCCGATGGAGCGGCAGCCCTCGTCGGTGTCGGACGGTTCGCTGGTCACGATGGGGGTGGAAGCGTCACCGGCCGCGGTGCGCGCGTAGACCGCGTAGGTGTACGGCGTGTCGGGGTAGGCCTCCACGTCGTCGTAGGAGGTGGCCAGCAGTCCGGTCTTGTACGAGACCGGCACACCGGTGCCGATGGCACGGTAGAGGTCGTACTTGGTGGCGCCCACCGAAGCGTCCCAAGTCACGGTCACCTTCTCGGTGGACGTGCAGTCCGTGGCCGCCAGGTTGGTGGGGGCCGCGGCGTTGCGCCAGCCGTCGTCCTGGTTGCCCATGTCCGAGTCGCCGCTGCCCAGCATGGTGATGATGGCGTAGTTGTAGAACTGACCCACGTCCGCGGTGTCGTCCAGGAAGTCGTTCGAGGCGGTCACCAGGCCAAGATCGGCCGGCACGCCCGACTGGCCGTCGGCGCGGTAGATGCGGTAGCCCAGCGCGCCGGGCACCGCGGTCCAGCTCAACTGCACACCGTCGGCCTGTCCGCCATCGCTGGACACCAGATCCGTGACGCCCACGCCGGTCAGCACCTCGTCCGAGAGCGTGGACTTGCAGCCACCCGCCTCCACGGCCAGCACCTGGTAGTGGGCCAGGCGATCCGGGGGCAGGGTGTCCGTGTAGGCGTTGGTGGCGCTGGTGTCGAGCAGCGCCATCGGATCGGAACCCAGGCCGCGCCAGATCTCGTAGCTGGCGGCACCCGACACGCTGGTCCAGCTCAGCTGCACTTCCAGCGTCCCGGAGTCGAAGGTGGCCGCAAGGCCGGTGGGGGTGGCGGGCGCGGTGCTCACGTACACGTCGTCGCTGACCGGACCCTCGTAGTCCGAGGTGGCGGTGTTGGGCGTGGAGTTCACCGGGAACAGTCCGCGGATCTGGTACATGTACGTCGTGCTTCCCAGCACGGTGCCGTCCAGATAGGTGGTGGTGGCTCCGCCGACCACGGTGAATCGCTTGGGGACGATGTCCGTGGGGCCGTATCGGTAGATCACGAAGCCGTTGGCCGCCAGCATGGCGTCCCAGTTCAAGCGCACCTTGCCGTCCTCGCACGCGGCCACCAGGCCGGTGGGCACGTTCAACGCCGGACAGTCCGTCACGCAGGTGGTGGCTCCGATGGCGGAGGCGATCTGCGCCTTGTTGCGGTCGGTGAAGCGGAAGTTGATGTTGGAGTAGCCGCCCGCGCACTGGTGGCAGTAGCTCATGATGGTGCCCTGGCGGCGCATGGTGCAGGCACCCGGGCCCGAATAGTCGGGCTTGTAGCAGTCGTCGTCACCGGTGTCGTGGGTGTGGACGCCGCCCAGCACGTGGCCCACCTCGTGAAGGAACACGAAGGGATCCCAGTTCGAGTTGTTCTGGTTCTGGAGCGGGTATGGGAACGTCCTGTTGAGGCTGCCGAAGACGCAGTAGGCCGAGGGCTGCGAGTTGGGATCGGCCACCACCTTGGCGCAGACGCCGCCGATGCCGTAGGCGCGCCCGCCGCCCAGATCCTGCCCGGACATCAGCGCCACGATGTCGCGGTTCTGCGCGATGTCGGCCGCGTTGGTGGTCCACCGCTTGTAGATGTCCACCAGATAGGTGCCGGTGTTGTAGCCCGTGCCGTAGGGGTAGCCGGAGCTGTTGCCCGCCCAGATGCGCACGAAGGACGCCTGCGCGTCCAGGTCCAGCTCCTTGTAGTAGACGGTGGACATGGCGCCCATCATCTTGGCCAGGTAGTTCATCGCGTCGGTCTTGGTGGCGAAGGCGGCCACGAACGGCTTGTCGGAGTCCAGCGCCACCTCCAGCCGCTTGCAGCCGGCGCGCGGCATGCCCGCGTCCGGAGGCATCGCCCCTTCGTCGTGCTGCGCGCCCTGAGGCACGGATTCGCAGGCGAACTTGGCCCACTTGAAGATGCCCTCCGGCACCTCGGACATCCCGGTCACCACCAGCGGGCCGTGGCCGTCGGGGCCGCCGTCGGAGAGCGCGTACACCTCGTCCGAACCGTCGATGACGAAGCCTTCGGTGGTGGATGGATCGAACGACAGGAAGACCATGGAGCGCGGCTGGCCCTGGATGCCGCCGCGGAAGCACTGCACCGTGGGGCGCCAGTCGCCTGGCTCCTGCACCCACGTGCCGTCCGGGCCGTCCTGTCCCACGCGGATGGTCACGTCACGCGCGAAGGGATCGAAGCGCTCCAGCTCCAGATCCACCGTGCGACCGTTGGTGAGCGGGAAGCCCACCAGCGTGAACTCGCCCTGCGCCGGCAGCATCGCAAGAAGATTCGCGTCCACCTGCACTTCGGCGCAGCCGTTCGGCAGCACCAGGGCCAGTCCCTTGCCTCCCCCGGCGTTGGCGGGCAGCACGGGCGAAGGCAGCACGGGTCCGAAGGCCCATGCCGAGGAGGCGGTGGCGATGGCGACAAGGACGGAGGTGAAGCGCGAACGGATGTTCATGGGGCGTTCTCCCCGGACGCCCTTCCATGGGAGTCCGGACGCGGAGCGGTGCGTGGGTCGGGTCTGGTCGGTCGGGTGACGGTGCTTCCTGGTGAACGCCCACCGCAACCTAGCACGGTCGGCGGGGGCGACCAAGACAAATCTACCCGGTTCGGGGCAAGGAGACAGCGTGATCGGACCCGGAGCCGGGAGTCGGGCGGCGGCAGGGAGACCGTTAGACTCGCCCCATGCCTGCAGCGCACTACCTTGAGGAACTGGCCTGGCGCGGCATGCTCCACCAGGCCACCGACGGCCTTGCCGACCACCTCGCCGGCGGGGTCCGGGTGGGGTACTGCGGCTTCGATCCCACCGCGGACAGCCTGACCGTGGGAAACCTGGTCAGCGTGGTGCTGCTGGCCCGCCTGCAGCGCTGCGGCCACCGGCCCGTGGCCCTGGTGGGCGGCGCCACCGGCCTCATCGGCGACCCCAGCGGCAAGGCCAGCGAGCGCACGCTGCTCTCCGAGGAGCAGGTGCGGAGCAACGTCGCCCGGCAGCGCGCCCAGATGGAGCGCCTGCTGGACTTCACCGGTCCGTGCCCGGCCACCATCGTCAACAACGCCGACTGGCTTGGGAAGATGGGCTACATCGAGGTGCTGCGCGACGTGGGCAAGCACTTCAGCGTGAACCAGATGATCGCCCGCGACAGCGTGGCCAACCGGCTGGAGGGCCGCGAGCAGGGGATCAGCTACACCGAGTTCAGCTACATGATCCTGCAGGC
>CAZKHO010000151.1:0-4828 GCA_964552505.1 uncultured Bifidobacterium sp. | reverse complement strand
ACCGTGCTCACGGCGTCGAAGAAGCGCCTCGACAGCCGCTCCGCCTGAGGGCCCAGCCGCTGCGTCTCGGCCCTGAGGGCGTCCAGCGCTCCGCCCGCAGCCTTCACCTGCGCGGCGCCGCCTTCCAGCTGCGCGCGCACCGTGGCCGCGTTCCATTCGGGGTGGTACTGGATGCCGTAGCTGCGAAGACCCACGCAGTACGCCTGCACCTTGCACGCCGCGCTGCTGGCGAGCACCGTCGAACCCTCGGGCAACTTCGACACCTGATCCGAGTGCCAGCAGAACTGGGGCACCTTCCAGGGCTGCCCCGCAAACAGCGGGTCCTCGCGGCCCTGCGGCGTGAGCGACATCTCGTGCCAACCGATCTCCGGCGCCGGCATGCGGCCGGTCTCGCCGCCCAGCGCGGCCGCCAGCAGCTGCGCGCCCAGACAGAGCCCCAGCACGGGCACGCCGGCACCGTGCGCATCGCGCAGCAGGCCCATCTCGGCCTGCATCCAGGGCGCGTTCATCTCGTGGACGGTCTGCGGGCCACCCAGGCTCACCAGCCCGTGGATGTCCTCCAGGTCTCCAGGCACCGGTGCGCCCGCGTGCAACCTCACCACACGCATGCGCTGCCCGAAGGCTCGGAGCGAGTCCAACAGGATGTCCGCCGGGCAGTCCGCCGAGTGTTCCAGGATGACGATGGCCATAGGAGCGCGGAGCGTATCAACGGAAAAAGGGCCGCGAAAGGCGGGGCCGGCCCGGACGAAGGCCAGCCTCCGGCATGACCGCCCAGGACCTCGGAACACGCCCGGACCCCCGCCACCTGCGCGGCAGACACGCGGAAGAGGCCGCCGCCCGATGGCTGGCTGCAGAGGGACACACGCTGCTGGCGCAAAATCTTCGGCTTGGGCGTCTGGAGGTGGACCTGCTCTCCATCGATCCGCAGGACGGCGCGCTGGTCCTCACCGAGGTGAAGGCGCGGCGGGCCGGTCGTCACGCGCCCGAGCTTCGCGTGGACGCCGCCAAGCGGAGACATCTGGTCACGGCCGCCCGCATCCTGCTGGCGCGCCCGCCGTTCCGATGTCGCCCCGCCCGGTTCGACGTGATGGCCGTCACGCTGGACGCCGCCGGCCGCCCGCTGGATCTCCGTCACCTGCGCGCCGCCTTCGACGCGTCCGAATCCCGGCACCGCCGGTCGCGGATCACCTGAAGTAGCGGTCCATGGTGAACTGCACCAGTCGCGCCTTCATGTTGCTGAGATCCTCCGCGATCCATCGGCTGCGCAGCGACTGCAGGTAGCGGTACTGCTCCTGTCCGAAGCGCTCCCCTTCCAGCTGGCGGCGAAGCTGCAGCTGCAGCTTGGGATCGAAGATGCTTCGGGGCGCAGCCTGCGCGCTGGGAAGGAGCGTCATCCAGCTCAGCTGACCGGCGCGTTCCACCGGTCCGTCCACCACGCCCTCCTTCAGCCCCTTGAGTCGATTGCGGACATCTTCCACCAGGTCCGTGAGGCCGTCGATTCCCTTCGACCCCACCTTGAACTCCTGCCACAGGCCGCCGTTGGGAACCTGCATCGCCTCCGCCACCTCCGGGAACGGCCGCCCCTGGGCCAGCATCTTCTGGACCTGATCCACCTTGGCGGCGTCGGACTTGGGAACCTGGATGCGCGCCACGCGCAGCGTGGGCGACGGGTTGAAGGTCTCCCAGTTGCGGAGGTAGAGACGCTCCACGTCGCGCCAGCTCACGATGGTCCGGGGCTCCACCCGCTTGCGCAGCAGGTCCTGCGCCAGGATCTCGTTCTTCTGGCGCTGCATGAAGTCCTCGATGGTCATCCCCGGAAACTCCTCCTCGATGCTGCGCTGGGCCCCGGTGCGGCTGCCGCCACGCTTGGCGATCTCCTTCTCCTGGAGTCCGCGCATCCACGCGAGCAGGCCTTCCTTGGCCTCGTCCGGGATCACCGACTCGGCCTCGCTGATGATGAGCTGGTTGTTCACCACTTCCTCGAACGCCTCGTCCACGGTGCGGAGCAGCTGCTGCCGCGCCAGCGCGCGGTCGGACTGCGCCACGATGCGCCGGATGCGTGCCTCGCGGGTCTTGAGGAAGTCGTCCGCGTAGACCGGCTTTCCGTTGATCTGGCCCACCAGCTGGTCCACCGGCCAGCGCTGACCCACGCCCAGCGTTCCGGGGAGCGGCGCGGAGGTGCCCGCCGTGGATGCCACGGTCTTCCCGGGCGCGGACGACGGCACGTCGGCCGGAGGCGCCGCATCATCACCCCGCGCGTCAGGCGCGGCGGGCTGCACCGCCAGCCCGAAGGTGCTGGCGCGCACATCCGCGGGCGTCATCCCCTGCACGAACGCGCCCAACTCCACGTCACGGCTCTCCTTGGGCGTCTCGTCCATGGAGAGGCACCCAGCCAGACCCGGCAGACACGCGAGCATCAGCGCGATCCTTCGCACGCGCGGGATCCTACCCGCACCCTCGCGACCGCCGCCATCGGCCCCCCTATACTCGCCGTTCTGGAGGCCCCCTTGAGCGATTCCGACACCCCCAAGCTTCATGTGGACAGCGACTGGAAGGCGCAGGCGCAGGCGGAGAAGGAGCGGCTGTCCAAGCAGGAGGCCGAGAAGGGCCCCCGCCCCGGCCGCGACGAGATGCCCCCCGCCGACTTCCGCAGCCTGATGGGCCTGCTGGCCAGCCAGGCCATCGGCGGCCTGGGCGGCTACCAGGACGAGCAGGGCCGTGCCATGGTGGACCTGATGGGAAGCCGCTTCGCCATCGACCTCCTGGGCGTGCTGGAGGAGAAGACCAAGGGCAACCTCACCGAGGAGGAGGCGAAGGACCTGAAGGAGGTGCTGGCCGAGCTCCGGTCGCGCTTCGTCCAGATCGCCCAGCTGGTGGCCACCCGCATGGCCAGCGGCCAGGGCGTGCCCACGGCCCCGCGCCCCGGCGCCGGAGAGCCCCCCGCCGGCGCCCCCAAGCTGGTGGTGCCCTGATCCACGAACCCACCCGAGAGACCAGACCGTGAGCCACGCCGCCACCGCCTCCACCCAGGGCTTCCTGGACCGCCACTACCACCTGCTCCGACGGCTGCACTCGCTGTCGGGCATCGTGCCCATCGGCCTCTTCCTGATCATCCACCTCACCACCAACGCCAGCGTGGTGTGGGGCAAGGCGCTCAACGCCAACACCTTCGCCGACCGCGGCATCGACGCCTCGGGCGCGGGCGTGGCCACCCTGCAGCACGAGGTGGACTTCATCCACAGCACGCCGGGCCTGGCCTTCATCGAGATCTTCGGGCTCTGGCTGCCCATCCTGTTCCACTCGGCGCTGGGCGTGTGGTTCGCCACCAGCGGCCGTCCCAACACCTCGCGCTACGCCTATCAGGGCAACTGGCGCTACGTCTGGCAGCGCCTCACCGGCTACGTGGGCGTGGTCTTCATCTTCATGCACATCAGCAGCCTGCGCTGGGGATGGAGCTACGGCGGCCTCATGCCGGGCTTCGACGCCGAAGCCGCGGCCAGCAGCATCGCCACCCATCTGCAGAAGGGCTCTGCAGGTCTGCTCATGGCGGCCTTCTACCTGCTCTGCGTGCTGGCGCTGGTGTTCCACTTCGCCAACGGGCTCTGGACCGCGGCCATCACCTGGGGCGTCACGGTCAGCGTGGGCGCCCAGCGGCGCTGGGGCCAGGTCTGCGCGGTGATCGGACTTGGGCTGGCGGGCGCGGCGGTGGCCGCGGTCTACGGCTTCGCCACGCTGGATCCCGCCAAGGCCCGCGAGGTGGAGGCCAAGTACCGCGCCGGCCACGGGCAGGCGGAGGCGGCGGCCGAGACCAAGGCGACGGGTGGACAGGCGTCCTCGGCCGGCATTCCATCGGACAGCAAAGGAGTGATGCGATGAGCACCCGACAGCAGCGCGTGATCGTGGTGGGCGGCGGCCTTGCGGGCCTGGCGGCCACCGTTCGGATCGTGGAGGCGGGCCTTCCGGTGGACCTGTTCAGCCTGGTGCCGGTGAAGCGCTCGCACAGCGTCTGCGCCCAGGGCGGCATCAACGCCTGCAACGAGGTGGCGCGCCAGCAGGGCTACAGCGAGCACGAGCACTTCGACGAGTCCATCTACGGCGGCGACTTCCTGGCGCACCAGCCGCCCGTCTACGAGATGGCGCACTGGGCCCCCAAGATCATCGACCTGCTCGACCGCATGGGCGTGCCCTTCAACCGCACCGCCGAGGGCATGCGCGACCTTCGCCTCTTCGGCGGCAGCCTCTACAAGCGCACCCACTTCGCGGGCGCCACCACCGGCCAGCAGCTGATCTACGCGCTGGACGAGCAGGTGCGCCGCTGGGAGGCCGAGGGCAAGGTCACCAAGTACGAGCACTGGGAGTTCCTGCGTCCCGTGGTGGATGCGGCGGGCGCGGCGCAGGGCATCGTGGCGCAGGACCTTCGCACCATGCAGGTGCGCGCCTTCCGAGGCGACGCCGTGGTCATGGCCACCGGCGGCTGCGGCCTGGTCTTCGGCAAGAGCACCAACAGCGTGATGTGCACGGGCTCGGCGGCCAGCCGCTGCTACCAGCACGGCGCCTTCTACGCCAACGGCGAGTTCATCCAGGTGCACCCCACCGCCATCCCGGGCGCCGACAAGCTGCGCCTGATGAGCGAGAGCGCGCGCGGCGAAGGCGGCCGCGTGTGGGTGCCCCGCAAGAAGGGCGACACGCGCGATCCGCGCCAGATCCCCGACGAGGACCGCTGGTACTTCCTGGAGGAGAAGTACCCCAAGTACGGCAACATCGTGCCGCGCGACATCGCCACCCGCGAGATCTTCGAGGTGTGCGTGAAGCTGGGCATGGGCGTGGC
>CAZKHO010000150.1:4113-4846 GCA_964552505.1 uncultured Bifidobacterium sp. | reverse complement strand
CGCCGATGGCCAGGATCACCTCGTCGAAGAGCGACCGGCTGCGGTCCAGCACGTCCAGATGGCCCAGGGTGATGGGGTCGAAGCTGCCGGTGTAGATGGCCAGGTGGGGCATGGGGTGTTGGCGAGGGAAGCCCGCAGAATGCAGGCTGGAAGGTATCGAGCCCGGACGGGCGAGGGCCAGTCGATCAGGACAGGTACTGGTTCACGCCGCGTTCACAGCGCACCTTGCGGCTCTCCAAGGTCTCCTGGAACCGCCGAAGGCTGGCTGGGATGTGGTCCCGGCTGAGGATGGGATGGTCCAGGTGGTACTGCACCGCCCGCCCGTAGACGAACTTGCGGATCCGACCCAGGTGGTAGAGGCGCGATCCCACGTCGGAATCCTCGCCCAGACCCCAGCCCTCGTACGCCTCGTCCCAGCCGTTGACGGCCAGAAGGTCGTCACGCCACATGGCCATGTTGCAGCCGATGATGCCCCGCTGGCCGGTGTTCCGGCGGATCACGGGAATGGGGAAGCGGAAGGCCTTCGCCACGCCGCTCAGGTGGCCCGTGAGCAGATAACGGAGCGCGGGCACCGCACAGCCCGGCTGGACCTCGGCGGAGGCCTTGGCGTCCAGATAGCAGCGCCGACCTTGGACCCAGCAGCCTCGTTCGGCCAGCGCGGCGTGGTCCTGGACAAACCGCGGGTGCGGGATGCAGTCGGCGTCGGTGACCACCACGTAGTCGCCGGTGGCGG
>CAZKHO010000150.1:0-4103 GCA_964552505.1 uncultured Bifidobacterium sp. | reverse complement strand
GGCGTTCTTGCGGAACCCCGCGTCCTCGTGCCAGACGTGACGTGTCCGGCACGGCAGGGTTGCCAGAAGGCGATGGATCAGCGAGACCGTCTCAGGCCCGGATCCGTCGTCGGCCACCAGGAGCTCTCCGGGCGCCTCCACCTGACGACGGAATCCGTCCAGACTGAGTTCCAGCGGCCGCCCATGGTTGTAGGTGCTGACGATGACCGAGATGCGGGAGGCGGCAAGCATGGGCTGGGGTGGTTCGACGCCGTCGGCGGCGGCTGGAGCGCGGGACCGTTATGGCTCCCGCGTCCGGAGGAAGGTAGCGGAATTCCGTCGCCGGCCTTGCCCCATGCACGGCGCAAGGCATCTTGCCGCTGTCCGCGGCCGACACCGCGGCGACCCCTGCAGAAGCCCCGCTTCGAAGGTGCCTCCTCGAAGCGGGGCATCTCGTTTTTGAGCGGTCCGGACCTGCGGCCGGCGCGGTCAGCGGGTGGCGTCGGCCATGGCCCGGTCCAAGCCGGCGCCGCGCAGCAGCGTCCGAAAGTTCTCCCCGAAGACGAAGTTCTCCTCGGGAAAGGCCAGGCCGCTTCGGTTCTGGTCGATGTGGCTGAAGACGATCTCGGTGGTGCCGATGCGCTCCCACACGCCGGTCCGGTGGTCCAGACATTCGATGGTGCCGCGGGTGCTGGCCCCCGCCTCGTCCATGCGCTCGATCACCGCGTCGTAACGGATGCACTGGCCCGGCACCACCTCGCGATCCAGGGTCACGTTGCCGATCTTGGCCAGGATCACCTTCTCCTTGAAGCCGCGGCAGCTGCCCACCAGGATGCCCGCCGTCTGCGCCATGCCCTCCACCATCAGGCTGGCGGGCATCACCGGCTGATCCGGAAAGTGGTCGTGCAGGTGCTCCTCGGCCAGCGAGACGTTCTTCACGGCCACCATGCGGCGGCCGGGCTCGTACGCGACCACGGTGTCGATCCACATCCAGCGCATGAGTGTCTCCGCGGCGAGAGGCCGGTCAGCGGCCCACGCTCACTTCGAGAGCTTGCGCTCGAGGAAGTCGCAGAGGCTCTTCACCGTGAAGACCTGCGGAAGGCTCTTGAGGTTGCGGTCCTTGTCGAAGCCGGCGAAGTCGATGTGCGGCAGCTTCTGGCGAAGCAGCGCCATGCCGGCGTCGGTGACCTTGCCGTCCTTCACCATGGCCGGATCCTGCACCAGGTTCTCGGGGAACAGCTCGCCCTGCTCGATCTTGAAGGGCTTGTCCGGGGCGGAGAAGCGCTTCTCCATGCGGAAGCTGATGTCCAGGAAGTCGATGCTCTCGGCACCAAGGTCGCCGGTCAGGGTGGCCTCGGGCTTGACGTCCTCGGCGTCCACGCCGAGCGCCTCCTGAAGCACCTCGCTCACGCCTTCCTCGATCTGCTGACGGTTGAATGCCACGTGGGGTCTCCGTTCGTGTGCCCGGTCCGTTCCCTGGACCGGGGCCCGCGTCAGGCCCCGGCGGCTGCCGAGGTCGGGATGCGAGCGGGCCGCATTGTAAAGCGGCCGCTCACGGCTGTCTCGCCCGTGCCGTCCACTCGGACCACGCTGGCCTGGCCCTTCATGGTGAAGCTGCCGTCACCGTGATCCTTGTCCAACGTCACCTCCACCTTCAGGGCCTCGCCCGGACGCACGAAACTGCCGTATCGCAGCGCCTTCACCTGCCCCAGCACCAGGCGTCCGCGGTCCTTCAGCAGCTCGCGGGCGGCCTGGGTGAGCGCCTCCAGCATGAACACGCCCGGCAGCACTGGAAATCCCGGAAAATGGTCGCCCAGGTACTCCTCGGCGGCCGTCACGTTCTTGATGGCCACGATGGAGGTGGGCGTGCGGTCGAGCACCTGGTCGATCAGCAGGAACTTCATCGGCGGTCCTCCTTCACTTGGCCAGGCCCAGGACACGGGCGCTGAGTTCGCTGCGGCGCTTCACGCCCAGCTTCTGATAGGCGTGCACCACGTGGGTCCGCACGGTGCCCGGGGAGAGGCCCAGGCGGGCGGCCGCCTCCTTCTCCGTCAGGCCGGACAGGAGCAGCATGGTGACTTCCCGCTCCCGAGGTGACAGCGCGTCCATCTGCTGGGCCTGGTCCACCTGACGATCGCGCTGGAGATCGGCCGCGGTGGTGACCTGGATGGGGGGCACCGGCGGCGTCTCAGGGTCCAGCGGGCTCACGCAGAGCGCCAGATGCAGGTTGGGGCGTTCGGCGGGCGCCATGGGATGCCGAAGCTGGCGGGACTCGATCCGCTTGACCAGCGCGTCGAAGCTGCGGAGCAGCATGCGGACCTCGTCGAATTCCTCGTCGGTGACGTGCAGCCAGTTGAAGGCGCGCTTGATGCGACGTCGCGCCAGCTGCCCGGGACCCCGGTTCACCCGGCGGATCACCTGGATGCTGCGCTCGCTGAACTCCTCCACCACCCGCGCCAGCAGCGCCTGCTGCGGCTCGCTGGCCGGATCCAGCAGCACCACGATCTTCTGGCACGCCACGCGCCAGCCGCCCGCGCGGAGGTGCCGCGAGGCCGGCACCCGCACCGCCAGCCCGAAGCCGGCCAGCAGGTCCAGATCCCGCTGCGTCTCCGGTTCCGAGAGACCCACGGCCTGCGCCAGATCGGCACGCGCCGCGGCCCGAACGTAGCGGCGAAGCACCTCCCAGGTGCCCAGCGCGCGGAAGTTGCAGAGCAGGTCCACCACCCCGGGCCGGGACAGGTCCAGGATCACGCCTTCGCCCTTGCGGGACCCGCGGGACGAAGGCACGGACGGGCCGTTGGAGGCGTCGGAGCTCACGGAGCGCGGAATCTACACGGCGCGGACGCGCGGCAGGTCAGTCGCGGTACTCGCCGTCCAGCTCGTCCGGCACGCCTCCGTCGTCCTGATCCTGCTCGTACCGCAGGTCGGACGCGTCGCCGCCGGCGTCGCCGTCCACCATGCTCTTCATGCGCTCCCAGTCCTCCTTGGTGATGAGGACCTCCCGCGCCACGCTGCCCTTGTGGTCGCTCAGGATGCCGGCGGCGCCCATCTGGTCCACCAGCCGGCTGGCCCGGCCGTAGCCGATGGCCAGACGACGCTGGAGCAGGCTCACGCTGCCGCGGCCGGACTCGATCATGATCTCCACGGCCTTCTCGAAGAGCGGGTCGCGCTCGCCGCCGTCGGTGGCCGCGCAGCCGCCGTCCGGCTCCTCGCCGCCGGCCGCCTTGGTGCCGCGGATGGCCACCAGCTGGCGCTCGAAACTGGGCTCGGCCACGTCCTTCAGGAACTTGGCCACGTTGCGGGTCTCGCCGTCGGTGACCAGCGTGCCCTGCGCGCGTCGCAGTTCGCTGCCGC
This sequence comes from uncultured Bifidobacterium sp., assembly GCA_964552505.1. Classification (GTDB taxonomy): domain Bacteria; phylum Planctomycetota; class Phycisphaerae; order Phycisphaerales; family SM1A02; genus SYAC01. The sequence continues at coordinate 770 of CAZKHO010000150.1, read as the reverse complement.
TGGGCGTCTTCACCAGCATGTCGCCCTGGCCCAGCAGGAGCTCGGCACCCTTGTCGTCCAGCACGATGCGGCTGTCCATGCCGCTCGCCACCTTGAAGCTGACGCGGCAGGGCATGTTGCTCTTGATGAGGCCGGTGACCACGTTGGCCTGCGGACGCTGGGTGGCCAGCACCAGATGAATGCCCACGGCGCGCGCCTTCTGCGCGATGCGCACGATGGACTGCTCCACCTCCTTGTTGGTCATCATGAGGTCGGCCAGCTCGTCGATGACGAACACCATGTAGGGCAGCTTCTTGGGGATGCGCGCCTTCTCCAGGTCGGTGGCCGGCTGCAGGCGGGCCACCAGCTCCTCCTCGCCCAGCCCGTTGTAGCTGCCGATGTCGCGCACACCCGCCTTCTTGAGCTGCTCGTAGCGCTCCTCCATCTTGTCCACGGCCCACTCCAGGATGCCGGCGGCCTTGGCCATCTCGGTCACCACCGGGCACATGAGATGCGGGATGTCGCTGAACTGGCTCATCTCCACCATCTTGGGGTCCACCAGGCACAGCTTGAGCTCGTCCGGGCGCTTGGTGTAGAGCCAGCCCAGGATGATGGTGTTCATGCAGACGCTCTTGCCGCTGCCGGTGGTGCCGGCGATGAGCATGTGCGGCATCTTGGTCAGGTCCACCACCAGCGGCTCGCCGGCGCTGTCCTTGCCCAGGAACATGGGAAGCACCATGCCCTGCGCCTGGCCGCCGCTCATGAGCTCCTTCAGGCGCACCTTCTCCTTC
>CAZKHO010000149.1:0-4902 GCA_964552505.1 uncultured Bifidobacterium sp. | reverse complement strand
CGTGCTGATGGGCTTCATGGTGCCCGTCACCACCACCGGCATGCCGTTGGTCATGCCGCCTTCCAGGCCACCCGCATTGTTGGTGGTGCGGACGAAGCCCAGATGCGGCTCCTGCCGGCGCGCGGCGTCGAAGGCGATGGGATCGTGCACCTGGCTGCCGGTTCGGAACGCGCACTCGCGGCCCAGGCCGATCTCGACGGCCTTGAAGGCCTGGATGCCCATCACCGCGGCGGCCAGGCGCGAGTCGAGCCGCTCGTGCCACTGCACGCACGTGCCCAGTCCGATCGGGCAGCCGAAGACGTGCGCCTCCACCAGTCCGCCCACGGTGTCCTTGTCCACCTTCGCCTGGTGGATGCGGTCGATCAGCTGCTGTGTGGCCGTGGCGCACGGCATGCCCACCTCGCTGGCGTCGCGCGCCTCGCGCAGCGCGGTCCAGTTGGCGGGCGTGACCTCCGCGGTGCATCGCACGTCCAGACTGGCCCGCACGAAGCCGAAGCACTGGACGTCGAACTCGCGGAGCAGGCAACGGGCCAGCGCGCCGGCCGCCACGCGCGCCGCGGTCTCTCGGGCGCTGGCGCGCTCCAGCGTGGCGCGACAGTCGGTGGTGAGCCACTTCACGCTGCCGGCCAGATCGGCGTGACCGGGTCGCGGCTGGTGCACGGGCGGCGTCTTCGCGGCGTCGTCCAGTCGGCTGTCGCGGTTGGCCACGCGCAAGGTCACCGGGCCGCCCATGGTCCTGCCCTGCATCACCCCGGTGAGGATCTCCACCGTGTCGGTCTCCAGCCGCTGGCGCGCGCCTCGGCCGTACCCGGCCTGACGGCGTCGAAGCTCCGCGTCGATGAACCCGGTGTCCACCTGGAGCCCGGCGGGAAGACCCTCCACCACGGCGAGCATGCCGGGGCCGTGGCTCTCGCCGGCGGTGAGGTATCGAAGCGACATGGACCCGATCATACGGCGCGTTGGAGGCGCCTCCGCCGGATCAGGCCTTGATGGGAACGTCGCCGTGCGGCTCGCGCACGGCGGCCCACCACCAGACCGCGCCCGCCGCCAGCGCGAACACCGACATGCCGCCGAAGGCCACGTCGAAGCTGGTCCACTCCGACACCTCCCCCACCAGCGGCACGCCGGGCACGTCGCCCAGCAGGTGGAGCGCCAGGATGGCCATGGACATGCCGGTGCCCCGCTCCGCCGGATGCAGCACGTCCACCAGCTGCGCGTTCACCGGGCCCGTGCTCATCACCAGCAGCAGGCACGCGCCCGCAAGGGCGATCCACACCAGCACCGGAGTCTGCACGAACACCACCAGCACGATGCACGGTGCGGCCAGCGCCGTGGAGATGGCGCACACGCGCAGGTGCGCCGACGGCGTGGTGCGCGCCCAGCGATCGCTCCACCAGCCGCCCGCCATGGTGCCCACCAGTCCGGTGGCCACCACGATGCCGCCGAAGATGCTGCCGGCGGTGGCACCTCCCATGCCCTTGGCCTTGTCCAGGTAGAGCGGCGTCCAGTACGCCAGGCTGCCAAAGCACGCCGTCTGCGCCGCGTAGCCCAGGGTGCAGCGCCGCCAGCGCGCGTTGCCCCACATGGTCAACAGATTGCGAAGCGTGGGCGGCGCGTGCTCGCTCACCACCTCGCCCTCCATGGCTCCGCGCGGCGGATCCCGCAGCAGGTAGATGAGCACGGCCAGGATCAGGCCCGGGCCACCCGCCACCAGGAAGGCGGGGCGCCAGCCGTAGGCGCTTCCCACCACGCTGCCGATGGTGAAGCCGATGGCGGCGCCCACCGGAATGGCGGCGTTGAAGATGCTCATCACGCGGCTGCGAAGGCTTGGCGCAAACTCGTCCGCCAGCAGCGCCGGCGCCACGCTGGCGTAGGCGGCCTCGCCCAGGCCGGTGATGGATCGGACCAGCAGCAGGCTCCAGAAACCCAGGGCCCACGCCCCGGCCGCGGTGAGCAGGCTCCAGAACGCCACCGCGAAGGCCAGCATGTGCAGGCGGTGCACGCGGTCGGCCAGCAGGCCGAAGACCGGCGCGGTGAGCGTGTAGACCAGGATGAACGCGGAGTAGAGCCAGCCGCTCTGGCCGTCGGTGAGGCCCAGCCCTCCTTCGGCCGCCGGCTTCTGCAGCGTGGGAAGCAGGCTGCTGATGACGTAGCGGTCGGCGTAGTTGAGCAGGTTGAGCGAGCTCAGCACCGTCAGCGCCATCCACGCGGTGCGTCCCAGCGACCTGGGGCTGCCGGAGGATGCGTGCGGAGCGGCCTGCATGGATCAGCCTCCCAGCGCCACGTCCACCAGGCCACGGAAGAGCCCCAAGGGCGCCGCGCGCTCGGTGAACAGCTCGAACTGCATCTGGGCCTGACGCACGAACATGTCGGTGCCGTCCACCACGCGCGCACCTCGGCTCACGGCCAGACGCACCAACGGCGTGCGTCGCGGGCGATAGACCGTGTCCATCACCACCGCGCCGTCCAGCGGCACCTCGTCGGGCAGCGGGCAGCCCTTCGGATCGGGGCCCCCTTCCATGCCCACGCTGGTGGCGTTGACGAACGCGTGAAAGCAGCCGCAGGCCAGATCCCGCTCCGAGGCGGCCAGCACATGCGCCTGTCCGCCGCCCGGCAACGGTCGGTTGTGCAGGTCGCGCTCCAGCTGCTCCGCTCGGGCGTGCGTGCGGTTGAAGACGAACACCTTGGCGCCCGTCAGGGAGAGGCCGCAGGCGACGGCGCGCGCCACGCCACCCGCCCCCAGCACCGCCACGCGGCGCGCGGTCCATTGCCGGCGCACCTCCTCGCCGCCGGCCACGCGCGCCGGATCGCCACCGGCCGCCAGCGACTCGGACTCGCGCACGGGAAGGCCCAGCGCCTGCGCCAGCGCTCCCACCGCAGCCGGCGCGTCCGTGTTCACGGCGCGCAGCGCACCACCTTCGCCACGCAGCAGCGTGTTGGCCGCGCCGCATCGGTCGGCCACCGTGTCCACCGTGCCGCCCACTTCACGCACGAAGCGCACCAGATGCTCCTTGTGCGGCAGCGTGACACTGAGGCCCCCCAGGTCCAGCGGCGCAAAGTCCAGCATGGCGTGCAGGCCGGCCTTGAAGTGCTCCCACTCCGGTGGAACGGGCAGCGGCAGGTACACGCCATCATGGCCCGTGGCGCCAAATCCCGCGTTGTGCAGGTGCGGACTGAGCGAGTGCTCCACGGGCCAGCCCACCACGCCGAAGACGCGGGTGCGTGGCGTGAGCGCGTCGAAGCGATACAGCTCACGTAGCTGCGGCACCGTGGGCTGTCCCGGCGCGGTGCCCGGGTCGCCCTGGGCGCGTGCGTAGGTCAGGAACCCGCCGAACTTGGCCGCCAGCACGCGCGAGGCCAGGCCGAAGGCGCCCATGCAGAGCGCCACCGTGGGCTTGGGGGCCTGACGCAGCAGCTCGAAGGCCTCCAGGCAGTCGCGGATGCTGCGGGCCTTCCACGCGATCTTGGCCACGGCGCACGCAGGCTCCGCCCACATGGCGGAGAGGCGACGCGTGAGATCCGAGGGCCGACCCTCGAAGTCGTGCGCGCTCAGGATGAGGCCGGTCTTCAGGTCGCGCGGCTGGCGGGCATGGTCCACCGCCAACAGCACCTTCTGCCGGATGTTGGCGCTGCGGGAGAAGTGCGAGAGCTCGAAGTCCACGTAGCGGGGCCCGTGTTCCCCGGCCCCCAGGGCCTCCAGCAGGCTGACGCGATCCGTGTCGTCGCCGGCGTAGGACCCGCCCTCGTCCGTGTGGCGGATGGTGACGATGCACGGCGCGGGGCTCCGCCCAACCAGCCGCTGGATGGACTCCAGCGCGCCCGGCTCCTCCGCCAGCGCGTCCACGCGCCACTCCACCAGACGCGCGCCGGCGGCCACCTCGTGACGCGCCATCTCCAGCGCGGTCTCCACCTGGTCCGACGCCTCCACCGGAATGGCCACCGCGATCAGGGTGCCGTGCGACGCCGCGCGGGCGGACTGGTTCTTCACGGCGTCAGGCACGATCCGGAGTGTAGATGCGCGCTGCCAGCCGTAGCATGCGCCGATGCGCGACGAGGCCGTGGACCGGACGCTGGACTTCCTGCACGCCAACCTGCGCGGTCACATCCGCTTCGACGGCGACCGCGTGCCCATCAAGGTGATCGTGGCGCCGGACGGCCACGTGGTGGCGCCGGTGATGGAAGCCATGCTCCGCTCGGTGGAGGTGGTGCTGGAACTGCCGGACGACGGCGACCAGGGACTGCAGCTCATGGTCACGCCGGAGCGGCTGGATCCCGAAGGCGAGCACGCCGGACTCTGCGACCGATGGCGCGCCTATCACGGCGACCCCGAGGACGTGCGATGGGCGCTCATGCAGATCGACGCGTCGCGCTTCGGCCAGTGGTTCGTGGACGGCGAGGCGCTGATGCAGGCCAACCCTCTGGCCAAGGAGGAGTCGGCCCTGCTGCGGACCCTCAACGCCCAGCCGCGCGCGTTCCTGAAGGCGTACTGCACGGTGTGCAAGGTGGACTGCAAGGATCCGGTGGCCGTGGGCGTGGATCCCGGCGGCATCGACATCCGCCGGGCGCATGACACGGCGCGACTGCCCTTCCCCCTGCGGTTCGATCTGGCGGCGCAGGTGCGCAGCTTCATCGAGGGGAACTCCGCCCCTTTCACGCCCGGCATGGCCTGAGCGCGCACGGCGCAGGCTTAGAATGCCGGCAACCCCAGGAGGTCCTCCATGGCCGACGGAAGCCACCACAAGAGCGCGCAGAAGTTCGCAGGCAGCCTGAACCACGCCATGATCGACGACGCGTCGGCCGACGCGGCGCAGGCGTGCGCCAACAGCTTCGGCAAGCCCGGCTTCGAGGACATCACGAAGTGCTACATCGACCAGCGCTACGAGGGCTACACCGCGGAGAACC
>CAZKHO010000148.1:0-4932 GCA_964552505.1 uncultured Bifidobacterium sp. | reverse complement strand
CCAGCTTGACCACGTGGGCGCCGGCCTTCAGCGAGGTGACGGTCTCCTTCTCGTCGAGCGAGATGGACATGGGGGCGGTGCCGTGACCGTAGAGCACGGCGGGCAGCTTGCCGGAGGCGCGCAGGCGCTTGGCGTACCGCGAGCCGTGACGCTCACGCGGCGCGGCCTTCAGGGTGGGGGTGTTCTTGGACATGGTCGATTCTCCTTTGCGAAACGGGGTGAAAGAGTCGGATGTCAGCGGCGAGGGCCCATGCCCTCGCGGAACAGCGCGCTGACGCTGAGATCGTGGTGAATGCGGTGCACCGCCTCGCCCAGCATGCGCGCCACGCTGAGCACGGTCAGCTTGTCGCGAAGCGGTTCGAGGCGGCCGTCGCCGGGAATCGTGTCGGTGACCACGATGCCGGTGATGTCGGGGCTGGACAGGCGTTCGATGGCCATGCCGGCGAAGACGCCGTGGGTGCAGGCGGCGTACACGGCCGTGGCCCCGCGCTCGCGGGCCACGCGGGCGGCCTCCAGCACGGTGCCGCCGGTGGTGATCATGTCGTCGAACATGAGCACGGCCTTGCCCTTGACGTCGCCGATCACGTTGCGAGCCTGCACGTCGGTGGCGCCGCTGCGGCGCTTCTCGATGATGGCCAGCTCCAGCCCCAGCTGGTCGGCGAACATGTTGGCGGTCTTGGCGTTGCCCACGTCCGGGCTCAGCACCGCGGTGGGGCCCAGCGCGGGGAGCGTGCGCCGGAAGTGCTCCAGCAGCACCGGGCCCGCGGTGAGGTGGTCCACCGGCAGGTCGAAGAACCCCTGGATCTGCGCCGCGTGCAGGTCCATGCAGAGCACGCGGTTGGCGCCCGCCGCGGTGATCAGGTTGGCCACCAGCTTGGCGGTGATGGGCGTGCGGCCCTCGTCCTTGCGGTCCTGGCGGGCGTAGCCGAAGTACGGCATCACGGCCGTGATGCGCTTGGCACTGGCGCGACGGAGGCAGTCGATGAAGACCAGCAGCTCCACCAGGCTGTCGTTCACCGGCGCGCAGGTGCTGAGCACGATGTAGCAGTCGCGGCCGCGCACGTCCTCGTCCAGCTTCACCAGCAGCTCGCCGTCGGGGAAGACCTTGGTCTCGGCCTGACCCAGGGGCAGGTCCAGGTGGCGGCACATGGCGGTGGCCAGGGTTCGCCCGGTGGTGCCCGCGAAGATCTTCAGATGGTCCTGGTCGGTGGCGCTCATGCGTGGCTCCTGGCGGGGGAGGCGGCGCCAAGGCGGCGACGCAGGATCGCGTCCACCTCGGCGAGCTGCTCGGGCGTGTTCACGCTGAGCACGTCCTCCGGCGGCACCGCGTCGACCACTTCCACGCGCTTGCCGTCCTTCAGCAGCAGCTCGAAGACGTCGGTGATGTAGTACTCGCCGCTGGCGTTCAGGTTGGTCACGCGCGTGAGCGCGTCGAACAGGTCCGCCGTGCGGAACAGGTAGTAGCTGGGATTGATCTCGCGGATGCCGCGCTCCGCCTCGGTGGCGTCCTTCTGCTCCACGATGCGCTGGAAGCGGCCCTGCGCGTCGCGCTGGATGCGGCCGTAGCCGGACGGGTCGGGCACCACGCTGGTGGCCAGGCTGGCGGCGGCGCCCGAGGTGAGGTGGCGTTGGAGCAGCGTGCGGAGCGTCTCGGGCCGGATCAGCGGGCCGTCGCCGCAGAGCACGAAGCAGTGCTCGCCCAGCAGGCCCTGGCGGAACAGCGGGCGCGCCTGGTCCACGGCGTGACCGGTGCCCAGCTGCGGATTCTGCGTGACGAAGCGGCAGGCTGGCGTGTCGTGGGCGAAGGCCGCCGTCACCAGCTCCGCCATGTGGCCCACCACCAGCACCACCTCACGGGCGCCGGCTTCGCGGCTGGCCTTCACCACCCACTTCACCATGGGCTCTCCTGCCGCGGGGTGCATGACCTTGGGCAGGTCGCTCTTCATCCGCGTGCCCTTGCCTGCGGCAAGCACGATGGACGAGAGCGGGGGATGCTGGGCGATGTTGCTCATGGGGCGTGGAAGCGCCCCGCGCGAGATCGAAATTGGCCCGCCTTGATTCGAACAAGGACTAAGAGGACCAAAACCTCCTGTGCTACCGTTACACCACGGGCCAGACGGCGGTGATCCTAGCCGCGGTCTCGCGGCAGGCCTTCGCGCGGGTTGTCGATCGTCGTTGCGGGGCGCGTCTCCAGGGGGTTCGACCAGGACCTGACTCCCGGCGTGATGCCGGATTCGCGGTCGAGGGACCATCCCTGCGCCGCGGCTGTCTTCGAGGCCGGAGCACCCGTCAGCCGCGACGGCGTGCCCCGTGCGGAGCCGACCTCCTGAAGGAGGGCGTCACCGACGGCCCGAGGGGGGAGGAGACTACCGGATCGGGGGGTTGGGTTCAACCGCCATCCCAAAAGTGGGCAGAATGGGTCCGGAATGGCCCCCGCGCCCGATCAGGCCGACCTCTCCCCGGAAGCCCTTCTGGCGGCCTACGCCCATGGGGCCTTTCCGATGGCCGATCCGGACACGGGCCGCATCCATCTCTTCACGTGCGACCCGCGCTGCATCTTCGAGCTGCAGGCCTTCGCGCTGCCTCGCGCCACCGTGCGCGCGCTGCGGCGAAGCGATCTGGTGATCCGACTGGACACCGCCTTCGAGCGCGTCATGCGCGCGTGCGCCGCGCCGCGCCGACAGGACAGCCGCTCGTGGATCAACGACGACATGGTGGGCGCCTACGCGCGGCTGCACGCGCTGGGACACGCCCACAGCGTGGAGGCATGGCGCGGCGGCGAGCTGGTGGGCGGCCTCTACGGCGTGACGCTGGGCGGGGCGTTCTTTGGCGAGAGCATGTTCGTGCGTCCGGAGGCGGGCGGCACCAACGCCAGCAAGGCGTGCCTGGCGTGGCTGGTGGGTCGCATGCGGGAGCGCGGCTTCACGCTGCTGGACAGCCAGTTCTCCAACGACCACGTGCTCTCGCTGGGTGCGGTGGAGATCTCCGCGGCCGAGTACGGACGACGGCTGGAGCGGGCGCTGGCGCTGCCGGTGCGCCTGGACTGAGGGACTCAGCGAGGGACGCCCATGGCGGCCAGGTCCAGCACGCTGCCCGGGGCGTCCACCACGCGATAGCCGCGTGCGCGGAGCGCCGTGACCAGTTCGCGCAGGTCCGCCGGCAGCGGCGCGGTCAGGGTCATGGGGCGTGGCGTGATGGGATGCTCGAACGAGAGCAGCGAGGCGTGCAGGGCCTGGCGCTCGATCACCGGACGGGCCGGATCGCCCGGAAGGCCCAGATCCGCGGCGGAGAGGTGCTTGCCGTCGTAGAGGTCGTCGCCGGCCAGCGGCCATCCCAGGTGGCTCATGTGCACGCGGATCTGGTGGGTGCGACCGGTGAGCAGCTCCAGTTCCACCAGCGCAAAGCCCTGATAGCGTTCGCGCACCCGGTAGATGGTCTGGCTGGGCTTGCCGGTCTCGTCCCAGCGCACGGCGTACATCTCGCGGATGGTGGCGTGCTTGCCCAGCGGCAGGTCCACGCGGTCGGTGTCGGGCTCGGGGCTGCCGTGCACCACGGCCAGATAGCGCTTGCCCGTGGTGCGCTTCTCGAACTGGCGCGCCAGACGCCAGTGCGCGGTGTCGCCCTTGGCCGCCACCATCACGCCGGTGGTCCACTTGTCCAGCCGGTGCACCACGCCGGGTCGCGCGAACTCCTTGCCCACCGTGCTCAGCGCGCCACCCGTCACGTGCCGGAAGCGCCATGCCAGCGCGTTCACCAGCGTGCCTCGCTTGTGGCTGCGAGCCGGGTGCACGATCAGGCCCGCCTGCTTGTTCACCACGATCAGGTCGTCGTCCTCGAACAGCACGTCCAGCGGGATGTCGTCCGCGGGAATGTGTTCGCTGGGAGGCGGGGGGAGCAATGCCACCACGCGGTCGCCCTTGCGGAGGCGCGTGCTGGCCTTGGCCACGCGGCCGTTCACCGTGACCGCGCTCTCCTCGATCAGGCGCTGGATCTGCGTGCGGCTCAGCGTGGGGGCTCGGTCCACCAGATGGCGGTCCAGGCGCTTGTCCAGGTCGTGCTGCAGCGTGAAGTCCAGGCGCAGCGGCGCCTCGTCCTCGCCTTCGGGCCCCTCGTCGATCGCGGCCGGATCGGCGGGATGGTCCGTCACTTGGGCTGCGGCGCGGGAGCGGGCGAGGCCGCGGCAGGCTTCCCGCCCGTCAGCGCGTCGATCTCGCTGGCCGTGACGTCGCCCGCGGGCACCGCCGCCGGATCGCCGGGGCCCGGCGTGAGCTGGACGGAGGGCTTGGGTCGGGACGGCATGGCGGGCCGCGTGGAGAGCGAGGCCAGCGTGGCGATGCGCTCGTCGGCGGTGCGCGCCAGCGGGGGGCAGGCGTCCTTGGCCACCGCCTGCGCGGCCTTGAGGTGCGTCTCGGCGGCGGTCATGTCGCCCTTGCTCTCGGCCACGGCGGCTCGGCCGAAGTGCGCGCTGATCACCAGCAGTCCGCCGGCGCCTCCGCGTGCGGCCACGCTCTCGGCGGCCTTGGCGTACAGGCGGTCGGCCTCGTCCAGGTACTGCGCTCGAAGCTCCGGCGTGACGGCGGCGTCGGCGGCGGTCGCTTCGCGATCCACGCGCTTGCCCGAGCGCACGGCCTCCAGATAGCGGTCGGCCGCGTCCAGGCTGGCCAGCGTGCCCAGCGCGTCGGTGCCGGCGTGCTTGCCGGACACCTCCACCAGCAGCTGCGGCGAACCCTGCGGGCCGGTGGCCTCCATGTACTCCACCCAGGCGGCGTCACGGGCGTTCCTGCCGCGCTGCTCCCACCAGTTCCATCCCAGCACCGCGCAGAGCACCAGCAGCGCGCCCAGCAGCCAGTTGGGACCCTGCTCCTTCAGCCAGAAGAGGAAGTCGCTGTTGAGGCGGCTCTCGGTGAGCGTGCCCTGCTGGATGTCCTTGAG
>CAZKHO010000147.1:0-4944 GCA_964552505.1 uncultured Bifidobacterium sp. | reverse complement strand
AGAGCAGCGGATTCCAAATCCGCAGGTCGTGGGTTCGATCCCCCCCCGGCGTGTTGGGCCAGTCCGGCCCGCTTCCGCACCGCACTTCCTGGAACACCAACCATGTCCACCGCAATCCGAAAGATCGGCCAGGGCTACTGGACGCGCCTGCTCTCGGTGATCGGCTTCGGCCTGCTGGGCGTGCTGGGCGCCATCTGGCTCTGGAGGCTGCTGGAGGCCACCGACTTCGGTGTGCCGCCGATCTACGTGGCAGGCGGCGCCGCCTTCGCCTTCATGGCCGTGGTGGGCGCCGTGCTCTGGTGGTTCGTGGGCGCCAGCGCCAAGTCGGTGGACTTTCTGGTGGCCACCGAGGGCGAGATGAAGAAGGTGAACTGGTCCACGCGTCGCGAGATCGTGGGCAGCACCCTGGTGGTGATCGGCATCTCGCTGGTGATCTCGCTGTTCTGCTGGGTCTGGGATTTCGCGTTCTCCACCGTCTTCGTGTGGATGCGCGTGCTGGACATGAGGAGCTGACCGATGCTTTCCGACGAAACCGACAACACCACGTCCGAGGCCGCCGAGGGCGCCAAGCCCAAGAATCTGGCCGTGGGCACGGCCGCCTTCCGGGCCGCCAGCAGCAGCATCACCGGCGGCGTGGCCACCAGCCGCGCGCTGGAGACCACCAGCAGCAGCAAGGACAAGGAAGCCGCCCAGCGCGCCGCGCAGGTGAGCAACCCGGCCGCCACCATCATCGATCCGGCCGATCCCAGCGCCGCGGAACTGCCCATGTACCGCGACGGCATGGACTGGTTCGTGCTCCGCGTGGCCAGCAACAAGGAGAACGCCGTGCGCGACACGCTGCTGCGCAAGGTGCAGATCGAGGCCATGCAGCACCTCGTGGGCCGCATCATGGTGCCCACCGAGAAGACCAAGACCATGAAGGCCGGCAAGCAGAAGGTCACCGAGACCAAGCTGTACCCCGGCTACGTGTTCGTGGAGATGAAGCTGGAGCCGGACGGGCGCATCCCGCAGGACGTGTTCTTCCTGATCAAGGAGACCACGGGCGTGGGCGACTTCGTCGGCACCGCGGGACGGCCCACGCCGATGACCCCGCCCGAGGTCGAGAAGATGCTCTTCGACAGCCGCAAGCCCGAGGAGACCCCGACGGTCCGCATGGAGTTCGTCAAGGGCGACGCGGTCACCATCAAGGAAGGCCCGTTCCAGAACTACGAAGGCACGGTCGAGGAGACCCTGCCCGAGAAGGGCCTGGTCCGCGTGCTCGTTACCATCTTCGGTCGCCAGGCTCCGGTGGAGCTGGAGTACTGGCAGATCGCCAAGGCGGAGAAGTGACGCCACCGCCCCGAGGAGGCCTCACGATGCTTCGAAATCTTCTCTGTGTCGCCGTCCTGCTGGCCGGCTGCGCCGCAAGCGCCACCTACCCGCCCACCGCCGGCAAGGCCGTGGTGCCCGCCAACACTCCGCCGCTGCCGCAGGTGATGGCCAGTGCGCTGCGCTATGCGCAGCAGCGCGGCAACCCGAACGTGGCCCTGGTCTTCAACCTGCCACCCAACACGCTGCAGGCGGCGTGGGATGACGTGGGGCGACGACTGGGCGACGGCACGCGCCCCATGACGGCCGACGACAAGGAAGCGTTCACCGTGCGTCAGGTTCGCCTGGACGGCGGCAAGGCCGAGGTGGACATCGTCTACCCCAGCCCCGAAGGCGTGTACCAGATCATGACGGTCCACCTGGAGGGTGCGTTCGGCGTGGACTTCCGCCCCATGTTCGTGCAGCGTTGGCTGATCCCCGCGAAGGCGCAGGCCTTCAACCCGCCGCTGGTGGGCTCCACCGCGTCGGACGTGACCGACTCGCGGCCCGGCGAGATCGACGATCCCGCGGCGGGAGCCGTCAAGGCGGCGGATCCGGCCGAGCCCAAGCACTGAGCGTGGCGGACGCCGTGCGCGCGACCGCGGAGCTGCGGGCGGCCGCCTCGGACATCAAGCTGCATCACAGCGTCTTTGCGCTGCCGTTTGCGCTGCTGGGCGCGTGCCTGGCCGCGGTGACGCCGGAGGGCCTGCCGTGGTCCGCGCTGGCCTGGCCGCTGGCGCTTGTGGCGTGGTGCATGGTCGGCGCTCGCACCGCGGCCATGCTCTCCAACCGCCTGCTGGACGCCGACATCGACGCACGCAATCCGCGCACGATGGGGCGTGCCATCCCGTCGGGGCGGCTCTCGCGGCGTGGCGCCGCCGTGCTGCTGGCGGTCAGCGTGACGGCGTTCCTGCTGGGTGCGGGAGCGTTCTGGTGGCTCCTGAACAATCCCTGGCCGCTGGCGCTGTCGGTGCCGGTGCTGCTGTGGCTGCTCACCTACCCGTTCCTGAAGCGCCGCACATGGCTCTGTCATGCGTGGCTGGGGGCCAGTCTTGCCATGAGCGTGCCCGCGGCGGCGCTGGCGGTGCGGCCCGAGGCCGTGACGCAGCCAGCGGCGTGGTGGTTGGCGGCCATGGTGATGCTGTGGGTGACCGGCTTCGACGTGATCTACGCCCTGCAGGACGTGGAGGTGGACCGTCGCGAAGGTCTGCACAGCATGCCGTCGCGGCTGGGCGTGCGCGCGTCGCTCTGGCTCAGTCTGGCCATGCACGCTCTGGCCGTCGGCTGTCTGGTGCAGGCCTGGCGCACCGAGCCTCGGCTGGGCACGGGTTTTGTGGTGGCCGTGGGTGCGGTGACGGCGCTGCTGTCCGTGGAGCACGCCACGGTGCGACGCTGGGGCACCTCGCGGATGGCGCTCACGTTCTTCACCCTGAACGGCTGTGTGAGCGTTGTGTTGGGATGCGCCGGAATCCTGGGACTGGCCGGATTCGGGCGGTAGCCTGAACGCATGGCCCTGACGCTGGACACCCGGCGAAGGCTTCCGGCGGCGCTGCATTCCCTGCTGCAGCGGGAGCTGGACCATGCCGTGCGAAGGCTGGACCAGGCGGCGGGACCGACGCCGGACGATCTGGTCACCGGGGTGCACGAGTTCCGTCGCAGCGTGAAGCGGCTGCGTGCGGCGCTGCAGCTGCTGGACGGCGCGGTGACAACGGGCGAAAGGACCGCCATCGACGAACTGCTTGGAGGCGCGGCCCGGCGTCTGGGCGCGCTGCGCGATTCCCACGCACGCACCCTGGCGGCGCAGCGCGTGGTCCGGCTGGTGCCGCGGTCCATGCGCGCGCTGGCGATGGATGCATGGCGGTCCGCGGGCGGCGCGGGCGTGGAGGCATCGACGCGTCAAGGCGAGGCGGGCGTGGCGGGGCTGCTGCGCCGCAGTCGCGCGGAGATCGAGCAGGCCCGCGCGCGCGTGAAGGCGCTGGATCTCTCCAAGGTGGACGCCGCCCTGCTTTCGCGTGCCGTCTCGGACGCCTGGGCGCGCGCCCGGGACCGATTCCGCTCGCGCTGGGACGGTCGCGACGAGGCGTGGCTGCATGGCAACCGCAAGCGCGCGCAGCGTGCCGCCAACCTGCTCCTGCTCATGGCGTCCGCGGCGGGTCCGTGGGCCGTGCGCACCGAGCGCCGCCTTCGCAAGGCCACCGCGCTGCTGGGCGAGGCCCGCGACGCGGAGCTCATGGTGGAGCGCATGCCTGAGCCGGAACCCGGCTCGCCGCTGCGGGTGCCGGCGCAGCGCCTTCGGACGTTGGCCCGGCGGCACCGGGCCACATGCCTTCGCGCCGCACGGGCGCAGGGAGTGGCCGCCATGCGGGAGGGTCGCGGTCCGGTGCGCCGTCGCCTTCGAAAGGCGCTGGATCCGGCCCGCTGAAGCGGCCGCGTGCTACCTTCGCCGCCCCAACGGAGCACGCATGAGCAACCCCCCGAAGCCGCAGGCCGCCCCCCAGACCGCCATCACCCCCACGCGCGAGCAGCACTACGCGGAGTGGTACCAGCAGGTGGTGCGAGCGGCCGACCTGGCCGAGAACAGCCCGGTGCGCGGCTGCATGGTGATCAAGCCGTGGGGCTACCAGCTCTGGGAGAACACGCAGCGCGTGCTGGACCGGATGTTCAAGGACACCGGTCACAAGAACGCCTACTTCCCGCTGTTCATTCCGCTCAGCTTCCTGGAGAAGGAGGCCGAGCACGTGGAGGGCTTCGCCAAGGAGTGCGCGGTGGTGACGCATCACCGACTGCAGGCCGGCGTCAAGCCCGACGGCCGACCGGGCCTGGTGCCCGCCGGCGAGCTGGAGGAGCCGCTGGTGGTTCGCCCCACCAGCGAGACCATCATCGGCGCCAGCTTCGCCAAGTGGGTGCAGAGCTACCGGGACCTGCCGCTGCTCATCAACCAGTGGGCCAACGTGGTGCGGTGGGAGATGCGCACCCGCCTCTTCCTGCGGACCGCGGAGTTCCTCTGGCAGGAGGGTCACACGGCCCACGCCACGGACGCCGAGGCGCGCGAGGAGACCATGAAGATGCTGGACGTCTACGCGGACTTCGCGGAGAACTGGATGGCCATGCCGGTCATCAAGGGCCGCAAGACCGACGGCGAGCGCTTTCCCGGCGCCGTGGACACGTTCTCCATCGAGGCCATGATGCAGGATCGCAAGGCGCTGCAGGCCGGCACCAGCCACTTCCTGGGGCAGAACTTCTCCAAGGCCAGCGACATCAAGTTCCTGGATCAGGGCGGCACGCTGCAGCACGCGTGGACCACCAGCTGGGGCGTGAGCACGCGCCTCATCGGCGGCCTGATCATGACCCACGCCGACGACGACGGCCTGGCCGTGCCGCCGCGCCTGGCGCCCACGCATGTGGTGATCCTGCCCATCACGCCCAAGCCCGAGACCGCCGCCGCCGTGAACCAGGCGTGCGACACGCTGGCCAAGCGCCTGCGCGAGGTGGCCTACGCCGGTCGCACGGTGGAGGTGGAGGTGGATCGGCGCGATCTTCGTGGCGGCGACAAGATGTGGCAGTGGGTGAAGAAGGGCGCGCCGGTGCGCGTGGAGA
>CAZKHO010000146.1:0-4966 GCA_964552505.1 uncultured Bifidobacterium sp. | reverse complement strand
CGGCTTCGTACAGCGCCGCCTACACCACCAACCTCACCGGCATCACGGCCGCGGCTGACCAGGCCTCACTGCTGATCCGCTGGATCGCCACGAGTGCGGCGTCCTCCGCCGGTGGCACCGCCCGTATCGACAACGTGCAGATCCAGGGCACCCTGGTTCCGGCTCCCGGCGCCGCTGCGCTCGTGGGTCTGGCCGGCGTGATGGCTCGCCGTCGTCGCGCCTGAAGCGTTCGGGAAACAGTCACTCCGGTCGATTGACTCCGACCCCTGCGCCGCATGGCTCACCCCATGCGGCGCTTCTCTTTTTGACCACGGCGGAACGCGCAACCGGGCTGGACAGCGAACAGCCGCGGGGAACCTGCAGGTCCCCTGCAGGATTCCCGTGGCTCCAGACCTGAATCAGCGAATCACTGACACGGGCCCATGGACAGCAGGATCAGCGCCACGTCGCCAAAGTCCACCTCGCCGCTGCCGTCCACGTCGCTGGGGCAGCCCTGACACGGGCCGTAGTCCAGCAACGTCAGCGCGATGTCGCCGCCGTCCACCGTGTTGCTGCCGTCCAGGTCGCCGAAGCACGCCGGCTTCTCCACGCGGGTGATCCAGCGGAAGCTGGCCGCTGTGCCGCCGTTGTTGCTGGCCGTCAGGTTGACCACATCCGTGTAGACCCCCGAGAAGGGCGCCACCGTGGTCACGCGCGTGCCGCCGGTCACCAGCCAGTCGCCGCTGTCCAGCGCGCAGACGCCGCGCAGCGCGTTGGCGGCGCTCCGGTAGCGCCACAGCGAGTGCGTGGTGGGGTCGATCTCGTGCACGCCGGCCGCGTTGGAGAAGCAGGCCACCAGCACGCGCCCGTCCGGCGCCACCGAGACCTGCTGCGGAAACTGGAACAGGTCGCTCGCACCCGCCGCGGTGCTGTTGTAGAAGGCCGGCGTCTGGAACTGCCAGTCCAGCGTGGTGAACTCCAGGTCGTCCGAGGCGTTGTTGGGATTGCCGCTGTCGGTGACCAGGAAGCCGCCGTTGTAGGGCGTGATGTCACGCGGCTGCCCCAGCTCCGGGTGGTCGATGGCCGTGCAGACCGCGTGCGGGTTGCTGCCGTCGAACTCCACGCTCCAGATGGCGTTGCGGTTGTCCGCGCCGGTGCCGGTCACGTCGTTGAAGATGAACCAGACCTTGCCGTAGGCGATGCACAGACCCTGCACGCCTCGACTGACGCCAGGGGCCACCGGGAAGCCAAGGGCCGCCGTGCTCACGAAGGTGCCGATGTACTGGCCGTCGAAGCCGTACTCCCAGATGGAGTTGGCCTCGAAGTCGGTCATCAGGAGGGTGTTCCAAGGGGTCTGCACCACCTTGGCCACCTGCTTCATGCGACCGTCCTTGGGGATGAAGTTCAGGTTCACCACGGACCCGTCCGCGGGGCTGAAGGCGCAGATGCGGTCGGTGCCCGTGTCCGGAATCAGGAGCAGGGACTGCGCGGAGGCCGTTCCAGCGCTCAGAACCCCCAGAATGGACCCAAAAATGGCGTTTCGGCGGGGGCTCATGGGGGTCAATCTTCCCCGATTGGAACCAATTGGCAAGGCAAATTTGCGCCCATTTGAAAACGGGATAAGTTTCGGACGCCGCGGGCTCCCACCCGAGGCTGTTTCCCCGTTTCCCTGCTTCCCCCTTTTCCCCTTCGGAGTCAATTCCCATGTCCCTGAACCGCCTTTCGGCCGTTGCGGCCGTGGCTGCGGCAGCCCTGAGCGCCGCCGCGAACGCCGACCTCATTGGTGGCTGGACCATGCCCTGCGCGTTCCCCACGGGAACCGGCAACGTCCCCACCGGCACCTTCTTCAAGGTCCCGCTGGCCCTGAATCCCGACGGCACCACCTACAACGCCAACCCCAACACGGGCGGCGCCACCTGGGATCCCACGCTGGCCGGCCGCGCCGACTCGGGCGCCAAGAAGCTCCAGGCGGGCTTCGAGCTGAGCAGCACGCACCAGCTGGCCTCGTACAGCACCACCCCCACCTCGTACACCTCGCCCGCCGGCAACGGCAGCACCTACGCGTTCAGCAGCAACGTGTGGAAGGCCGGTGACTACTATCAGGCCAAGTTCGACACCACCGGCTACAGCGGGATCTCGTTCTCCTTCGACCAGATCCGCAGCTCCACCGGCCCGGCGTCCTGGCTGGTGGAGATGAGCGTGAACGGCGGCACCAGCTTCACCACCATCGTGTCCGCCTACGACCCCGGCACGTCGCCCAGCTGGAGCACCACCACCAACAACCCGGGTGCCACTCGGACCGCGTCGCTGGGCGCGTCGGCCGACAACGCCGCCGAGGTGATTGTGCGCATCCGCGCGCTGGTGGACTCGCTGAACAGCAGCAGCGTGTATCAGCCGGGTGGCACCAGCCGCATCGACAACATCCTGGTGAGCGGCACTCTGGTGCCGGCCCCCGGCGCCGCGGCGCTGGTGGGTCTGGCGGGCCTGATGGCCCGTCGTCGCCGCGCCTGAGTTCCGCGCTCGATTGACTCCGAACGCACCGCCGCCCGGCCCCGCGCCGGGCGGCGCTCTTTTTGCACGTGTGCCGCTAGTTTTCCGGTGTGCCCACCCCCACGCTGGCCCAGGTCAACGCCCGCGTTCGCCAGGTGGCGGACCGCATCCAGCCGCTGCTCACGCCGCATCCCGGACTGGCACGGCGCAACGCGCACGCGCACGCATGGCTGGGCATCAAGACGGTGTTCGGCGAACACTGGCGCCAGCGCGCCGATCTGGGCACCGTGCTGGCGTTCGTGGCGTGGCTGGACGCGCATCCCAATGACGACTATCAGGCCTACGACGGGCCCGTGCGACATCTGGAGGCGGGCGAACGCGGCCTGCTGTTCGAGACCGAGGGCTGAACGCGCGCTCAGCCCGGCTTGCGCGAGAGGCGCGCGCGCCAGGTCTCGCGAGGCCCGTCCGGGTTGGGATCCGCCTGATTGGGCTTGTAGCCCTTCTCCTGAGCGTGCACACGGAATCGCTCGAAGGTGGTCTCGTCCAGGAAGCGTGCCACGTCGGCCTGCACCGCCAGCAGCCGGTCGTGCATGGCGCACGGGTTGGCCCCGCCGCACACGCCGCCGCCAAACGGGCAGAGGTGACTCTTGTCCTCGCGCTCGAAGAGCTCGAACACGTGTCGGAAGGCGATCTCGGCCGGCGCGCGCGCCAGCGCGTAGCCGCCACCCGGTCCGGGTGAACCCGTGACCAGTCCGCCCTGCGACAGCGTGGTGAGCAGCTTGGCCACCATTGGACGGGGCAGGCTGCGGTTGTCGGCGATGTCGATGCTGGAGAGGCGCGTGCGGCCGCCGTCCCAGACTTCGGCCAAGCGGCTCATGGCGGCGATCGCGCGTTCAGTCTGCTTCCCGTACATGCAGCGGTGGATACCCCAGATCGATTCCAGAATCAAGATCCAAGGTTCTGGAATTGGGCCGCATGGGCCTGAAACCGCCACTTTGATTCCCCCGCCGGCGGGGCCCCCTTCGGCTTCCCGTACACTTCCGCGATGCGGGACACCTTCCTGCCCTTCTGCAGGCCCAGCATCAGCGAGGAGGACATCGCCGCCATAGGCGAGGTGCTTCGCAGCGGCTGGATCACCACGGGACCCCGCGTGGGCGCCCTGGAGGATGCCGTGGCCAAGCGCACCGGCGCCAGACACGCCATCGCCGCCACCAGCGGCACCGCCTTGATGCATCTCACGCTGCAGGCGCTGGGCGTGGGCCCGGGCGACGAGGTGGTGGGCCCCAGCATGACCTGGGTGAGCACACCCAACATGGTGGAGCTGCTGGGTGGCACCAACGTGTTCGTGGACGCGCACCGCGACACGCTGCTGGCGTCGCCGGAGGCCATCGAGGCCGCGATCACGCCCCGGACCAAGGTGGTGATCCCGGTGCACTACGCGGGCGCGCCGGTGGATCTGGATCCCATTCGCGCCGTCTGCCGGGCCAAGGGCGTCACCATGCTCGAGGACGCCGCGCACGCCATCGGCACGCACTACAAGGGGCTGGAGGTGGGCGGGCAGGATCACGCCATCTTCTCGCTGCACCCCATCAAGAACATCACCAGCGGCGAAGGCGGCATCCTCACCACCAACGACGACGCGCTGGCACGCAAGGTGCGCCGCCTTCGCTTCCACGGCCTGGAGGTAGACGCGCACGACCGCACGCAGCAGGGCCGCAGCCCGCAGGCCGAGGTGCAGGAGCCGGGCTACAAGCAGAACCTGCCGGACATGAACGCGGTGCTGGCCGTGCGCCAGCTGCCCCGCCTGGACGAGTTCATCCGCCGCCGCGACCAGATCAGCGCGCTGTATCGACGCGAGCTGGCGAACGTGGACGGCGTGCTGCCGCTGGCCGATCCGGCCTGGGCCCATCGTCACGCGCGGCACCTGTTCGTGGTGCGCGTGGACGAGCGCAAGGCGGGCCTGGACCGCACGGCCTTCATGCAGGGCCTGAAGGAGCGGAACATCGGCACGGGCATCCACTTCCTGGCCAGCCACACGCACCGCTGGTATCGCGAGAACCGCGGGCAGTGGATGGGCCGACTGCCAGACACCGAGTGGAACTCGGCGCGCATCTGCACCATCCCCATGTTCCCCGACATGACGGACGAGGACGCCATGGACGTGGTGCGCGCCATCAAGGACACGCTGGCCGGCGCCAAGGCGCGGGTGAGCATGGCGGGAGCCGCGCCATGAAGTCCAGCGTGAGCGTGGTGGTGCCGGTGTACAACGAGCGGGAGAACCTGCCCGAGCTGCTGCGCCGCACGCTGGCCGCCGGCCGCGCCCTGGGCCGGCCGTGGGAGCTGCTGCTGATCGACGACGGCAGCCGGGACGGCAGCGACGAGATGCTCCTGCAGTACGCCCGCGAGAACGCCGGCGAGGTGAAGGCGCTGCTGCTGTACCGGAACGCCGGCCAGCACAACGCCATCCTGTGCGGCTTCGCGCACGCGCAGGGCGACA
>CAZKHO010000145.1:0-5071 GCA_964552505.1 uncultured Bifidobacterium sp. | reverse complement strand
CGCTGGCGCACCAGGCGGTGATGCACGTGCACTTCCACGTCATCCCCAGGTTCGAGGACGGCCGCGGGCTGGGCATCGGCTGGAAGGCCGCGCCGCTGGACCACGCCGCGGGCGCGGCGCTGGCGTCCAGGGTGAGCGCCCGCCTGAAGGCCTGAGACTCAGGGGAAGACGCCGCGCAGCTGATGCACGCGGCTGATCTGCTCCAGCGCGGAACCGATGGCCGCGGTGCGCAGGTCGCTCTCCAGCCGATGACGCGCCAGTCGCACCCGACGGGCCGCCTCGGTCATGTGCTGGCCCAGGCGCTCCTCCATCTCGGTGGCGGTGATCTGCGTGGAGCCCTTGTTGAGCGTCCACTCCATGTGGCTGGCCACCAGGCCGCCGGCGTTGCAGAGCAGGCTGGGCAGCACCTCGATGCCGCGCTGCAGCAGCACTTCCTCGCCCTCGGCGTCGGTGGGCAGGCTGGCCGCCTCGGCCACCACCCGCGCGCGGATCAGCTGCGCGCTCTCGCCGTCGATCATGCCTTCCAGCGCCGCCGGGATGAACAGGTCCACCGGTGCGCGCAGGAACTCCTCGCGCTCCACCGCGTCGCTGGCCGCGAAGCCGCGCACGCCGCCGGCCACGTGCACATGCTCGGCCAGGTCCGCCGCGTCGATGCCCTTGTCGTTGCGCAGCGCGCCGGTGTCGTCCATGACGGCCACCAGCGTGGCGCCGCGCTCCTGCAGGATGCGCGCCGTCCAGCTGCCCACCTTGCCGAAGCCCAGCAGGCTGAACCGGAGTCCCTTCACCTGCATGCCGAAGTCCGGCAGCATCTCCTCCAGCACCAGCACCATGCCCATGGCGCTGGCGCGGTCGCGGCCGGGCACGCCGCCCAGCTCGATGGGCTTGCCGGTGACGGCGCGCGTGGTGTCCTGACGACCGTGCTCCGGCGTGGTCTGCGCGAAGGTGTCCACGAACCACGCCATGGTCTGCGCGTCGGTGCCCACGCCCGGGCCCGGGATGTCGTAGTCGGGACCGATCTGGTTGCTGATGGCGCTGCAGAAGCGGCGCGTGACGCGCATCTGCTCGTCGCGGGCCAGCTCGCGCGGATTGCAGCGTACGCCGCCCTTGGCGCCGCCGAAGGGCAGCCGCAGCAGGCTGCACTTCAGGCTCATGATCATGGCCAGGCCCTTCATCTGGTCCAGCGTCACGTGCGGATGGAAGCGCAGGCCGCCCTTGTAGGGGCCCAGCGCGTTGTTGTGCTGCACGCGGTAGCCGGTGAACATGCGATGCCGACCGTCGTCCATCAGCACCGGGAAGTGCACCACGATCTCGTTCTTGGGCTGCGCGAACATCAGCTGATGCTCGCGGCGCATGCCCACCAGCGGCGCCGCGGTGAGCACCTGCGTGAGCACCTGGTGATAGAGGCTGCCCGGATCCGGCGCGATCTCCAGCTCCTCCATGAGGCGGGCGGGCGTGTCCACGCCGGCGCGAAGGTCGGCGGCGGGAGCGTCGATGGAACGATCGTTGCGGTGTCGGCTCATGGCGGTGGAAGTTTGGAGGAGTCCATTCGCAGCGCGGCGCCTTCCGGCTGCGTCAATTGCCGGGTTCTCGCGTGGCCGATAAGCGCCCGCGGACCCCTGGGCCTCAGCGCGTGAACCGCACCCGTCCCCAGTGTTCCGGGCGGTGCATGTCCACGGCCCACTGCGGGGTCCAGACCCAGTTGTCCTCGCGCGTGCCGGGGCGCTTGGCGTATGCGCCGTCCTTCCAGTCCACCTGCCACTGCACGCGGCTGAAGTTCATGCGCCAGGTGTCGCCCACCCCGGGAACCATGCCGGCGCGGGCGGCTTCGGCACCACCGGCCGGCGCGTCCACCGGCGGCTTCAGGCTCTCCCACGGGATGGCCAGCGCCACGGTCCAGGAGCGGTCCCGATCGGTGCCGTCGTTCAGCGTGCCCTGCACGCGCACGGACCCCTGCAGGCCTGCGCAGTTCCAGTGCGTCATGGCGGGACCGCCGGCTCGGTAGGCCTTGTGCAGATGAAGGTCGAAGATGGTGCCCTTGGCGTTCACCTCGATCTCGTAGTAGCCCTCGCTGTCGCCGTCCGGATCGATGAACACCTCGAAGTCGTTCTCGTGGAAGACCACCATGTCGCGCCGGTCGTAGGTGGCCCACACGTCGGGTTCCTCCAGGAGCGCGCCCACGTAGAGGAACTTCTCGTCCCACAGCATCTTGAACCAGGTGCGATGCCGCGGCTTGGGCTTGTCCGGCCCCTCGATGTCCATGAACGGCTCGCTCCACGGCGCCTTGGCCCAGACGCCGTCGTCGAGCACGCCCTCCAGGTCCGGGGCCTTGGAGGTGTGGCGGCATGGATACTCGCGCACCGTGCCGGGCACCGGCGCGCGCGGCCACGGGCCGTAGGCGGCGTTCTGACAGGCCTGCAGGAGGGCGATCACCGCCACCAGGGCGGCCGTTCGAAGGCGGTTCACGGAGCGAACTCTACCGCGCCCCAGCCTCCAGGCTCGGCCGGATCGGCCGGTGGCTGCCAGGCCGCGCGTTCGTAGCCGGCGGCCTGCGGCAGGCCCTCCTCCTCCGTGGCCACGGGACGCCAGGTGGAGCGGCCCATGTCCACGCGCCAGATGGCGCCCGGCTTGGGCGCCGACGGCGGCGTGGCCTGAGGTGCGTCCTGCCGCACCAGCGTGCTCCACGGCAGCGCAAAGCCCGCGGTCCAGCGCAGCGTGGCGCCGTCCGAGGACTTCTGCACCGAGGTCTTCAGTCCCTTCGCGTCCCACTTCAGGTCCGAGGTGCGCGCTCCCTCCGGACCGTCGAAGCGCGCGTCCTTGATGGTGCCCATGCCCACCACCTCGATCTCGTAGGAGGGGCGCGCGGCGTCGTCGGCCACCAGGATGTCCACGTCATGGCGCGGCGGTCGCGAGGCGGCGTCGGCCTGCTGCGGCTCCAGCAGCTCCACCACGCAGTAGAGGTAGGCGTCGTCCCACAGCATCTTGGCGCGCGTGCGGACGCTGCCCCCCGGTTCGCGACGGCGCACCACCACGAAGTCCTCGGTCCACGGGGCCTGCTGCCACGGGCCGTCCTCGAAGCTGCCCTCCAGGGCGGGCGGCTCGGACGCGCGCCTGCAGACATAGCTGCGTGGTGGCACCGCTCCCGCCTCGCTCCCCTGCGCCAGGCCTGCGTCGCGCGCACCGGCGCCGGCCTGCAGATCCGGCCGCGAGACGCGGCAGCCGGCGGTCAGCGCCAGCGCGCCCAGGGCCAGGATGGTGAGGGATCGTCCCACCGACGCAGGCTAGCGACCCGTGCACGCAATCCCAACCCGGACATGAAAGGACCCCCGTGCGAACACGGGGGTCCTGAAGTCGCAGGATCGAGCGTCCGCGGAAGGTCAGCGCTTGGCGCGTCCGGCCTTGAGGCGCTCCGCCTCCAGCACCGCTGCGCGAGCCGCGGCAAGACGCGCCACAGGCACGCGGAACGGCGAGCAGCTCACGTAGGCCAGGCCCACGTCGTGGAAGAATCCCACGCTGGCCGGATCGCCGCCGTGCTCGCCGCAGATGCCCAGCTTGATGTCCGGGCGCGCCGCCTTGCCCTTCTCCACCGCGGTGCGCACCAGCTGGCCCACGCCGTGCACGTCGATGCTGGCGAAGGGATTGTCCTTGGCGATCTCCAGCTCGGCGTAGCGCGGCAGGAAGCTGCCCGAGTCGTCGCGGCTCATGCCCAGGCAGGTCTGGGTCAGGTCGTTGGTGCCGAAGCTGAAGAACTCGGCGGTCTTGGCGATGTGGTCCGCGTTCAGCGCGCCACGCGGCACCTCGATCATGGTGCCCACCATGTAGGCCAGCTTCTGGCCGGTGGCGGCCTGCACTTCCTTGGCCACGCGGTGCACCACCTCCACCTGCAGCTCCAGCTCCTTGGCGAAGCCCACCAGCGGGATCATGATCTCGGGCTTCACCTTCACGCCCGACTTCTGCACCGCCGCGGCGGCCTGCAGGATGGCCCGCACCTGCATCTCGCTGATCTCGGGGTACACGATGCCCAGGCGGCAGCCGCGGAAGCCCAGCATGGGGTTGAACTCGTGCAGCTCGCGCACGCGGCCGGCGATGGTCTCCACCGGCACGCCCATCTTGGACGCCAGCGCCTGCTGCGCCTTCCCGTCGTGCGGCAGGAACTCGTGCAGCGGCGGATCGAGCAGGCGGATGCACGCCGGCAGGCCGTCCAGCGCGCGGAAGATGCCCTCGAAGTCGCCCTGCTGGAACGGCAGCAGCTTGGCCAGCGCCGCACGACGCGCGCCCTCCTCGCGGGCCAGGATCATCTCGCGCATGGCGTCGATGCGGTCGCCCTCGAAGAACATGTGCTCGGTGCGGCAGAGACCGATGCCCTGGGCGCCGAACGCGATGGCGTTGCGGGTCTGCTCGGGCGTGTCCGCGTTGGTGCGGATGCCCAGACGGCGGTACTTGTCCGCCAGCTTCATCACGAAGCTGTAGTACTTGAAGACCTCGCTCTCGCTGGGCTTCAGGGTGCCGGCCACCAGCACCTGCTTCAGCTCGCTGTCCGCCGTGGCGATGGCGCCCGCGAACACCTCGCCGGTGGTGCCGTCGATGGAGATGGGATCGCCTTCACGCACCGTCACGCCGCGGCAGGTCATGGTGCAGTGGTGGTAGTCCACCGCCAGCTCGCCCGCGCCCACCACGCACACCTTGCCCATCTGGCGGGCCACCAGCGCCGCATGGCTGCTCACGCCGCCGCGCGCCGTCAGGATGCCCTCGGCGGCGATCATGCCGCGCAGGTCCTCGGGGCTGGTCTCGAGACGGATCAGCACCACCTTGTGGCCGGCGCGCACCATCTCCTCGGCCTTCGCCGCGCTGAAGACGGCCTTGCCGCTCGCCGCGCCGGGGCCGGCCGCGAGACCCTTGGTCAGCAGGCGACCCTCGTCGCGCGCCGCCTGGTGCGCCTTGCGGTCGAACACCGGCTGCAGCAGCTGGTTCATGGCCTCGGGGTCGGCACTCTTGATGGCGTGCTCGGGCTTCATCAGCCCCTGCTTCACCATGTCGTGCGCGATGCGCACGTAGGCCAGCGCGGTGCGCTTGC
>CAZKHO010000144.1:0-5211 GCA_964552505.1 uncultured Bifidobacterium sp. | reverse complement strand
GACACGGCCAGCGGGCTGGTGCCGCCGCTGCTGAGCGCCTGCTCAGACAGCTTGAAGCGGTAGTTGCCCGTGGTGGTGCCGCTGGTGTAGTACGCGTAGCCGAACACCGAGCGCTGCTTGGTGGTGGTGCCCGCGGTGCCGTACTCCATGGTCATGCCGGTCATCATGCCGCCGATGGTGCCGGTGCTGTCCACACCGAAGAGGAAGCCGCCCGTGCGGTTGCCGCTGGTGCTGGCAGCGCTGGACATGAAGGCCGCGTACTCGACCCAGGCGATGTCATCGCCGGCGTTGCGAGCAGCCCACTGAGCCGACAGGTCCTGATACAGGTAGCGGCTGGCGGCGGTGCTGATGGAACCGGTGATCTGCATGGCCTGACCAGTGCGACCAGCCGGGCTGCCCGCGTTGATCTTGTAGTTGCTGGGGTTGGTGCCCGCGCCCGAACCGCAGTAGTACGCCCAGTTGCCCTGGCCGTAGACCGGGCCCGTGGAGCTGTTGGCCGAGGCGATGTTGCCCGGGGTGAAGCTGGCGCCGTTGCTGTCCGCGGTCCAGTTGGTGGAGTACATGCTGCTGCTGCGCTGCGCGGTGCCGCGCAGGGCCGCCAGCTGGGTGCCACTGATGGTGCCCATGTAGCGGGCGTCGCCGCCTTCGATGTAGCTGTCGGTGCGGAAGTCAGCGCCCGCGACCGCGGTGAGGGCCATGACGGCCACAGAGGCAAGTCCGATCTTGTGCATTTGGGAACTCCGAAAAGGAAGGGAAGGGAAGTGAATGGGCTGGGAAAGCCCGAGGGGAACACTCTGACCTCGGCGGAGCGGACCTGCTGGGAATGCGGGGCCGAGAGCCGACGAAGCAGGTGCAACCTAGCCCGGATCAGAAGGGGCGCAAAATCTTCATGCGACTTTTCCGGTTTTCGTGGACACCGGGGAACCTGGATGGTGGAGGAAGCCGGGAAAATGCAGGCGAAACGCTTTTCGTTGTCAGTGACGACACGAGCGACTGAAACTGAAGTAGTCCTATAAAATACACCTCTCGATCTTCGAAAGGGCGATTTGTACAGCTTCTGATCCTCCACAAGGGGTGGCGGAGCACGCATGCGCGCTCCTTACCATCGGAGTTCCTCCCGGAGATCCGCGCATGCCGCCCACCCCGCCCGCCAACGAGACCACCCAGATCATCTACTCCATGCAGGGGGTGACCAAGGAGATCGACCGCAAGCCGATCCTGAAGGACATCTCCCTCTCCTACTACTACGGTGCCAAGATCGGCGTACTGGGCTTGAACGGCAGCGGCAAGAGCACGCTGCTCAAGATCATGGCTGGCGTGGACCGGAACTTTGAGGGCAAGGTCTGGGCGGCCCAGGGCTACGAGATCGGATACCTGGAGCAGGAGCCGCTGCTGGGCGAGACGCGCACCTGTCTGGAAGTGGTGCGAGAGGGCGCCAAGGCCACCTTCGATCTGCTGGCCGAATACGACCGACTCAACGAGAAGTTGGCGGAGCCGTTGGAGGCGGACGAGATGGAGAAGGTGCTCAACCGGCAGGCGGAGGTGCAGGAGAAGCTGGACAGCATCGACGCCTGGAGCGTGGACAACCAGCTGGAGATGGCCATGGAGGCCCTTCGCTGCCCGCCGCCGGACCAGCCCATGAACACCTGCTCCGGCGGCGAGAAGCGCCGCGTGGCGCTCTGCAGGCTGCTGCTGCGCAAGCCCGACATCCTGCTGCTGGACGAGCCCACCAACCACCTGGACGCGGAGAGCGTGGGCTGGTTGGAGCAGTACCTGAAGCGCTACGAAGGCACCGTGATCGCGGTCACCCACGACCGCTACTTCCTGGACAACGTGGCCGGCTGGATCCTGGAGCTGGATCGCGGCGAGGGGATCCCGTACAAGGGCAACTACACCGGCTGGCTGGAGCAGAAGCAGAAACGGCTGGCGGTGGAGGAGAAGCAGGAGAGCCAGAGGCAGAAGACCCTGTCCCGCGAGCTGGACTGGATCCGGCAGAACCCCAAGGGCCGTCAGGCCAAGAGCAAGGCGCGCGTGGCCAGCTACGAGCAGCTGCTGGCGCAGGACTCCAAGACCAAGGCCAAGGAGATCGAGATCTTCATTCCCGCCGGGCCGCGCCTGGGCAACGTGGTGGTGCAGGCGAAGGAGGTGGGCAAGGCCTTCGGCGAGCGCCTGCTGCTGGACGGCGCCACCTTCGAGATCCCGCCGGGCGCGGTGGTGGGCATCATCGGCCCCAACGGCGCCGGCAAGACCACGCTGTTCAAGATGATCACCGGACATGAGAAGGCCGACAGCGGCGAGTTCCGCGTGGGCGAGACGGTGAAGCTGGCGTACCTGGAACAGACGCGCGACACGCTGAAGGACTCGGAGAGCGTGTGGCAGGCCATCTCGGGCGGCAGCGAGATGATCCGGCTGGGCGGGGCCGAGGTGAACAGTCGTGCTTACGTCAGCCGCTACGGCTTCACCGGCGCGGACCAGCAGAAGCAGGTGGGCGTGCTGAGCGGCGGCGAGCGCAACCGCGTGCACCTGGCGCGCATGCTCACCAGCGGGGCCAACGTGATCCTGCTGGACGAGCCCACCAACGACCTGGACGTGAACACCATGCGCGCGCTGGAGGAGGCCATCCAGAACTACGCCGGCGTGGTGCTGGTGATCAGCCACGACCGCTGGTTCCTGGACCGCGTGGCCACGCACATCCTGGCCTTCGAGGGCGACAGCAAGGTGTTCCTCTTCCCGGGCTCCTGGAGCGAGTACGAGGAGGACCGCCGCAAGCGCCTGGGCCTGGGCGCCGACGCCACGCCGCACCGCATCGCCTACCGCAAGCTCACGCGCGCGTGAGCGGCGGCCCCGTGGCCGCTCCTATCCTGCGCGCATGATCGCCAGCGACGAGGCCATCGTGATGGCGGGGGTGCCCGCCGTGAACATGCTGCTGTTCCACCGCATCCGGTTCCGCGTGGGCGATCCCGTGGCGCTGATGGAGTGGGGCGGTGGCATGGAGCGGCGCGCCCGCACGCTCATCCTTCGGGACATCGAGATGGACCGCGCGCGGCGCCACGCGCGCGCCGACGCCTTCGCCTGCCCACGGGACTTCGAGCCCGCCGGCGGGCTGAGCGGCGACCGCGAGACCGCCACCGCGCAGGCGCTGGCCGAGTGCCTGCGCCGCGCCGGCGTGCGCAAGGCCGTGAGCGACCGCACCTTCCCGGCCATCTTCGCCCATCACCTGACGGCCGCGGGCGTGGCGCTGCGCTGCGAGCCGTCGCTGTTCGTCGCCGACCGCCGCGCCAAGGACGCGGAGGAGCTGGACGCCATGCGCCAGAGCCAGGCCATGACCGAACGCGCCATCGAACGGGCCTGCCGGCTTGTGGCGCGCGCCCAGGCCCGGGCCGACGGCGCCCTCACGCACGACGGCGAGGCGCTCACCAGCGAGCGCGTTCGCGGCGAGATCGACGCCTTCCTGGCGCGGCAGGGCTTCGACAATCCACGCTCGATCGTGGCGGGCGGCCCGCAGGGCGGCGACTGCCACCACGACGGCACCGGTCCGCTCTTCACGGGCCAGCCGGTGATCGTGGACGTGTTTCCGCGCAGCAAGGCCACCGGCTACTGGGGTGACAGCACGCGCTGCGTGGTGCATGGGGCGGTGCCCCCGGAGGTGGCGCGCATGCATGCGGCCGTGGTGAGGGCCAAGGCCGCCGCCACCGCCGCGGTGCGCACGGGAGTCACCGGCGAGGCGGTGCACACCGCCACGCGTGCGGCCATGGAGGCGGCCGGCTACGGCATGGGACTGCCTCCCGCGGGCGCGCCGGCCGGCTGGTGCGGCATGGTGCACGGCACCGGCCACGGTCTGGGGCTGGACGTGCACGAGCCGCCGCTGCTGGATCGCGGCGGTCCGGAGCTGGTCACCGGCGACGTGATCACCATCGAGCCCGGTCTCTACAGCCACGCCGTGGGCGGCATCCGCATCGAGGACGCCTTGACGGTGACCCCCGGTGGTGCGGTGAACCTGGGAACGGGACTGCAGGAAGGACTGGACTGGCGCTGAGCGCGCCCGTCGCCCTCACTCGCTCTCGTCGTCGTTCTCGTCGGCGAACTCCTCCTCCAGAGGGTCGCCCACGTCTTCCGATCGGGTGAAGCCCTTGGCCGCCTCGCCGCAGAGCTCCATCAGCTTCTGATGCAGCTCCTCGTGGTCGGGGTGCGCGTCCATCTTGGCCAGCACGTCGTCCACCTGCTTGTCCAGGTCCACGGCCTCCTCGCGGATGGTGCGGATGGCGAAGTCGCCCAGCTCCTCCAGCGCGCCCGCGAACCAGGACAGCGTGGGCTTGGCGGGATTCTTGGGCGGCGAGACCTTGGTCCGAAGGGTGGTGCCGCCGATGGCCACGATGGGGCAGAGGCCGTCACGGCTGGTGGGTTCGCGGCAGACCACGGCCACGGGCACCTCGTCGCGGAGCGCGGCCAGACGCAGGCGGCGAGCGTCGGCGCCCACCAGCGGCGGCTCCAGCAGGTAGCAGCCCGGCTGCAGTCGCATCTCCTCCACCACGCCGGCGTTCAGCACCACCAGCTTGCGGGCGTCGAACGCCTGCTGCAGCCGTTGGCGCCGGGCCTCCAGCAGCGGAAGGCAGATGGCGGCCATGCGCTCGAAGGCCTCGGCGCGTCGAGCCATCTCCAGACCCTTGTGCGCGCAGCGCTCCGCCTCGAACCACTTGCCGCGGCGAAGGGCGGCCTCCGCCATCTCCATCTGCTCGTCGATGCGTGCGCGGTTGGCGGGGGTGGTCATGGATGGATCCTGTTCAGGCGTCGGGCGCCGCGGGAGCCTGGGTGGCCGTCACGCGCGAGCCGCGCTTGTCGTCGGTGCGCTGGTTCTCCTGCGCGCGACCGTGCACGCCGCCGGCCGTCTGGAGCACGGCGTCGCAGAGCGTGCGGATGCTCTCGAAGGCGGGGTAGTCGCGGCGCAGCAGGCCGATCTTCTCCACCACGCTGCCGCCGCGGTCGCGGAAGAGCCGCTTGTAGGCGTCCTTCATGGCGTCCACCTCGGCGTCCACCAGGCCCATGCGCCGCATGGCGATGGCGTTGTGGCCGCGCACGTCGGCGGGGTTGCCCTCCACGATCATGAACGGCGGCACGTCCTTGCTCACGCGGGCCATGGCGCCCACGAAGCTTCGCATGCCCACGCGCACGAAGTGGTGCAGGCCCGCGCCGCCGCCCACGTTGGCGCCGTCC
>CAZKHO010000143.1:0-5371 GCA_964552505.1 uncultured Bifidobacterium sp. | reverse complement strand
CCTTGGCGCCCTTGCCGGTCTTCTCGATGGCCTTGGTGCCCCAGCCGGTGCGGAAGGTGATGCCCTGCTTCTCGAAGATCTTCTGCGCGGCCTTGCTGATGTCCGCGTCCTCCAGGGGAAGGATGCGGTCCACCATCTCCACCACGGTCACCTTGGTGCCGAACGCGTTGTAGAAGTAGGCGAACTCCATGCCGATGGCGCCGCTGCCCACCACCACCATGCTTTCGGGCTTCTTCGGCAGCACCATGGCCTCGTAGCTGCTGATGACGGTCTTGCCGTCGTTGGGCGCGAACGGCAGCTGCCGCGGCGCCGCGCCGGTGGCCACGAGCACGTGGTCCGCCGTCAGCACGCGGTCGCCCGCGCCCGCCTTGCCGGTGCCCGCGTAGTAGTTCTCGTCGGCCGCGCTCACCTGCACCTTGCACGGGCCCGCGCCCGACTTGCCGGCCAGGATCTTCGCGTGGCCCTGCACATGCTCGATCTTGTTCTTCTTGAACAGGAAGCCGATGCCGCTGTTGAGCTGCGTGGTCACGCCGCGGCTGCGGCCGATCACCTTCTCCCAGTTCACCTTCACGGCCTTGGGATCCACCTCGAAGCCCATGTCCGCGCCGTGGCCGAACGCCTCGCTGTAGACCTTGGCCGTGTGCAGCAGCGCCTTGGTGGGGATGCAGCCCCAGTTGAGGCACACGCCGCCCAGCTTGTTGCGCTCCACGCACGCCACGCGCTTGCCCATCTGCGCCGCCCGGATCGCGCCCACGTAGCCGCCCGGACCGCCGCCGATCACGATGAGGTCGTAGTGGTTGCCGGAAGCGGTGGACGCGGGGCTGGAAGCCATGACGGGTGTCTCCGTGGGGTCGGTCCCTCGGGCCGTGGGGCCGGGCGAACGCGCCGGTTGGCCGAAGGCGGGCGGCTATCGTAGCGGTGCCCCAAGGCCCGCGGCCGCGGCGGCATGACCCATGGCTGAACCCGGCCCGACCCCATCCGACGACGTGGACATCGCGCGGCTTGCGTCCGCGATGCTGGCGGCGGGTCACGGCGCCTGGGACTGGAACATGAAGGACCGCACCGCCTGGTACTCCGCGTCGCTGCGGGCCATGCTGGGCTACGACCGCGCCAACTTTCCCGACCGCTTCGACGCCTTCACCACGCGCGTCCATCACGAGGACACGGCCCGGCTGCTGGGCGTGGTGCTGGCGCACATGCAGGGCGGCCCGCCCATCGACCTGGAGTTCCGCATGGTCACGGCCACAGGAGCGTCCAAGTGGGTTCGTGCCAGAGGGCGGGGCATCTTCGAGGGCGGGCAGGCGGTCCGCATCATGGGAACGCTGACGGAGTGGCCGCTGAGCGCACCACGCGACCGTCTGGCGCAGTCCACCAGCGACCAGCTGGCCCTGGCGCTGGAGGAGAAGGCCCGCGTGGCGCAGGAGCTGGAGATCACCACCCGAAGCCGGACCATGTTCCTGGCGAACATGAGCCACGAGATCCGCACGCCCATGACGGCCATCCTGGGCTTCATGGACGTGCTGCTGGACGACGGAGCGGAGGCGGACGAACGCCGACGGCTGGCGAAGGCCATCCGCACCAACAGCGAGCACCTCCTGGCCATCATCAACGACGTTCTGGACCTCACCAAGATCGAGGCGGGCGGCATGACGGTCTCGCCGGGTCCGGTGGATCCGCTGCAGGTGGTGGCGGACGCCGTGACCGCGCTGCAGCCCTCGGCCCGCGAGAAGGGGCTGGACCTGCACGTGGTGGTGGAGGCCCCGGTGCCCGTGTCCATCGCCACCGACGCGCACCGGCTGCGGCAGATCCTGATGAACCTGGTGGGCAACGCCATCAAGTTCACGCGGCACGGCGGCATCCGCGTGGCGGTCCGCATGGCGGACAGCGCGCCCACACCGCGCGTGGATCCCGATCCGGCCGACGCGCCCGCCGCCACCAGCCGCCTTCGCATCATGGTGACCGACACCGGTCTGGGCATGGATCAGGCGCAGCAGGCGCGCATCTTCCAGCCGTTCCTGCAGGCGGACGCCTCCACCACGCGACGGTTCGGCGGCACCGGTCTTGGTCTGGCCATCAGTCGGCGTCTGGCGCGCCTGCTGGGCGGCGACATCACCGTGCGCAGCGAGCCGGGCCATGGAAGCACGTTCATGGTGGAGATCGGCACGGGACCCGTGGTGGGCGTGGCCATGACCGACCGCATGCCCGCGGATCGGGACGCGGGTTCCACTGTCGCACCGACCGAGACCGGCGCCATGCACGTGCTGCTTGCCGAGGACGGTGTGGACAACCAGCGCCTCATCGCGCATCACCTGCGTCGTGCGGGCATGACGGTGACCGTGGCGGACAACGGCGTGGAGGCGCTGGAGCTGACGCTGGCGGCCACGCGCGTGGGGAGCGCGTTCGACGCGGTGCTCATGGACATGCAGATGCCCGAGATGGACGGCTACGAGGCCACGCAGCGCCTTCGCGCCGCCGGATGGAAGGGACGCATCATCGCGCTCACCGCGCACGCCATGAGCGGCGACCGCGAGCGCTGCCTGGCCGCGGGCTGCGACGACTACCTGACCAAGCCCATCGATCGGCAGGCGCTGCTCCGTGCCGTGCAGGGCGGCGCACCAAGCGCACACGAGGGATCCGGGCCCGCCTGACGCGCTCCCGCCGCGCTCCGCGTCTTTGACGGCATTTCCGCGGAACCCTAGCATCGCCCTTCCCCGCCGAGGCCCCCCGTGCGCATCGCCCTGATCAGTGACATCCACGCCAACATGGACGCCCTGCGCGTGGTGCTGGGCGAGATCGATCGCCAGGTGGACACCTCCAAGGGCGACGAGATCTGGTGCCTGGGCGACATCATCGGCTACGGCCCTGATCCGGTGGAGTGCGTGGACGAGGTGGCGCGTCGCTGCAAGTGGGCGCTGATGGGCAACCACGACTTCGGCGTGCTCTACGAGCCCACCAACTTCAACGCCGTGGCCGAGGCCGCCGCCTACTGGACTCGCGACGAGTTCGAGGCCGAGGCGCAGCGCGACCGCGAGCAGGCGGTGAAGCGTTGGGAGTTCCTGGGCAAGCTGCGTGTCCGCGTGAGCGAGGGTCCGTTCCTCTGCGTGCACGGCACGCCACGCCGCCCCATCAACGAGTACCTCTTCCCGGAGGACGCGGAGAGCAGCCCGAACAAGATGCAGTCCATCTTCGAGCGCATCCCGCAGTTCTGCCTGGTGGGCCACACCCATGTGCCGGGCGTGTTCACCGGTGACGGCGACTTCTACTCGCCCACGGAGCTGGGCGACGCCACCTGGGAGTTCAAGGACGGCGAGAAGGTGATCGTGAATCCTGGGTCCGTGGGCCAGCCTCGCGACCTGGATCCGCGTGCCAGCTACGCCATCGTGGACGCCGAGCGCGTGCCGGGCGGCCTGGACGGCGGCTTCGCCATCCGTCCGCTCCGCGTGCAGTTCTTCCGCGTGGCCTACGACATCGACGCCGTGTGCGAGAAGATCGCGCGTGTGGCGGACTCGCTGGTGGCCAAGCGTCTGGCGGACCGTTTCGGTTCGCCGGGCGCCCTGAGTGACGAAGGTGGACGCACGCTTCGGCAGGGTCTGGGCCTGCTGGCGCAGCGCATCGCCGACGCCAAGGCCCGCAAGGCCGCCGCGGTCCAGCAGGGCAACCGTCGCGAGGAGGACGCCTGGGGCCGTCAGTTGGCGGCGTTGGAGGCGCAGGGCGCCCGGATCCAGCGCGCGCATCCGGGTGTGGCGGCCGAAGGCGACGGCGACGCCGGGGCCTTGCAGGCCGAGATCGATCGTTACAACTGGCTGGGCAAGCGGCTTCGTGAGGGACGCTGAACCGTGACCGCCTCGCCTCGCCGGCCTCGCTGGCCCATCCTGCTTCTGGTGGTCGCCCTGGTGGGCGTGGTGGTGGCTTCGGCGCTGTTCGGTCCAGGTGCCCGCCGCAACGGCGGAATGGATCCGCAGCCGGGCCAGCCCGCCGCGCCGACCACGCCTGCCGCGTCGTCCGCGCCCGCGTCCGAGCCCGCCTCGTCCACGGCTTCGTCGGCGGCGCCCGCGTCCACCGCTCCCGCACCCACCGCGCCAGCGCCTTCCATGCAGGGACTCCGAGCGCAGCGACCCGCCGCGGTGACGGGCGTGGAGCCCGGCGCCTTGGGCTCGCTGGATCCCACGATGGCGCAGTACCGCGTGGAGTTCACGGCGTCCGGCGCGGGCATCGAACGGATCGTCTTCGCCGACCAGTGGGTGAGCGCCCCGGACCGCGAGATGGCCAAGGCGCACCACCAGGCGCGAGCCCGCGGCGACGCACAACTTCCCCCGCTGCCGCCCGACGCCGCGCGGTACGAACTGCGAACGCTGGGCACGCTCCGCGGCGCCATGGGCGGCCAGGAACTGCAGGTTCCGCTGCTGGCGGCGCGCGCCATCGAGATCGACGGCGCGCTGGTGAACCTCTTCGGCCCGGTGTGGACCTGCACCGCCCCCGGAACGTTCGTGACCGAGGTGGTGAGCGGCGAGGATGCCCGTCCGGTGGTGCGCGTGACCCGCGGCTTCGCCTTCGAGAACGCCGGCACCACGCCGCACGGGTTCGACCTGCGCCTCACGCAGCGCGTAGAGAACCTGGCGGGCCGCACGCTCAAGGTGCGCTGGATCCAGTTCGGTCCTGGCGACCTCACCATGGACAGTGGCGGCATGCTGGACATCCGCCGCTTCCAGTTCGGCTATCTGTACGCCGCGGCCCGGGACCCGCAGCGCCAGAACGTGATCGTGCACGGCGCCATGTTCGAACGCGCCGACGTGGTGAAGCGTGTGGACGCGGGCACGCCGGACCTGTGGCCGCAGGCCGAGCAGCGGCAGCAGGGTTTCGAGCTGAGCTGGTTCGGCACCACCAACCGGTACTTCGCGCTGGCCGTGCACGCGGTGGACCCGGCCGCCCCGCAGGGCAAGGTGATGTCTCCGGTGCAGGAGGTCTGGGCGCTGGCCGACACGCCGGACCCGGAGGGCGTGCGTCCGCGCGTCACCTTCAGCGAACTTCGGAGCGGTGTGGTGGAGGTGGCGGCGGCCGGTGCGGCGTCGTTCGACGTGGGCGTCTTCGCGGGTCCGCTGGATCCGCGGCTGCTGGCCGGAGTGCAGCCCTACGAGGCGCTGCGCATGGACGGGCTCATCCTGTACCTGATCGGCGGCTGCTGCAGCTTCTGCACCTTCGCGTGGCTGGCCAACCTGATCGTCTCGCTGCTGACCTTCCTGCACGATCACGTGACGTTCGACTGGAGCCTGGCCATCATCACCCTGGTGATCCTGGTGCGCGCGGCGCTCCACCCGGTCACCCGCTACAGCCAGATCCAGATGGCGCGCGTGACCAAGGGCATGGCGGCCAT
>CAZKHO010000142.1:0-5518 GCA_964552505.1 uncultured Bifidobacterium sp. | reverse complement strand
TGAACGACCTGCCGCCGCAGGACCGCGACATCGCGATGGTGTTCCAGAACTACGCGCTGTACCCGCACCTGGACGTGCGCACCAACATGGCGTTCGGCCTGCTGCGGCGCCGCCGCTTCCCCAGCGCGGTGAAGGCGCTGCTCTCCTCCGGCTACGCGGCCGGCCGACGTGCGGAACGCGCGCAGATCGACGCGCGCGTGGAGGCCGCGGCGCGCACGCTGGGCATCGAGCACCTGCTGGCACGCAAGCCCGCCGCCCTGTCCGGCGGCCAGCGACAGCGCGTGGCCGTGGGACGCGCCATGGTGCGCGAGCCCAAGGTGTTCCTGTTCGACGAGCCGCTCTCCAACCTGGACGCCAAGCTGCGCGTGGAGATGCGCGCCGAGCTCCGCATGCTGCACCGCCGGCTGGGCGCCACCATGCTCTACGTGACGCACGACCAGGAGGAGGCCATGAGCCTGGGCGACCGCGTGGTGGTGCTCAAGGACGGACTGGTCCAGCAGGTGGCGCCGCCGCGCCAGATCTACGCCGCGCCCGCCAACCGCTTCGTGGCGGGCTTCGTGGGAACCCCCACCATGAACATGCTGGAGGGCGCCCTGGCGACCCACGCCGGCGCCCTGACCTTCACCGCCGGCGCACTGTGCACACAGGGCCTTCCAGACCGCTGGCAGACGCTGGCCACCTCGGGCGCTCGTCCCTGCGTCCTGGGCGTGCGCGCCGAGCACGTGCGTCTTGGCGCGGGCAGCCTGCAGGGCACGGTGGAAGCCGTGGAGCACTACGGCGACCGCATGGACGTGGTGGTGAGCGCCGCCGGACACCGCCTGGTGGCGCGCACGGGACCGGACGCCAGCCTCCGTGAGGGCGCCACGCTGCCCCTGGGGCTGGACCTTGCCCACGCCCATCTCTTCGAGCCCGGCGAGACGGGCGCGCGACTGGGCTGATCCTGCGCGGGCTGATGGCCTCCCGAGACGCTTCCTTCGATCCCCAAAGGAAGAGCCCCCGGCGCAAGGCCGGGGGCTCGTGCATGCAGTTGCGTCGTGTGGGCGCGATCAGCCGCCGCACGGGCCGGCGCTGAGCAGGATCAGCGCCACGTCGCCGAAGTCCACCTCGCCGCTGCCGTCAAGGTCGCTGGCGCAGCCCGGGCACGGACCGTAGTCCAGCAGGGCGAAAGCGATGTCGCCGTTGCCCACGGAGCCGTCGCCGTCCAGGTCGCCGAAGCAGGCCGCGCAGGCGTCGGCGTCGGCGGTGCTGAAGTACTGGTTGCCGGCGAAGTTGCCCAGGTTCACGTGCACGGTGCCGTCCCACGCGCCGGTGCCGTCGCCGCCCAGGTTGCCCTGACTCGCCGGAAGCGCACCCAGCCACTGGTTGCTGGCGTAGTCGTGGCCGCCACCGTTGATGAACGCGCACACCTTGATGTCGCTGGAGCCGTCCCAGCCGGTGATGACCAGCGGGATCTTCATCTCGATGCCCGTGGTCACGCCACAGCCCGAACCCGGACTGTTGGCGTCGCCGCTGACGCCCGCGGTGTTCTTGTTGTTCACGGACAACTGGCAGCCGTAGACCTGATCGTCCAGCAGGTTGGTGCCGGCCACCGGATCCGCGAAGGGGCCATTGCCGATGTACGCGCCCACACCGCCGCCGTTGGTCAGCAGCTGCGCCACGTTGGCATACTGGGTGGCCACGCCAGCGGTGTCACCCAGCGTGGTGGTGACGAAGAAGTCGGGCGCGAAGTCCGCGTCGAAGGTGGTTCCGGCCAGCTTGTTCAGGCCGTTGAAGTCCACGTCCGGATTGTCGTTGCGGAGCACGTTCTGGCCTTCCGCCGGAACGCAGTCGATGAAGACTTCCAGCTTGTTGTAGTTCGACTGGAGGTTGCCTGCCAGGAAGACGTACAGGAAGCCGTTGGCGGCATCCACCTTGATCCAGCCGCCGTCCAGCTCGCTGCCGTTGCACCAGGCGGCGTTGCCGTCGGTGGCATCGCCGAACCCGGTCTGCACCACCTGACCGGCCTTCGGGTTGCCGTAGTCGGCGTCCAGAGTTCCATCCACCACGATCTGGCCCATGGCCGAGCTCGCAAGAGCCACCACGGCCACGCAAGAGCTGAAACGCATCATGACTGTTCTTTCTCCCTGAATGGGGTCCTAGGAATGTCCGCCGCCCCCTCCTTTGGCGCCTGGGGACGGCATCGCTGAGCCCACAACCTAGACCGAAACGGGGATCGGGCCAAACAAATCCTGCATTTACAGACGATTTGAAACCCAAATCCTCCGGAATGGGCGGTGCCCGGCCGAGCCGTCCCCCCGCCGTCACGCCCGCCCTATAAATGCCGCCATGGAACGGATCGCCTTGCGTCTGGCCTACGACGGGTCGGACTTCCACGGATGGCAACGGCAGGAGCCGCCAGGCCAGGAGCCCCTCCGGACCGTGCAGGGCGAACTGGACCGAGCGCTGGCAGAGGTGCTGCAGCAGCCCACCGCCTGCCAGGGCGCCAGCCGGACCGACGCAGGCGTGCACGCCGAGGCGCAGGTGGCGGCCTTCACGGCTCACTGCCGCATCCCCATCGAGCGGCTCCCCGCCGCGCTGAACACGCGCCTGCCGGAGGACATGCGGGTGATGGCGGCCTGGCGTGTGCCGGCCGACTTCGATCCGGTCTCGGACGCCCTCTCCAAGGGCTACCGCTACGAACTGGCCCGCATGCAGCCGTTCCGTGCAAGGCTCCCGTTCGATCGTCGCATGGTCCACCCCGCCATGCACGACCTGGACCCCGCGCGCATGCGCGCCGCCGCCGCGCACCTGACGGGCACGCACGACTTCGCCGCGTTCGCGCACGCGCAGCACGGACGCGAGAGCACCGTGCGCACCATCCACGCCTGCGAAGTCACCGCCCTCCCCGACGACCGCCTGGCCATCGACGTCTCCGGGAACGGATTCCTCTACAACATGGTGCGCATCGTGGCGGGCACGCTGGTGGAGGTGGGACGGGGGCGCATCCAACCCCACGCCATCCCCGGCATCCTGGCTTCGGGCGAGCGCTCCAACGCCGGCCCCACGCTTCCGCCCGGCGGGCTCCGCCTGCGCTGGATCCACTACCCCGAGGACCGCGCGGAACCGCGCGAACTGGCCGTAGGATCACCGTCATGAACGTGGCCGTGCTGGCGGCGCATCCCGACGACGCGGAACTGGCCATGGGCGGCACCATCGCACTGCTGGTCTCGCAGGGCCATGCCGTCACCGTGATCGACGCCACCGACGGCGAGCCCACGCCGTTCGGAGATCCCGCCACCCGTGCGAACGAGGCCGCGCAGGCGGCGCAGGCGCTGGGGTGCGAGCGCGTCAACCTGGGGTGGCCCAATCGCCGACTGGAGCATTCGCTGCAGACGCGTCACCGGCTGGCGGGCGAGCTGCGCCTTCGCAAGGTGGACCTGCTCTTCGTGCCGCACCCCGACGACGCGCACCCCGACCACCGCGCCCTCACGCGCATCGGCGAGGACGCGCGCTTCGACGCCAAGCTCACCAAGTGCGACCTGCCCGGCCAGCCGCACCACCCCCGCCGACTCCTGCACTACTTCTGCACGCACCTGAAGGTGGTGCCGCAGCCTTCGCTGGTGGTGGACTGCTCGGCCTTCGCGGACGTCAAGATGCGTTCGATCCGGTGCTACCGAAGCCAGTTCGAGGCCAACCCAGCCAACCACGGCGTGCCAGGCTGGATCGAGGCGATGGGTCGCTTCTACGGCAGCCGGATCGGCGCGGCGTTCGGCGAACCCTTCGCCGCCCCCGAGTGCGTGGGCGTGCGGGACCTGGCCGCGCTGCTGCCCTGACCGATCCGCTCAGGCCAGCCGCCGCACCGTCTCCACCAACGTCTCGGCCACATGGCGCAGCTGCGCCTCGGTGAGCTCGGGGTAGATGGGCAGCGCGATGACTTCCTTGGCGGCGCGCTCGGCGTGCGGGAAGACGCCCGGGCGATAGCCCAGGAAGTCGAAGCACTTCTGCTGGTGCAGCGAGAGCGGGTAGTAGATCTCCGTGCCGATCTTGCGCGCGGCCAGCTCGTCGCGGACCTTGTCGCGGATGGCGCCCGGCACGCGCACGCAGTACTGGTTGTAGATGTGGCGCGCGCCCTTGGGCGCGGCGGCCGGGAAGCGCAGCGCCAGTCCGCCCGCGTCCACCGGGGTGCGGCTGTCGGCGGCGCCGGCGCCGGTGAAGAACCGGTCGTACCACGCGGCGTTGCGCTGGCGCGCGGCGCTCCACGCGTCCAGGTGACGCAGCTTGATGGAGAGCACGGCGGCCTGCAGCGCGTCCAGACGGCTGTTCATGCCGATCTCGTGGTGGAAGTACTTCGGCTCCATCCCGTGATTGCGCAGCCGCTTCAGGCGCGCGCTCAGGGCGTCGTCGTCGGTGCAGAGCACGCCGCCGTCGCCGAAGCCGCCCAGGTTCTTGCTGGGGAAGAAGCTGTAGGTGCCGATGTGGCCGATGGCGCCCACCCGGCGACCGTGCACGTCCTCGGTGCCGATGGCCTGCGCACAGTCCTCCACCACCTTCAGGTTGCGGTCCTTGGCCACGGCCATCACGGCGTCCATGTCGGCCGACTGGCCGAACAGGTGCACGGGCATGATCGCCTTGACCTTCTTGCAGCAGCCGAAGGCCTGCTCCACGCTCTTGGGACAGATGTTGTAGGTGACCGGGTCGATGTCCACGAACACCGGTCGCGCGCCCAGACGGTGCACGC
Organism: uncultured Bifidobacterium sp.; assembly: GCA_964552505.1. Lineage (GTDB taxonomy): Bacteria > Planctomycetota > Phycisphaerae > Phycisphaerales > SM1A02 > SYAC01. Next base: position 801 of record CAZKHO010000142.1, on the reverse strand, counting down.
TGCCCGCGGTGGCGAAGAAGGTGAAGGTGGGCATGATCACCTCGTCGCCGGGGCCCACGTCCAGCGCCTGCAGCGCCAGCACGATGGCGTCGCTGCCGTTGGCGCAGCCGATGGCGTGCTTCGTGCGGCAATAGGTGGCCGTGGCCTTCTCCAGCTCCTCCACCTTCGGACCGCCGATGAAGTACTGGCTCTCCATCACCTCGCGCACCACCGGCTCCACTTCGGCGCGGATGGAGGCGTACTGGGCCTTCAGGTCGAGCAGCGGGACGGTGATGTCGGTGGCGGTCGCCGTGGTCATTCCGCCAGTGTAGTCGAGCCTGCGGGGCAGGCCCACCGCCGCTCAACGCCCCGTGCTGCCGAAACCGCCCCCGCCGCGGGCGGTTTCGTCCAGCCCGTCCACCTCCACCACCGCCACGCGCGCCACCGGCGCGATCACCATCTGCGCCACGCGCATGCCGTGCTCCACGATGAACGCGGTCCGGCCCAGGTTGATCAGCGCCACCACCGCCTCGCCGCGATAGTCGCTGTCGATGGTGCCTGGCGCATTGGGCACGGTGATGCCGTGCTTGGCGGCCAGGCCGCTGCGCGGTCGCACCTGTCCCTCGAATCCGGACGGGATCGCCATGATCCAGCCCAGCGGAATCCTGGCCAGGTCCCCCGGCTGCAGCGTGACGGACGCGTCCAGGCACGCGTGCAGGTCCATGCCCGCGGCCTCGGCGGTCTGATAGGCGGGAAGCTGCGCGCCCGCGTGCAGGCGCTTGAATCGCACCGTCGGATGGCTCATGCCCGCAAGCCTACTTC
>CAZKHO010000141.1:0-5635 GCA_964552505.1 uncultured Bifidobacterium sp. | reverse complement strand
AGGCGTCCACGAAGCGGAACAGCTGCACCTTGAAGGCCTCGTCCTTCATGCTCCATTCCATCAGCTTGTCGGACCAGAAGGCCGCGCTGAGCATGCCCTTGGCGTTGCCGCGCGCGCGGTTCAGCAGGTCCAGCCCCTTGGCGTGGACGAGCGCCTCCAGCGACGCGTCGGCGGGAGCGGTGGGGGCGGCCGCGGTGGCCACGCCGTTCTTGCGCTTGGAGAAGAAGCCCATGGGCGGACGATTCTAGTGGCCCCTGCGCGCCCATTCCCGTGGCAGCGCCCCGGAATCCGCCCGGCTCAGCCCACCGGTCCGAAGTTCATCAGGAGCATCGCCACATCGCCCATGTCCACCACGCCGCTGTGGTCCAGGTCGCTGGTGCAGCCTGCGCACGGACCAAAGTCCAGCATGATGATGGCCACGTCGCCCAGGTCCACCGTGCCGCTCATGTCCAGGTCGCCGGGGATCCGCTCGCAGTCGTCCGGCACCCAGTTCCGGTCGAAGTCCCACGCGCCATGCGTGATGGACCAGTCGTCCTGCATGCCGTCCGCGTCGCAGTCGGACCGCGCCAGGATCACCACGGTGCTGCTCTCCAGCCCGGCCACCATGGTGGCGCCGCGGATCCAGCCCGGCACCGTGCTCTGCATGGTGTCGCCGTTCAGCCACCCGCCGCGGTTGTCGCCCCAGGCGCTCACGCTTCCATCCGCGTGCAGCGCGATGCTGTGTCGGCTGCCCGCCGCCACCTGCGTGGTGGGCGGCAGGTCTGCGGGCGTGGAGGACTGGCCCCGGCTGTTGTTGCCCCAGCAGAGCACCGAGCCGTTGGTGCGCAGCGCCACCACGTGATCGAAGCCGCACGCCAGCTGGCTGGCGTCGAAGAGGTCGCCGGGGCGGCCCGCCTCGACCGCCGAGCTGGTGGAGCCCCACGCCACGATCGTGCCCGACGCGCGCACGCCCACCGTGCTGCTCCACGAGGCGGCGATGGAACGCAGGACGCCGGTGCCCGCCGGGGCGGCCCGCCATCCCGAGCCCCAGCCCAGGGTGCTTCCGTCCGCACGAAGCGCCGCCGTGTAGCGATCGCCACCGGCCGCCTGCACCACGCCGGTGGTGCCCGAGGGCACCGTGCACTGGTTGGAGGTGTTCAGTCCCCAGCACGCCACGCTGCCGTCCAGCCGCACGGCGATGCAGTGACTGCGTCCCGCCGCCACGGAGACCACCTGATTCAGCCCGGCCGGCGCGATCTCGATGTTGGTGTTGTTGTACTTGAGGTCCTGGTTGGTGCCCCAGCCCTGCACGGTGCCGTCGGCGAACAGCGAGACGCCGTGCGACTCGCCGCCCGCCACTTGCACGGGAGTGCGACCCGTGAACGCGCCGCACTGACCATTGCCGCTCCAGCCCCACTGCACCACGTTCCCGTCGGCCTGCAGCGCCGCGGTGGACGGTCCTCCGGTGGCCACCTGCACCACGTCCGCCAGGCCCGGCGGCACCACGCACTGATTGCTGCTGTTGCTGCCCCAGCACGCCACGGTGCCGTTGCTGCGCAGCGCCACGGAGAAGGCGTAGCTTCCGCGTCCGGCGCACACCTGACGGCATGGACCCAGGTCGGCGGGCACGGCGGATTCTCCGGACGCGTTGGCGCCCCACGCGCGGACCAGGCCTTCCGCGGTCAGCGCCAGCGTGTGCCCGGCGCCGCCTGAAACCTGGGTGGCGGCTGGCAGATCCTCCGGCACCTCGCACTGGCCGCTGGTGTTCAGGCCCCACGCTCGGACGCCGCCGCTGCGCAGGAGCACCACGGAGTGGTACCGGCCGCAGTCGCCACTGGCCGTGGCGCCCAGATCCGCCGGCACGTCGAGCTGGCCCTGCGTGTTGCCGCCGAAGGCACGGACGGTGTCGTCCTCCAGCACCGCCATGCTGTGGTACTCGTTGGCGCTGATCGAGCGAACGGGCCCCAGGCCGGCCGGTGGCCGGTTGGCGCTGGGAAAGGGCGAGCCCAGCACGGAGAGCGTGCCGTCCCGGTGCAGCACCAGCGTGTGATAGAAGCCGCAGGCCACCTGCCTCGCGTTCCGCAGGGACTGGATGTCGCCGCTGGTGTGGGAGTAGGCGTATCCCCAGCCCACCACGGTTCCGTCGGGTCGCACGCCCATGGTGTGACCAAGTCCCATCGCCAGCGAGGCCACGCCCTGCATGTTCGACTGGTCGAACTCCTGCATGCCCCAGCTGATCATGCGCTGCTGGGCGTGGGCGGGGCTGGCGGCGCCACACAAGGCCGCCGCCAGAACCATCGCTGGGATGGTGTTGACGACGGGCGCGGCAAGGTTCGGGATGCGTGCGTTCATGGGATGCGTCCTCGTTTGCACACGTCAGGTCGCGTCCGAAGGTCCGAAGGAGAGCATGAGCAGCGCCACGTCGGCGAAGTCGATCTGGCCGTTGCCGTCCAGGTCCGTGCCGCAGCCCGGGCAGGGGCCGAAGTCCAGGATCATCAGCGTCACGTCGCCGTAGTCCACGGTGCCGCTCAGATCCAGGTCGCCGGCGGCACGCTCGCAGGAGTCCAGACGACCGTTGCCGTTCTCGTCCGCCGCGCCTTGGCCGATGTCGTAGGTGTCGCGCTGGCCGTTGGCGTCGCAGTCGCGCACCTCCAGCACGGCCAGCGATCGGGTGGCGCCGGCCGCCATGGTTCGCACGCGATGCACGCCGGCCGGCACCTGCACCTGGCCCACGCTGTTGAAGCCCCACGAAACGATGGTCCCGTTTCCCAGCAGCGCGATGGTGTGATAGGGGCCCACCGCCAGTCGCCGCACGTCGGCAAGCCCCACAGGCACCTCGAGCTGGCCGAAGTCGTTGGATCCCCAGGCCTGCACCCGTCCGTCGTCCCGCAGCACGATGGAGTGGGAGACGCCGCCGTGCACCTCGACCACGTCCAGAAGGCCCGAAGGCACCGTGGACTGCCCGTAGTCGTTTCGGCCCCAGGCCGCCACGGCGCCGTCCAGCAGCAACGCGAGCGTGTGCGTGGTTCCGCAGCCCAGCCGCAGCACGGCCCCCAGACCCGCCGGCACCGCGCTCTGGCCCCAGTTGTTCATGCCCCACGCGGCCACCGTGCCGTCCTGGCGCAGCGCCACCGAATGCTTGTCGCCGGCCGCCACCTGCTGGGCGGCAACCAGGCCGACCGGCGCCACGCTCTGTCCGTAGTCGTTGCGGCCCCACGCCTTCACCTCGCCCGCCACCGTCAGCGCCAGCGTGTGCCAAGATCCTGCCGCCACCTGCTTCACAGAACCCAGCCCGGGGGGCTGCGTGCATTGGCCGTAGTCGTCGGATCCCCACGCGGCCAGCGTGCCATCCGACCGCAGCGCCAGGTTGTGCAGGCTGCCGATCGCCACCTGCACGGTCTCGGCGGCGGAGACGGGAGCGCTGCACTCGCCGCTCACGTTGCGTCCCCAGACCGCCGCCGTTCCATCGGCGCGGATGCAGGCCGTGTGGTAGTTGCCCACCGACACCTGCTGCACGCCGGAGAGCCCGGGCGGCACGGCGCACTGCGACTTGGCGTTGGCCCACCACGCATGGACGGTGCCGGTGGTGGACAGCGCCACCGTGAAGTCCGTTCCGGCCGCCACCTGCGCGATCGAAGGAAGGCCGTCGGGCGCGTTGCACTGTCCCACGTCGTTGGCGCCCCAGAAGAGCAGGCGCCCATCGGCCCGCAGGATCACCGTGTGCTGTCCGCCGGCGGCCGCCTGCCGCGCGCCGGTCATGGTGGGAGGAACGTTGCACTGCCCCGAACCGTTGAGGCCCCAGGCCGAAACCGTGGTGTCGGACTTCACCGCCAGCGCATGGGAGCCGCCCGTGGCCACCTGCGTGACGCCTGCCAGTGCCGCGGGGACGTTGTTCTGGCCGTTGGAGTTGGATCCCCAAGCGGCCACGGTGCCGTCTCCTCGCAGGGCCAGATTGTGCGACTCCCGCGCGACGATCTGCCGCACGTCCACAAGGCCCGCGGGCACGCTGGTCTGTCCGGACGTGTTGGAGCCCCACGCTCGCACGGTCCGGTCAGCCCTCAGCGCCAAGGAGTGCTGCGCCCCGGCGGCCACCTGGATCACCACGCCAAGGTCGGTGGGCAGCGTGGCCCGGGCCAGCGCCGTGGAGCCCCAGCAGAGCACCGTGCCGTCGGTCCGAAGCGCCACCGTGTGATCGAGCCCGGCGGCCACCTGCGTGAAGCGCTCTCGAAGGTCACCGCCGTCGAGGCGCTGAAGGCCCCAGCCCACGATGTCGGTCTGCGCATGGGTGGGTGCGGCCAGCAGGAGCGCCAACGCGGCCACCGGACCCGCGGAGGGGGTGAGGTGCTGCCGGATGCGATCGATCGACCTGGATTGCGTCATGGGCTTGGTTCCGAAACGGCCCACACCTCGGGAGTGCCATTGAATCCGACGGCCGCCGTGGCTGGATCCGGAGGAGTTCCGGATTTGCAGTTATTTTTGAGGTCCGAACCGGGGGCAGCCGGAAACGCCTCCTCGGATTCCGGGTTGCCGGAAGATCCCGGACGCCCGTCGGCCCGCCTGGGGCGGTCAGCTGGTGGGCCCGAAGTTCATCAGCCGCATGGTCGCGTGGGCGAAGTCCACCGTGCCGTTGCCCTCCAGAACCGGGGGGCGGTCGCCGCACGGACCGAAGTCCAGCAGGATCAGCGCCGGGTCGCCGGGGTGCACCGCGCCGGACATGTCCAGATCGCCCGCGTTCCCTCGCAGGCTTGCGGAACCCAGTTGCGTTTCGTTGCTCGCTCGCCGTGCATCACCATCCACGCGTTGCGCATGCCATCGGCGTCGCAGTGGTCAAGGACGTCCGTGATCACCATGGTGGCGCCGTTGAGCGCCGCAACATGGGTGGCGTGACGCACCCAGGCCGGGATGGTGGACCGGTCGGTGCCCGATTCGTCCAGGCTTCAGGCCGGATGGCGGCTGCGAATGCCCGCAGAGAGTGCCGCCCGAGCATGCCACGGTGCGATCGCGAGCGTTCCGAGCGATCGTGCTTTGCGCCCCGAGATCCACCGCTGACGGCGGCCGTGCGGTCTCTCAACATCCTCAGGTAGCCCCAGCGCCGGATCCTTCCGGTTCCGAGATGTGCTCGAGCAGCAGCGCGACATCCTCCGGAGTGATCCGATCGTCCGCATCAAGGTCGCCGACGCCCAGGACGGGCGCTTCCCCAACGAGCAACAGCATCACCGCCGATTCACCGCCGCCATCGCCCGCTCGTACACCGCCTCCACCTTCGCGGCCGCCCCGTCCCAGGTGATGCCGCGCACCTCGAAGTAGCCGCTGTCGCGGAGCGTGCGCTGCAGCGGGGGGTGGCGCAGCACGGCCACGATCTTGTTGGCCATGTCGTCCACATCCCAGAAGTCGCACTTCAGCACGTTGGTGAGGATCTCGCCCACGCCGCTCTGGCGGCTGATGATCACCGGCACGCGGTGGCCCATGGCCTCCAGCGGCGCGATGCCGAACGGTTCGCTCACGCTGGGCATCACGTACAGGTCGGCGATGCTGAAGACCTTCTGGATGTCCTTGCCGCGCAGGAAGCCGGTGAACAGCACCTTGTTGCCGATGCCCATGGCGGCGGCCATCTCGATCATGCGCTGCGCCTGGTCGCCGTTGCCGGCCACCACGA
>CAZKHO010000140.1:0-5694 GCA_964552505.1 uncultured Bifidobacterium sp. | reverse complement strand
TCGCCCTTATCAGGGGCGTGCTCTAGCCAGCTGAGCTACTGGCGCGCAGGGTCGACGAGTATAGCGGATTCCGGAGGGCGCCAAGTCGCCCCATGGGCTGCGGAAGCACCGTCGCAGGGGTCACTTCAGCGCGCTGTAGGTGCTGCGGCCGTCCTTCTCCACCGTGAGGGTGGATCCGGTGCTCTGCACCATTCGGCTGGGGTACCAGCCCCACTCGGGGCGGTCCTCCGGTCCGAAGAACTCGTATTCCTGACTGCGGATGATGGCCTGGTTCATCTCGGCCCGCGCCACGGAGACCTCCCGCAGGTCGCCCGGCTTCATGTCCGCCGGCGCCTGACCCAGACGGTGGTCCAGACGCGCCTCCACACGGCGGCGCTCTCGACGCAACTGCTCCTGCGAGACCTGGCCGGCGTGCGCCTTGTCCACCAGCTCGTCCAACTGGACGGCCGACTGCTCGTAGGCCTCGCGGCGAGGATTCTTGTCGGAAGCCCACGCGGCACCGGCGGTCACGGCGAGCAGGATTGCGGCAGCGATGATCTTCATGGAGCCACCCTTCATGGGCAGGTACGGCGGTGGGGCGCGTTCCGTTGAACGCCCACGCCTCACATCTTCGCACATTTCTGCGCGCGATCCAGTCCCGTTCAGGCGGAAAGCGGGCCCACGATGGGTTCCAGCAGGTCGCGCGGTCCGATCACTCCCACCGGCCGATCCCGCTGGATCACCACGGCCAGGGAGGCGCCCCGCTGCCGGAGCCCCTGCAGCGCGTCGAACGCGGAAGATTCCGCGGCGATCCTCAACGGCGGCACCATGATCGCCCCCACCCCCGGATCACCGGCGCACAACAGGTCGATCGCCGACGCCATTCCAACGCAGGCGCCTCCCGAGTCCACCACGGGGTAGCACGCGTGAGGGCGGGTCCGGAGGATCTCCCGCACCGTGGTCGGCAACGCCCCATCCGACAGCGAGGCCACGCGCCGCCACGGGGTCATCAGTTCTCCCACCGGCCGCCGGGCCAGTTCCAGCACGCGGCCCGCCATGGCCACCTGCCGCTCGTCCACCGCCCCTCGGCTTTCACGGAGCAGCTCCACCACGCGCTGTCGCGCGTCCACCACTTCGCCCGGCGCCAGGCCCAGTCGGCGCACCAGACCGTCGCCCATCCACTCCATCAGCGGGACCAGTCCCGCAGCCGTGAACACCCATCGCGACCAGCGCGCCAGCGGCACCAGCGCCACGGTCCAGCGGTCCGCATGGACGCGGAACATCTCCTTGGGAAGCGTCTCGCCGAAGATCACCAGCAGCGGCACCAGCGCCAGCGCATCCAGCAGCATGCACGCCACCGGCCCGAAGCCCATCCCCTCCAGCATGTGCGCGATCGCCAACGACGAGGTGTAGCCCACCGCGGTGTTGCCGATCAGCAGCGTGGCCAGCCAACGATTGGGCCGCTGCAGCTCCGACCGCAGCATGGCGGCGCGACGCTCGCCTCGCTCGGCACGGATGGCCAGACGAAGCCGGTTCACGGCGTACCCGCCCGTCTCGATGCCTCCGAAGAACGCCGCGCCCAGAAGGCTGGCCAGCAGCATCAGCGCGTGCGGCATCCATTCGGCGGCCGTCATGCCGCACCTCCTGCCGCACGGACCCGGAGCTGTCCGATGCGCGAACCGCGCGTGGAGAGCACCTCCACCCAGGCGCCACCCAGAGGCACACCGTCACCGGGTCGCGCCACGCGACCAAGCGCCTCCATCACCGCCCCGGCCAGGGTGTCCGCCGTGGACGCCGGCTCCGGCAGCCCCAGGCGCTCGAAGACCGCGCCCAGATCGTCGTCGCCCGCCACCACCCACGCGCCGTCCGGCTCCTGCCGCCAGGGACGCACGTCTCCATCGTCCTCCAGGCTTCCGATCTCGCCCAGCGCATCCCGCAAGGTGACCACCCCCGCCGTGCCGCCGAACTCGTCCACCACCACCGCGATGCGGGCGCGTCGCTGCTCGAACCACGCCAGCAGCTGGTCGATGGACGCCACCTCCGGAACGAATCCCGCCGGAGCCACGTGGTCCCGCATGGGCGTGCGGGACCCGCGCGCATCCAGCAGGAAGCTGCGGACGTCCAGGAAGCCGCTCACCGCATCCAGGTCCTCCGCCGCCACCACCATCCGGCGTCGCCGATGCTGCCGGGCCTCCGCCACCACCTCCGCATGCGAGGCCGCGGCGGACACCCACGCCAGGTCCACGCGCGGCGTCATCACCTCACGCACGCGCCGGGCACCCAGACGCGTCACGCGACGGATCGCGCGGCTCTCCTCGGGCGCCAGGATGCCGCTTCGCTGGCTCTGCGCCAGCAGCTCCGCCAGTTCCAGCTGCTGCACGCGCGCCTCGGGCGCCACCCCGGCCAGCCGCACCAGCGGCGACAGCAGCGGCCCGTCCAGCGCGCGCCGCACCGGACCGAACGCGCGATGCACCAGGAGCATGGGGACGCTGATCAGCCCCACGATCCTTCGGCGGGAGGCGTTGCCCGCCAGCTTGGGAAGCGTCTCCCCCACCACCACCAGCGACAGCAGCGTTCCAAGTCCCACCGCCGCCTCCACCCACGCGCCGCCTTCCAGCTGCAGGGCCAGCGTGCTGGTGACCACGAAGTAGAGCGTGTTCACCGTCATGTTCCCCAGCAGCACGCTCACCAGCAGCGCGCGCGGCTCGGCCAGAAGCGTCTCCACGCGCGCAGCCGTGGCCGGATGCGCGGTCCGCAGCCACTCGCGATCCGAGCCGGTCAGGCCGAACAACGTGGTCTCGGCGCAGCTGCAGAAGGCGCTGCCCACCAGCAGCGGCAGCAGCGAGACCAGCAGCGCCACCATCAGCACGTCGCTCATGCAGCCATGGACTCCAGCGCCCGACGCACGGCGCGGAGGCGTCCCACGGCCTCCGCCGCAAGCGACCAGGCCGAGACATCCCCGCCTGCCAGCGCTTCGAAGGAACTGGCCAGGTCCAGTTCCGCCTGGCGCCTCATCTGGTCCAGCGCGGGACCCGCCTGATCCAGCGCGCCGGCATCCACCGCCTCGCGCACCTCCAGCATGGCGGCCAGGAATCCGGGCGTGGGCCTCGGCTCCGCGGGCCGTGGCACCGGCGCCAGGCGATCCACCGCCGCCTGCGCGCAGGCCAGCGGGTCCAGCAGCGCGGCCGCCGCCTCGTTGGCCTCGGCCACGCGTCGCTGCGCGTCCGCTCGCGCAGCAGGATCCGGGAAGCGGTCGGGGTGCCAACGCGCCACCGCGCGCCGCTGCGCCTGTCGCACCGCCTCAGCGTCGATCCGCCACGCCGGCGGCAGTCCCAGCGCCGCGAACGGATCCGCCATTCAGTCGCCCCCCGCCACGCGGTCCACTTCGTCCAGACTGGTGGCTCCCTGCGCCACCAGGTGGAACCCGAACTGCTGCAGCGTGATGAAGTGCCCCTGCGAGAGCACCGTGCGGATCTCGCCGATGGTGGGCCGCTTCAGCACCACGTCGCGCAGCGGCTCGCTGAACTCCAGCAGTTCCAGCAGCGCGCGCCGCCCCAGATACCCGGTCTCCAGGCAGGCCGGGCAGCCTGCGGGGACGTAGATGGCGCCCAGCCCTTCGCCCATTCGACCCATGCGAAGCGTCTGCGCCGAGGCGGGCTTCACCGGCCTGCGGCACCGCTCGCAGAGCGATCGGCAGAGCCGCTGCGCGATGATCAGGTTGAGCGCATTGGCCACCAGATAGCTCTCCACCCCCAGGTCCAGCAGGCGGAAGATGGCCCCGATGGTGTCCTTCGAGTGCACGGTGCTGTACACCAGATGGCCGGTCATGGCCGCCTGCATGGCCACCTGCGCGGTCTCGATGTCGCGGATCTCGCCCACGAAGATCACGTCGGGATCCTGACGAAGCACGCTCCGCAGGATGGCGGCGAAGCCGTTGCCCTGCTTGTGATCCACGGGAATCTGCGTGCAACCCTCCAGCTGGTACTCCACCGGATCCTCGATGGTGATGGCGTTGCGCGTGTTCACGTCGATCTCGCGCAGGCAGGCGTAGAGCGTGGTGGTCTTGCCGCTGCCGGTGGGGCCGCAGGCCAGCACCATGCCGCTGTCGCGCGCCGCCACCACGCGCAGCCGTTCGTACATCCACGGCAGCACGCCCAGCTCGTGCAGGCGGGTGGGCGCGTTGGCGGTGTCCAGCACGCGGATCACCAGCTTCTGTCCGTGCATGGTGGGCGTCAGGCTCACGCGGAAGTCCACGCGGCGTCCCTTCATGGTGGCGCTGAAGTGGCCGTCCTGCACCTGGGCCTTCAGGCTGGTGTCGATCTGGCAGAGCACCTTGATCATGCCCAGCAGCCGCCGCAGCAGGTCGGACTGGATCTCGGTCACCAGCACCATGAGGCCGTCCACGCGCAGGCGGATGGCGCCACCCTCCTGCCGGGGCTCCACATGGATGTCGCTGGCGCGCGTGCGCAGGGCGGTCAGGAGCAGCAGCCGGAAGACGCGCACGCTTTCGCGGGCCTCGTCGCCGCGCTCGCCACCCAGGGAGGCGGCCTGATGGATCACCTGCCCGCGCATGTCCACCAGCGAGATGTCGCGCGCCTCGAACCGCTTCACCGGCGCGTCGTCGCAGATGCGCTCCAGGCGCGCCTCGGCGTCCTGGCCGGAGCCTGCCGCCACCACGGCGTTGAGGTCCACGTCGATGGTGTTGGTGGGTGCCGGCCTGCGCGGCCCACTGGAGCCGCCGGGCAGGGCCACCCGACGGGGCTCTGCTGCGTCGCCCTCGGCCGACCGCTCCACAGGGATCGGAGCCAGGGGATCCTCGTCGTCCGAGTCTCGTTGCGCCGGGCCCGGACGGGCCACGGCAGCCTCCGGGCTGGCGAACCGGATCTCGTTCCGCCCCACCTGGATCACGTCACCGTGCTCCAGACGTCGACACTCCACGCGAGCACCGTTCACCCTGGTGCCGTTGCGGCTGCCAAGGTCCCGCACATGCCACACGCCCTCCACGCGCTCCACCACCGCGTGCTGCCTCGACACCCCCTCCTGATCCAGGACGAGCGTGTTGTTGGCCAGCCGGCCGATGGTGACCGCATCGGCGCCGAGCTCGATGCGGCGGGCCACGCCCGCGCCACGAGATTCGAGGAACGGCATGCCGGCGATGCTAGCGGGAGCCCGCGGCCCAAAAGAAGACGGGACCCCGTGAGGGGTCCCGTCGAAGTTCCGATGCCGACACGGACTGCGCTGTCAAGGGCAGCCCGCGGGGGCGTCAGTCGCCGTAGCCGCCGCCACGACCGCCGCGGAAACCGCCGCCGCCGCCGCCACGACCACCACGGAAGCCGCCGCCACCGCCGCCACCGCCACCGAAGCCGCCGGTCTTGGGCGGACGGGGCTGGGCCTCGTTCACGACGATCGCGCGACCGTCGAGCTGGCTGCCGTTGAGGGCCGCGATGGCCGCCTCGCCGTGGGTCTTCTCGCCCATGGTGACGAAGCCGAAGCCGCGCGAACGACCGGTCTCGCGATCGGTGCCGATGTAGACCTCGGTCACGGGACCGAAGGCCTCGAAGGCCGCGCGGAGGCCGTCGTCAGTGGTGCGGAAGTTCAGGTTTCCAACGTAGATCCGAAATGACATGTCCAATCCGTCCTTCAGTAACAGTGCAGGCCAGCGTGGCCGCGTACGTGACGCAAGAACGGATCTGAACGCCAGTCCCGAACCTGAGC
>CAZKHO010000139.1:0-5715 GCA_964552505.1 uncultured Bifidobacterium sp. | reverse complement strand
AGCGTGGTGCCGCAGGCCTTCGCCTTGGCGTGCACGGCGGCCTCCACATCGGCGCGGATCCTGTCCTTCATGGGGCAGGCGGGGGTGGTGAGCTCGATCACCAGACGAACCGCGTCGCCACCCACCGCGATGTGCTTGACCATGCCCAGCGTGACCAGATCCTTGTGGATCTCGGGGTCCTGGACGGTGCGGAGGGCCTGCTCGACGGCGTCTCGATCGAAGGTCATGGGGGGGCGATCCTAGGGCGCCGGGGGCCGTCCCGGAAGCGGTTCCGGCCCCGCCCAGCCAGGTCGAAATGGCCGGGAATTGGAGGGCTGGCCGCAATACCGCCGAAGGGGGCCCCGTTGCCAGCCCAGTGCCGGCGGCGGACCCGCGTGGATCCGCCGCACCGCCGGCCCCACGAAAGGAACGCACTCATGCGTGCTCACGACCCGTCCAACCGTCTCTTCAACCTCCGATGCCTGGCCACCGCGGCCCTGCTCGGCGCCGCCATCTTCGTGACCCCCAGCCACGGGCAGGGCACGCCGCCGCCTCCTCCTCCGGGTGGCGACACGGGCGGCCCCTCGGTGCCTCCGGGCTCCAAGGACGGCGACGGCGAGTTCGGCGGCGAAGGCCGGCGCGGCCCACGACCGGGCGGACCCATGGCTGGCGCGCGGGCACAGATGCAGAGCTCACGCGCCTGGATGGAGACCTGGAAGGAGTTCAAGACCACCGTGGGTGCGGACATCCAGGCCAAGGCCGAGACCATCCAGAAGGAGTTCGAGGCCAAGGTGAAGGCGTGGCAGGCGCAGCATGGCGAGGAGATGAAGGCGCTGGCCGAGAAGGCCCGCGAAGCCGCGCAGGGCGGCGGTGCGCCGGACAAGGCGAGCATGGAGCGGATCAAGCAGCTCAACGAGAGCCGCCCCAAGATCGAGGAAGCCCACAAGCAGATCTTCGCCCTGCTCAGCCCGGAGCAGCAGGAATCCTTCAAGAAGAAGTTGGCCGAGACGGAGAAGAAGATGAAGGAGCAGCGTGGTGGCCGCGGCGAGGGCGAGGGCGCCTCCGCAGGCAAGGGCGGCAAGGGTGGCAAGGGTGGAAAGCCCGGCAAGGGTGGAAAGCCCGGCGAGGGCGCTCCGCCGCCAGCCGGTGGTCAGGGTGGCGACGCGCCGCCGCCGCCCATGGACCAGTGATCCGGTCGTCCAAGCTTCGTCCGATCTCTCGTGAAAGCACGCGGCCGCCCCTCACGGGGCGGCCGCTTTCGTTCATGCCAACGGGATGGGGTGATCAGCCGCCGCCGAACACGCGGATGTCGTCGTAGTTGTCCAGCGCCGCCATGCCGTCCTTGTTGGCGATGCTGGTGACCGGCGAGCCCTTGCGGCCCGGGCCGTCCTCGGTGCTGAAGTAGATGCCGTCCTTGCCGCTGGAGATGATCACATAGCGGCCGCGCGGACTGGACTGCAGCGGCTTGTCCGCGTCGCCGAAGGCCGGATTGCGGATCAGCTGCGCAAAGTTTCGGATCTTGGTCTGGTCGTCGGTGCCGTCCAGCACGGAGTACGCGCCGGTGCCGGCCACGGCCTTGGTCTGCTTGGTCATGCCCGAGCCAAGGTCCGTGGTGCCCAGATAGGGCTGCAGGCCGGCGAACTTGCCGCCCGTGTTGCTCAGCACGATGAACTGCGGTCGGTCGCTGGGGCGGCCGCACAGCGGGCCCATGTTGCGCGTGGATCGGATGTAGAGCAGCGGGTTGCCCCACGCGTCTCGAAGGCCGGGCAGCGCGGCCAGGATGGCGTCGGTGCCGGTGACGCCGCTGGCCACCTCGCCCGACGGCGTGACCAGGATGGTGCCGGCGTTGGAGATGCGGCCGCCGATCGGCTGCAGGTCGCTGGCCTTGGGAGCGAAGAAGGGCGGGTACTGCTTGCCGTTGATGCGCGGGCCCTCGCCCACCTTGCCGGGATTCACCTTGATCAGGAAGTCCGCGCCGCCGTCGGGCGACTTGAACGCAACTTCCGTCCAGCCGTTGGCGGCGGTGAGCGCGTCGTAGGAGGTCTGGTCCACGTCGGCCTTGCGCACGCCGCCGCCCATGAGCTCCAGCAGCGCGTTCTCGGTGCTGCTGAAGCGGGGGTCGTAGGCCAGAATGTCGTCCGGCACCAGGCCGGGATAGCGCCCGATCTCCTGCTGGAAGCTGTCGCAGGCCTTGGCGAACTCCTGCATCAGGCCCAGGGTCTGGGTGGCCTTGGCGCGCTCCTGCACCTTGCCCAGCGCCGGCAGAAGGATGCCCACCAGCAGCGCGATGATGCCGATGGTGACGAGCAGTTCGACCAGCGTGAAGGCGCGACGGGCGTGGGTGATCATGGGGGGTTTTCCAAGGTGGCCGGCGCAGGCCGGCGAAGGGGTCAGGCAGACATCCGAAGGGGGCATCCTACGGGTTCCCGCCGCCCGGACGGAGTCCCGGAAGTCCGCCGGGAGCCAGCTGTCGAAGGCCTTCGTAGAGCCCGCACGCCACGGCGGTGGCCAGGTTCAGGCTGCGGCAGTCGGGGTGGTCCCGCATGGGAAGCCGCAGCAGGTGCGACGCGCCGAAGGTGCGCTCCACCCACTCGTGCACGTGGTCGGGCGCACCCACCGTCTCGCTCCCGAAGAGCAGGTGGTCTCCCGGCTGGAAGCGCGCGTCCCAGTGCGCCGTGGAGCCCTTGGAGGTGAAGAGCCAGACGCGCGGCGGGCGCTCGGCCTGCAGGTACGCGTTCCAGTCCGCGTGCTCGCGGCAGTCGACCAGATGCCAGTAGTCCAGTCCCGCGCGGCGCCGGGCCTTCTCGTCCATGTCGAAGGCGATCGGATGCACCACGTGCAGGCGGCAGCCGGTGACCGCCACCGTGCGGCCCACGTTGCCGGTGTTGTTGGGGATCTGCGGGTGCAGCAGCACCACGTGCAGCGGAGGCTGGTTCATGGCTGCGCGGGGGCCGGAGCCGGCGGCGGGGTGACCGGTGCTGGCGCGGGCGTGGGCTCCGCTGGACGAGGCGCGGGTGGTGGAGGCAGCGCCACCGGCACCTCGCACTGGTCGCGCATCACCGCGGTGCTGGAGGAGGCCAGCGCCAGCGCCACCTCGGGATCGGGCTGCAGACGCAGGGTGGCGGGCCGCGACCGGTCCAGCGCGGCAGGCATGGCGGCAGGCGTGAGGATGACCGTGGGTGTGGTCCCGTCGATCCAGACGCGTCCCACGTCCAGCGCCACCGCATCCTGCACCACCAGCAGTCGTCCGCCGATCGCCATCGCCTCCGACTGGAGCGGTCGCACGTCGCCGGGCAGCGAGACGCGAAGCCGGACCCCGTCGGCGTCCAGTTCCGCAGATCCCCTGGCCAGCCACTCGCGGACGCGTGCTGCCATCGCCGCGTCGGAACGGAAGTCCAGCTTCAGCTGCGAGGGATCCACCACCGTGAGCCGGAACGGCACCGAGGCGTCCGCGCGGAAGCCGCGACCTGGCTGCTGCATGGAGATCCGCAGTTCGCAGTCGAAGGTGCCCGGTTCCGCGGGCGCCCGGAAGGCGGCGCCGTCGAACTCGCGCGCCGGTCGGTCGCCCGGTGCCACGGTGTCCAGCGTCCGCCACGACCCGTCCGCCACGCGCACCAGGGCACCGGTGATGGCCAGACGCAGCTCGGACGAGGTGATCCAGGCCGTTCCCTGCACCGACGGAAGCGAAGCCGTGGCGATGAAGGTGCCGCCCGGCTTGCACGGCTTGGGCTGGCCCGCCAGCGGTTGCACGCCCGCCAGCGTCACCTGCAGCGCGTCGCCCACCGCGGCGTTGCTCATGCGCCCCTGGGTGCGGAGCGTGGCCAGCGCGTTGGCGATCTCGGCGGGACGCATGGCCGGATTGGCGGCGGCGGCCTCCGCCAGTCGGTGCGTGAGGTCCGGCAGCAGCTCGTCCGGGATGGCGCCGGCCTCCACGCGATCGCGCAACTCCGCGCCTGCAAAGCGTGGCATGCTGTCCAGACTGGAGAGCAGCAGGGGCGTGGGCATGACCGAGCAGAGCCAGCGACCGGCCACGGTGATCTGCGCGCGCTGGCCCATCCAGATCATGAGCACGCCAAGGCTGGTGGCGGTGAGCGCCACCCACCAACGCCACGGCTCGTTCTGGCGTGCGGCGGGGCGGAGGGCGGCCGCGGAGGTCAGGCTGGCGCCGCACTCGGGGCAGGCGGCGGCGTGGGGATTCAGCCCGCGCAGTTCGAACCCGCACTTCCTGCAGCAGCTCTTCCAGCCGGTGATTCGGCCACGCCATGCGCGCATCCACAGCATGCCCGCCACCAGCGTGGTCAGGACTCCGGCGGTGAGCACGATGTTGGCGAGCGAACCGGGGCTCATGGGTCGGCGTGGATGGCCGTGGGGGAGAAGGGTACACTTCGGCCCATGCTTCCCGTGCTGCTGGTGAATCTCACGTGGGTCCTGCTGCTGGCCTCCTGGTGCATCGCCTACTTCATCCAGGAGAAGTCGGATCGTGCCAAGGGAGGCCGCTACGTGGCCAACCTCGAGCCTGAGCCCAAGGACTGAGCGGCCCGTGGGTCGATCCGCCGCGCCCGGAACGCTTCGACGAATCTCACGCCGTCCAGCACTCGTGTTCACGGCGTGCGTGCTGTGCATGGGCTTCGTGTCGGCCGCGCTGGCCGCACCGCCCGCCGCGCCGGCCTCCAGCTCCGAGCTTGGCGAACAGCCCGAGGCGCTCGGCTACACGACACCGCTCTCGGTGCTGCGGCATTTCGAGCAGGCCATGCAGCGCGGCGACACCGACGCGGCCATGCGCTGCATGGACCTGAGCAGCATTCCGCCGGGCGTGCGGGGCGAGATCGGCGAGCGGTTCGCGCTGCAGCTGGCGCTGGCGCTGGAGCGCCTTCCGCCGGTGGCCCTCGAGGAGCAGCCGAAGGACGACCACCTGACTCTGGCCAGCCTTGAGGCGGGCGACGTGACGCTGCGCCGGCGATCGCACGCCGGCGGCGAGCGGCTGTGGCAGTTCGCCAGCCGCACCGTCGAGGCGCTGCCCGGCATCTTCAGGCACCTCATGCAGGGCGTTCCGGTGAGCCCCTCGCTGGCCTCCATGGGAGACGCGAAGCGCCCGATCGACGTGCTTCAGTGGCGTTCGCCCGAGGTGGCGTTGTGGGTGTCGCTGCCTCCGTCGATGAAGCGTCAGGCGCTGGGTCTGGAGCTCTACCAGTGGCTCGGCCTGCCCGTGGTCGCGCTGCTCGCCTGGCTCCTGAAGCTGATTCTCGAGGTTCCGATCCATGCGCTGCTGCGGCGCATGGCCGGCCGCGGGGCGGTGGGGTCGGAGTGGACCGGCGCGATCGCGCGATGCGCGCACGCCGCTGGCTGGACGCTGGCGCTTCAGTCCGCAGGCTGGCTGCTGCTGCTGCTCGGACTGCCGCTGAACGTGCTCGACGTGGTGCTGCTGGCCGTGCAGGTGCTGAACGTGGCGTTCGTGGCTCGACTCGCGCTGCAGCTGGCCGACTTCGCCGGCACGCTGGCCCGTTCGCGCGAGCGCGACGACGCCTCGCTGCGTGCGCTCGACAACCTGCTCGTCATCATCCGCGTGCGGCTGGCGAAGATCCTGATCCTCACGGTCGCGGTGATCTGGGTGGTCGGCATCCTCGGCGCCGAGAGCTCGGTGAACCGGCTGCTGGCGGGCCTGGGCATCGGCGGCATCGCGTTCGCGCTGGCGCTGCAGGAGCCGCTGCGCAACTTCTTCAGCTCGATCGTGCTGGC
>CAZKHO010000138.1:0-5792 GCA_964552505.1 uncultured Bifidobacterium sp. | reverse complement strand
CAGACGGTGTTCGTGAGCGCCACCATCAGCCCCGAGATCGAGAAGCTGGCGCGCAGCTACATGCGCGATCCGGAGAAGATCGTCACCACCGAGAAGAGCCTCACGGTCAGCCAGGTGGACCAGAGCTACCTGGGCGTGGAGCACTGGGACAAGCGCCGCCTCCTGCACCACCTGCTCACCCACGAGACGCCGGGGCTGACGGTGGTCTTCTGCCGCACCAAGCGCACCGTGGACGACGTGGCGGAATACCTGCAGAAGAAGAACATCGACGCCCACCCGATCCACGGCGACATGTACCAGCGCGCCCGCGACAAGGTCATGGAGAAGCTGCGCGGCGGCTCGCTCAGCGTGCTGGTGGCGAGCGACCTGGCCGCACGCGGCCTCGACGTCGACGACATCAGCCACGTGATCAACTACGACGTGCCCGAGGACCCCGAGGTCTACGTGCACCGCATCGGCCGCACCGCGCGCGCAGGGCGGCGCGGCGTGGCCTGGACCTTCGTGTGCCCGGACCAGGGCGAGCTGCTCACCAACATCGAGATGCTCACCAACGTGGAGATCCCGCGCAAGGAGTACGCGGACTTCACCCCGGGCCCCGTGCCCGGCGAGGTCACCGCGCGCCGCGAGATGGAAGCCAGGCGCAAGGTGGAGCTGGAGCAGCAGCGCAACCGGTTCGAGGTGCAGGCACCGGTCCCCGAGGTGGCGGATCCCACCAAGTTCCCGGGCGGCGTGGTGCCGGCGGGACTTCCCCCCAAGCGACTCGGCGGCCGCGTGGCCACGCGACGGCGCTGAGCCGTGGGCGTGGACGCCCCCATCCGCATCCACGACGAGGTGGCCTCCGCCCTGCGCGAAGGCCGGCCCGTGGTGGCGCTGGAGACGGCGGTGCTCACGCACGGCCTGCCGCGCCAGCCGGCGCCGGAGCTGGTGGCCGTGGCCGACGCGCTCTGGCAGGCGGACGCGCCCGCCCATCTGGCGCTGGCCCGCGCCATGGAACGCGCGGTGCGGGAGGCAGGCGCCGTGCCCGCCACCATGGCGGTGCTGGAGGGCCGACTCTGCGCGGGCCTTTCGCCGCAGGAACTGGATCGTCTGGGCATGGATCGCGGCGCCCGAAAGCTGAGCAGCCGCGACCTGGGTCCCGCGCTGGCCGCCGGTGCCAGCGGCGGCCTGACGGTGGCGGCCACCCTCACGGCGTGTCGACTGGCCGGCGTGCGAACCTTCGCCACGGGCGGCATCGGCGGCGTGCACCGGGGCTTCGGGCAGTCGCTGGACATCAGCGCGGATCTGGCGGCCATCGCCGCCACGCGCGCGGTGGTGGTGTGCGCGGGGGCCAAGTCCATCCTGGACCTGCCCGCCACGCTGGAGGCGCTGGACACGCATGGCGTGCCGGTGGTGGGGATCGGCACAGCCAACTTCCCACGCTTCTTCTGTCCGCCGCACGCGTCGCTCCGGTGCTCGGCCAGCGTGACCGACGCCGCGTCGCTGGCGCGTGCCGCCGTGGCGCACTGGTCGCTCGGCCACGCGCAGGGCGTGCTGGCGGTGCAGGCGTGTCCCGGTCCCTTCCAGATGCCGCAGACGGACTTCGAGGCCGCGTACGACGCCGCCAGCGCCAGGATGGCGCTCGAAGGCGTGTCGGGACCGGAGGTGACTCCCTTCCTGCTGGGCGAGCTGGCCCGCCAGACCGGTGGCCGGTCGCTGCGTGGCAACGTGGCGCTGCTGCTGCACAACGCCCGGACGGCCGCAGGAATCGCCCGGGGCCTGCTTGACTTGGGGCCCTCGACCTGATTCACTAGCAGGGTCGGGCTCCCGCCCGACCTGCCACAACCGACCTGGAGATGGGGCCCCTGCGCGGGGCCCGTCGGCAATCGGTCCATGGATGGATCGTCCAGAGCGCAGATTTTGATGGCATCTTGGGATTTTGGACCATCATGAGCACCCACACTGGGATCCTGGAGCTGCCTCCCGGAGGCGGCGACGGACGCATCCGCAAGTTCAACAACGGTCTCGAGGAGACCCCGGACGACCCGTACCTGCCCAACGAACTGGTGCAGAAGTTCGCCCTGCGCCCCGGCCAGGAGGTGACGGCGGTCATCGAGGAACGCCACGCGCCCAACCGCCCCAGCGGCGTGAAGCGCGTCGCCGTGGACATCTCCGCCATCGAGGGGCTGGCGCCCACCGACTACTCCGGACGCAAGGTCTTCGCGGAACTCACGCCGCTGGACCCCTCGCCTCGCATGCATCTGGAGCACCGGGGCTGCCCGCCCAGCTGCCGCCTCATCGACCTCTTCTGCCCCATCGGCTACGGCACGCGCGGCCTGATCGTGGCGCCGCCCAAGGCCGGCAAGACCATCCTGCTGCAGAACCTGGCCTTCGGCATCAAGCACAACCACCCCCAGGTGGAGCTGATCGCGCTGCTCATCGACGAGCGCCCGGAGGAGGTCACCGACTTCAAGCGCAACGTGCCGGCGCACGTGCTGGCCAGCAGCAACGATCAGGACGTGGAGCGCCACACGGCGCTGGGCATCCTGGCCATCGAGCGCGCCAAGCGCATGGTGGAGGCGGGCAAGGACGTGGTGGTGCTGCTCGACTCGCTCACCCGCCTGGGCCGCGCGTTCAACAACAACCGCCGCTTCGCCAGCGGCGGGCGCACCATGAGCGGCGGTCTGGACAATCGCGCGCTGGAGGTGCCCAAGCAGCTCTTCGGCGCCGCGCGTCGCTGCGAGGAGGGCGGCTCGCTGACCATCATCGCCACCTGCCTGGTGGACACGGGCAGCCGCGCCGACCAGATCATCTTCGAGGAGTTCAAGGGCACCGGCAACATGGAGCTCATCCTCGACCGCGACATCTCCGAGAAGCGCATCTTCCCGGCGATCAACCTGGCCGCCAGCGGCACCCGCAAGGAGCACCTGCTGATGGGCGAGAAGGAGCTGAAGACGGTGACGGCGCTGCGCCGGCGCCTGCTCAGCCTGCCGCCGCCGGTGCAGGTGGAGCAGCTGCTGGGGGCGCTCAAGCGCTACCCCACCAACGAGAGCATGGTGGCGGGCCCGCAGGCCGCGGCGGCCACCTGAGCCGCACCACCGGATCCTGCGCGCGTCCCACGACGCGCCCCGCGTCCGTTACCCTCGGGCCATGGCGGAATCCAACGCGCTCAACGGCATCCGCGCCGGCGTCTTCGTGGCCACTTCCATCGCACTGACGCTGGTGGTCGCCTTCGTGCTCATGAAGCTGGACCTGGGAGGCACGCATCAGTACGTGATCCAGTTCTCCACCACCGAGGGCGTGGCGGGTCTGGACGTGGGCAGCGACGTGCGCGTGGGCGGCCTGGTGGCGGGCAAGGTGGTCCGGCTGGAGCCGCAGATTCCGGAGGGCGCCCGGTCGCTCTCCGGCATCGACGTGGTGATCAAGATGGATCAGCGCGTCAGTCTCTACTGGTCGAAGGACTATCCCAAGGACAGCGCCAAGGTGCTCCGTGTGCCCAGCCTGCTGGGCAACAGCGCCTCCATCAACTTCGTGAGCGTGGGCAACCCCCCCGCCGCCGAGGTGAAGCCCATGCCCGAAGGCACCGTCAAGATCCCGGCCCTGGAAGGCGGCGGCATGCTGGCCAGCCTGGTGGGGCCGGACACGGCCGAGAAGACGCGCGAGATCATCGCCAGCGTCTCCGACTCCGCCAAGTGGCTGCGGGACACGCTGCCCAAGGAGTACCGCGAGAACATCGCGCCCATGCTGACCAACCTGAACTCCACCGTGGCCACCTTCCGCGGCGACTACGAGGGCTGGCGCAAGCCCATCGGCACCACCATCACCAACGCCGCCAGCCTGGTGCAGCGCGCCGACCAGATGCTGGAGCGCAACGAGCCCGCCATCAACGAGAGCGTGCAGGCCACGCTGGAGACCCTGCGCAACGCCAAGGCCGTCACCGCCGACCTTCGCGAGAAGAGCATGCCGGCGCTGCAGAAGCTGCTGGACCGAGGCGCGGACGCGGCGCAGACGCTGGCCGGCAGCCTGCAGCAGGTGCAGGACGCGCTGGTGAGCGACCTGCCCACGTTCGACCTGTTCCTGGACGACGCGCGACAGATGGCCGCGCAGCTGAAGCTGGCCGCCGTCGAGGTGCGCCACAGCCCATGGAAGCTGCTCTACCAGCCCAAGCCGGGCGAAGTGGCGCACGAGAACCTCTACGACGCCGCGCGCAGCTTCGCCATGGCCACGGACGACCTCCGCGCCGCCAGCCAGGGCCTGCAGCAGGCGGTTCAGCGCATGCCGGGCCGTCTGGAGAGCGACGCCGCCTTCCGCGAACGCGTGCAGCGCGAGGTGGTGGACGCCATGGCCCGCTACGAGCAGGCGCAGCGCCGCCTGAACGACGTGCTGAACGCCCCGGCCGGCCAGGGCGGCGAGGCGAAGTGACGGGCCCCGATGCCCGCCCACGAGCCCAATCCGCTGCGTGAGGCCCGCGTGGGCCTGTTCACCATGTGCCTGGTGCTGGGGGTGTCCGCCACGCTCATCGTGCTGTGCAACATGAACTGGACGGACCTGCGCGTCTACCGCGTGGGTTTCCGGGTGAACCAGGATGCCACCGGCATCGAGCCGGGCACGCCCGTGACGCTGGGCGGACTGACCTGGGGCCATGTCCGCAGCGTGAGCAACGGCCATCTGGCTTCGGACGGCTCGGTGGCCAACGCGCTCAAGTCCATGCCTCCCGGCACCACCCGCGGCACGCTGGTGGAGTTCGACCTGGACGCCCGCATCGAGCTGCACGACGGCGCCAAGGTGGCCCGCAGCGCCACCATCCTGGGTGGCAACGTGCAGCTGGTGATCGTGGACACGGGGCTCATGCGCGGGGCGGCCGGAGGCCTTCCCACCAAGACCCGCGGCGCGCTGGCGGAGGGCGCGGTGGTGATCGCCACCGAGGCCAACATGGGCCTGACCAGCCTGGTGGGTCCGCGCGCCGCCACGCGGCTGAGCATGCTCCCGGACGACGTGGAGGCCATCTCGAAGGCGTGGGTGGAGGAGATCAAGCCGGGCATCAACAAGGAGATGGACGCTCTTCGCGGGCAGACCGGGCCCCTCGCGGACGCCTTCCGCAACGACCGACCCGCCTGGGGCAGCGCGGTCGACCGTGCCAGCGCGTCCATGGATCGACTGCGCGCCCAGCTGGATCCGGCACCGGGCCCGCAGCCTTCCGTGGCGCGCGACCTCTCGCAGGGTTGGGACAGCGGCAAGCCTGCATTCGACGCCGTCCAGGCCGACTTCCGCGCCCTTCGCGACCGCCTGGATCAGGACACCACGCCCCGGGCCGAGCGGCTCTGGCAGCAGGCCAACGACGAGTGGACGCGCGTGAAGGAGCTCGCCGCCCGATCCGCCAAGGCGGGCGCGGACTCCATCGACGCCTTCCAGGACTTCATGGCCAACAGCTCGCTCATGGGCGGCCAGATCAAGCGCACCTTCGACGAGCTGCCCGCCGCGCTGCTGGCCGCCATCTTTGGCAAGCCCGGCGAATCCGGGCTGCAGCGGCTGCAGCGCTACGAGGCCGCCAGCCGACTGGCCGTCGCCACCGACGACCTGCGCCGCGCAAGCGACGCGCTGGAGTCGCTGGCGGACGCCTCGCGCACGGTGGATCCGGCGCTCGCCGGTCGCATCCGGCAGGACGCGGCGAAGGCCGTGCTCCAGTTCCGGCAGGCCGTGGACGCGCTGGTGCACCCGTGGTCGCAGCCCTGAGATGACCGCGGCCCCGGACGCCGACCCCCGCCTGGCCCCCTACCGCGACGTCCGCGACGCCGACCTCCGCGGCGCGCACGGCC
>CAZKHO010000137.1:0-5844 GCA_964552505.1 uncultured Bifidobacterium sp. | reverse complement strand
CCACACCCGTAGGCCCTCTGTCGCTACACGCCCCCCTGTCGCCCTTCGCGCCCTCAGGACCCTGCGCACCCACAGCCCCAGTGGCGCCCGTGTCGCCCTTGTCGCCCTTCGGACCCGCAGCGCCATCAGCGCCAGCAGGACCCGTCGCGCCAGTATCGCCCTTGTCGCCCTTGTCGCCCTTCAGACCCTGCGGACCTTGAGGGCCCTGATTCCCGTTCAGCGCGTACAGCGCGGTCGGTGTCGGCCTGAGCGCCTGGCGCGGCGTGAGCACCGTGTCGTTGATCTGCACTTCCAGCCATCGCATCGATCCCGCGTACACGGGCCCGAAGTCCAGGTCGACCGTGAACAGACCGTCCTCGATGTCGCTGCCCGGGAAGGAGAGCTCGGAACCGATCTGGCTTCCATCCGTGGCCGCGTCATAGAGGCGGAACTTGAGGTCGAAGGTGCCCTGCGCCGCCTGCGAACCCTGACGCAGTCGCCCCTGATAGGTGAACGCCGAGCCCACCGGCGTGTCGAGCGCAAGGGCCGGCATGGCCGGCAGGAAGGTAGCCGCGCAGAAGAGCACCGCCGAAACCCCGGAACCGAACGCAGTGCGAAGACGAATGCGCATGGCGACAAATCCTCTGGCAGAACACGTTGCCGGCAGCTGCGTGGTCGGCACCTTGCCGACGCATCAACGACAGCCACCCCAAGTCGAACATCACGGACGGACGAGCCAAGGCCCGGCCAAAAATCGCAGCCGAACGTCCGCTCAATCTGCCTCCATTTCACGGGCTGGCGAAAGAAAAAAGACAAATCGGCGTCAGAAGGGCTGCCGCGGCGCCTCTCCCGCCGTGGGGCGAGCCACGCACATGCCTCGGCCCGCGAATCTTCGCGATAATGACGACCCCCCGTTTGTCGCGCCCGGACCTAGGGCTATGTTTGCGCCACTTGGCGTTCGTCCAAGAAGAGGAGTTGT
This sequence comes from uncultured Bifidobacterium sp., assembly GCA_964552505.1. GTDB lineage: Bacteria > Planctomycetota > Phycisphaerae > Phycisphaerales > SM1A02 > SYAC01. The sequence continues at coordinate 4,886 of CAZKHO010000137.1, read as the reverse complement.
GCAGCATGGGCGGAATCGCCTCCGCGACAGGTCGTTCGTCCGGAACCGGCATGGCCAGGGCCACTGCCGCGGCGCTGCTGTTTGCAGCAGTCTTGGGCCTCACCAGGTCCACGCTTGCGCAAAGCACGGGCCGCACCGACCAGCAGTCGGTCCGCATGATCTCCTCCGGTCAGGCCGGCGGCGGCGGCCGCTCGCTCGGTGGCGCGTTCTCGCTGGAGGGCACCATCGGCCAGACCGTGGCTGCCCCCATGAGCGGCGGAGCCTTTGCCATGCGCAGCGGCTTCATCCCCATGTGCTTCACGGACTGCGAACTGGGCGACATCGACTGCGACGGCAGCGTCAACGGCAGCGACCTTGGGATCCTGCTGCTGCTGTTCGGACCGTGCCCCGACCCGTTCTCGTGCCCCGGCGACCTCGACAACAACGGCGAGGTGGACTCCGGCGACATCGGTTTGATGATGGTCCTCTGGCACTGAGTCGCGGATCGGATTCCCGAGACGCCCGGCCCGGCGCGGCCCATGGCCCGCCCATGCGTTCACCCGCCTGCATGGCGGACCGGCCACAGCCGCAGCACGGCGCCGCCGCTTCCTCTGCAGCCGTCCCCGCGCGACAAGTGCGGCATCTCAGCGTCGCCGCCGCGTCAACATGGCGGCCGCGCCCATCAGCAGTCCCGCACCTGGCGCCGGCACGTAGCCGTAGGTGAAGGTCTGATCCACGGCGGACTGCAGGATGGAGCCAGCGCCCGCGCTGGAACCTCCCACGCGCATGCTCAGGTTGCCCTTGTATCGAAGCGTGACCAGATCCGTGGCGCTCAGCCCTGTGGTCTCCACGGCGAATCGGCCCAGCATGATGCGCCGATCCGCGTAGGTGCCCGCGTACACGTGGGCGGCGGTGGGCGAGCCGGTGAACCAGCCCGCACCCACGAACCCCTGCGCGTTGCTGCCGCCGGAGACCGTGCCCGCGTCCGCCGAGGTGGCGTTGAGGAAGTACGGGTCGGCGGAGACCACGGCGGCCGCGTCGGACTGCGTGCGCGCACCGATGGTCACGAACGAGTCCCAGTCGCAGCCGGCGCTGGAGGCGCTGGGCAGCCAGGCGCTGCCCGAGGCCTGCGCAAACCCGATCGCGTCCAGCGTGCCGTTGAGCGAACTTCGCACCTGACTGGTGGAGCCCGAGTTGCCGTAATAGTTCACCAACTTGTCGTAGGCGCCGGAGAAGTCGGCGTAGACGTCGATCACCGAGAACCGGCGCGAGCCGTCCACCACCTGGTAGTTGGTGGCGGTCACGCCGGAGAAGCCGGCGAAGGCCGCGCACGAGAGCGCCGAGGAGGCGACGGTGGCGTACAGGATGGGACGGGCGGTGCTGCGGTTCGAGGGCATGGGAGTCCTTCGAGCAAGTGCGTGCATCACGGCTCCGCCGCGCCCGGACACTTGGGCGACGCAGACGGAGCGTTCATCTCGGCAAACGAGATCCGCATGCTTCGCCCCTCACGCGACTTCCGAATTTCCGAAGGATCGCGCGGCATCCCCAAGGCGCCCGCCACGCGCGCATCCGGGATTCTCTTCAGACCGCGGCCGCCAGCGGAAAACCTCCGGCCAGCCTCGGGTCACTCCCACTCGATGGTGGCGGGCGGCTTGGTGGTCACGTCGTACACCACACGGCTCACGCCACGCACTTCGTTCACGATTCGGCTGGAAACCCGCGCCAGAACTTCCCACGGCAGCCGGCAGAAGTCGGCCGTCATGAAGTCGGTGGTCTCCACCGCGCGGATGCCCACCACGCTGTCGTAGGTGCGGCCGTCGCCCATCACGCCCACGCTCCGGATGGGCAGCAGCACCGCGAAGACCTGGCTCGTGCTGCGGTACAGGTTCGCGGCCTGGATCTCCTCCAGCAGGATGTGGTCGCACTCGCGCAGCAGCGCCAGGCGCTCGCGCGTGACCTCGCCGATGATGCGCACCGCCAGCCCCGGCCCCGGGAACGGGTGGCGCCACACCAGCGTGGGTGGCAGGCCCAGCACCTCGCCCAGTCGACGCACCTCGTCCTTGAACAGGTCGCGCAGCGGCTCCACCAGCTCGAACCCCAGGTCCTCCGGAAGCCCGCCCACGTTGTGGTGCAGCTTGATGTTGGCCGCGGTGCCCGCGTGGCTCTGGCCACTCTCGATGCGATCCGGATACAGCGTGCCCTGCGCCAGGAACTTCACGCCGGGGCCCACGCCCTTGGCGGCCTCCTGGAAGACCTCGATGAAGCGATGGCCGATGCGCTTGCGCTTCTCCTGCGGCTCCTCCACGCCCTTCAGGTCCGACAGGAACGCGTCACTGGCGTCCACCACGCGAAGCTCCGCGTCGAAGTGGTTGCGGAACGCGCTTTCCACCAGCTCGCGCTCGTTCTTCCGCAGGAGACCGTTGTCCACGAAGATGCAGGTGAGCTGCTTGTGCACCGCGCGCGCGATGAGCGCCGCCGCCACCGCGCTGTCCACGCCGCCCGAGAGCCCGCAGATGACGCGGTCCTTGCCCACCTGGGCGCGGACGCGTTCCACTTCGCTCTCCATGAAGTCGGCCATGGCCCAGGTGCCGGTGCACCGGCAGGCCTGCTGCAGGAAGTTGCGCAGGATGTCCTCGCCGCAGGGCGTGTGCGTCACCTCGGGATGGAACTGCACGCCCCAGAAGTCGCGGCTGCGGTGCTTCACCGCCGCATAGGGGCAGCTGGGCGTGCTGGCCAGGATCTCGAAGTCCTTGGACAGCTCGTTCACCTGGTCGCCGTGGCTCATCCACACCGTGGTGGGGCTGGCGATGCTCCTCATGAGGCCGTCCGCGCGCTTCACGTCCAGCCGGGTGCGGCCGTACTCGCGCGCCGGCGCCTTCCCCACGCTGCTGCCCAGCAGGCTGCAGCCCAGCTGCATGCCGTAGCAGATGCCCAGCACGGGCACGCCAAGCTCGAAGATGGCCTTGTCGCACGTGGGCGCGCCGCGGTCGGTGACGCTGGCCGGACCTCCGCTCAGGATGATCCCCTTGGGGCGCATGGCGCGCAGCTTCTCCACGGGGTCGCTGGGAGACACCAGCAGGCTGAAGGCGCCCGCCTCGCGCACGCGCCGGGCGATGAGCTGGGCGTACTGGCTGCCGAAGTCGAGCACCAGGATGGTTTCGGGGGCGTTCGTGGAGGCTGCGGTCATGGCGTTGGTGGAGGAACGCCGATGGTACAAATGGAACTTGCATGCGTCCCGGCCCCGCCATCACCGTCCTGCTGTGCGCCGCACTGGCCGCGTGTGCAGGATCGCCGTCTGGCACCGCGGACTCGCAGCGACGCATGGACGAACTGGCCGCCATCGCCCGCGAGGGCGGCGAGTCCCGCATTCCGGCGGTGCTGCCCTCCCTGCGCAGCGACGACCCGCTGGTCCGGCACCGCGCGCAGCAGACGCTGCTCACGCTGGCCGGCACCACCAACGGCTACGACTGGGCCGCGCCTCGCGAGGTCCGCGAGCGCGCCGTGGACGCCTGGGTGGAGTGGTGCCGGCGCCGCGGACTGGCGCAGCCCGCCGAAGGGACGCCCCATGCCTGAGTCCGCAAGCCTCACGCACCCGGTGCACCTGGAGATCCTGAGCCGACCGGAACTGCTGGCGCCGGTCCGCGGCCTGGTGAATGGCATGGCCTTGCGTGAGGGGCTGGACGACCTGGCGGCGTGCCATCTGGTGCTGGCCATGGACGAGGCGCTCACCAACGTGATCCGCCACGGCTACGGCGGCCGACCCGACGGCCGCATCTGGATCACCGCCGAGCCGCTCGGCCGTGGTGAAGGCGTCCGGGTCACCATCGAGGATCGGGCCGTCACCGTGGATCCCGCGCAGCTGCGTGGCCGCGATCTGGAGGATGTCCGTCCCGGCGGCCTGGGTCTGCACCTGCTGCGGACGCTGGTGGACCGCTTCGAACACGCCCCTCGTGAAGACGGCGGCATGCGCGTGATTCTGGAGAAGCGACCAGCCGCACAGACGGCCGGCTGCGCCTGAGCGGACGCGCGCCCGGAATTCGGTCGGTGGCACGCACCGCGCCCCCCCATTACCATCCGGTCATGCAAGGCGGTCCTGCCCTCGAGATCCAGTCCGAGTCCGTCGGCAACGCCACCGTGCTCTCGCCCAAGGGCGACATCGACATGGCGCGCTCGCCGGTGCTCCGCAAGGCAATCGGCGACGCCATGAAGGAGAAGCCCGGCAAGCTGCTGCTGGACCTGTCCGGCGTCCCCTACATGGACAGCTCCGGACTGGCCACGCTGGTGGAAGCGCTCCAGAACGCCAGGAAGTCCCAGCTGCCGCTGCTGATCTGCGGGCTCACGCCCCGCGTCAAGAGCATCCTGGAGATCGCGCGCCTGAACACGGTCTTCTCGGTCCACGCCGACCGGACCGCGGCCTTGAGCGCCTGACCCTTCATGGCACGCCCCTTCCCCGCCGCCCGCGCGCTGGCCAATCAGTGGGCCGACGGCGTGATCTCCACGCTGGAGCTCATCGGTTCCATCACGCTGCTGGCCGGGCTGGTCCTCAAGTGGCTGAACCGGGCGCTGTTCCGACGGCAGGTTCGCTTCGGGTTCCCCGCCGCCGTGGCGCAGATGGTCCGCGTGGGCGTGCGCAGCATCTCGATCGTCATGCTGGTGTCCGGCTGCATCGGCATCATCCTGGCGCTGCAGACCTCGCCCAGCCTTTCGGACTTCGGCCAGACCGACAAGGTGGCCAACCTGATCGCCGTGGCGGTGTTCCGCGAACTGGGCCCGCTGGTGGCGGCCATCGTGCTCACGGGCTTCGCCGGCGCCAGCATCGCCGCGGAGATCGGCACCATGGTGGTGGGCGAGGAGATCGAGGCCCTGGAGAGCATGGCGCTGGACCCGGTGCGGTTCCTGGTGGTGCC
>CAZKHO010000136.1:0-5897 GCA_964552505.1 uncultured Bifidobacterium sp. | reverse complement strand
TGAGCACCGGCCAGCTGCGCGACATCCTGAGCCTGCGGACGGCCGCGCTGGAGGAGGCATGAGCGTGAATTCCGCCCAGGGCCAGCCGCGCAAGCCCGAAGGTCCGCGCCGGGTGCGGCACGGAATCAAGTTCCGCCGCAAGGAAGGCCTGCAGGGGCTTCCCTGGTTTGCGCAGGCGTTCGTGGACGCGGTGGAGAGCCGCGCGGCGCTGGGCGCGCGCGTGATGGGCATGGAGTACGCCATGAGCGGCCAGGCGGCCAGCTTTGGCGTGGAGACGGGTCTGGTGGAGTCGCTGGTGCAGGGCCGCGCGCCGCGACCGTACGCGGTGAAGCTGTCGCTGCCGCACCTGACGCGCGAGCAGTGGGTGCAGGTGGTGCAGGAGATGGCGCGTGAGGCGGTGTTCGCCGCCAAGCTGCTGGTGGGCGAGATGCCGGCCAGCATCGCCGAGCCCTTCGCCACCTGCGGCGTCTCGCTGCTGCCGGCCAAGCCTGCAGAGCTGAAGGTGGAGTGCACCTGCGGCGAGAAGCTTCCGTGCAAGCACGCGGTGGCGGTCAGCTGCCTGCTGGCCGAGCGTCTGGAGGTGGACCCGCTGGCGGTCTTCGCGCTGCGCGGCCTGCCCGGCACCACGCTGCTGGAGCGCCTGCAGGAGGCGCGCACGGTGCAGACCACGGGCGTCTCGCAGAGTCACCAGAGCCCGCAGCTGCCCACGCAGAAGGCCAAGCTGCCGCCGCTGGAGGCGTGTCTGGACGACTTCTGGCGGCCGGGCCGCAAGCTGGGCGACTTCCAGCGCCTCTCCGCTCCGGTGCACGTGCCGCACGCGCTGCTGCGCCGGCTTGGCGCCAGTCCCCTGGGCGGCAAGTTCCCGCTGGTGGGGCTGCTGGCCAGCGTGCACGACAGCCTGCGCACCCGCGCCATCGGACTGCGCGAGCGCATCGACGGAGCCGCCCAGTCGTGAGCATGAAGCCGTTCCATCGTTTCCGGCCGCATCCGTGGCACGGTCTGGAGACGGGGCCGCAGCCGCCGGACCTGGTCTGCGCGTTCATCGAGATCACGCCCTTCGATCTGGTGAAGTACGAGGTGGACAAGGCCTCAGGATTCCTGCGCGTGGACCGCCCGCAGCGCACCAGCAGCACGCCGCCCACGCTGTACGGCTTCATTCCGCGCACCCTGTGCGGCGACCGCGTGGCGCGCGCGGCGGGCCTGGCCCATGGCGACGGCGATCCGCTGGACATCTGCGTGCTCAGCGAGCGCCCCATCGACCGCGCGGAGGTGCTGCTGGACGTGCGGGTGCTGGGAGGCCTTCTCATGGAGGATGGCGGGCAGGCCGACGACAAGATCGTGGCCGTGCTGAAGGACGACGCCATCTGGAGCGAGGCGCGCAACCTGACGGACCTTCCGCCGCGCCTGGTGGAGCGGCTCCAGCACTACTTCCTCACGTACAAGATGCGGCCGGGCGAGCAGCCCACCGTGAAGGTGCAGCAGATCTACGGCGTGGAGCGGGCACGCACGGTGGTGCGGGCCTCCATGGACGACTACCGGGAGGCTTATCCCGGCCTCGCCGACTGAGGCGGGGCCGGGGCGGCGGGCGCCTGGGGCGCGGGTGCCGTGCCGGTCTGCGCGGGCAGCCGCTTCAGCAGGTCGTCCACCGCGGCCTTCAGCTGCGCGTCGAACTCGCGGCTCTCGTCCACCGGGCTGGGCGGCACGCGCACGTCCGGCATGGCGCCGTTGTTCTCCATGTCGCGACCGTCCAGCGTGTACCAGCCGCGGAAGGGCAGGCGCACGGTGGTGCCGTCCACCAGGCTGGTGCCGCCGGTGCTGATCACGCCGCCGTAGGTCTGCTCGCCCACCAGCGAGCCCCGCTTGAGCGCCTTGAATCCGTGGCTCACGATCTCCGCGTTGGAGAAGCTCTTCTCGTTGCAGAGCATGTTCACGGGCAGCGCCCAGCGCTGGATGTAGAGGCGGTCCTGCGGATAGCCCAGCCGGTAGGCGGGGTCGGCGCCGCGCGGCACGGTGTAGGCGTGCTGCGCGGTGTTCAGGCTGGCCAGCACGCGGTCGGCGGTGCTGCCGCCTCCGTTGTTGCGCACGTCCACCAGCAGACCCACGCGTCCCTGCGCCGCGGCGCAGAGGTCGCGTTCGAAGTCCTCCAGGCTCTGCTGGTTCATCGCCTGGATGTGGATGTAGCCCACGCGGCCGCCGCTCCAGTCTCGCACCAGCTGCGCCGCGCGGGCGCAGTTGGCCTTGTAGTTCAGGTCGGCCTCCTCCGCCGCGCCGCCGGGCGTCACCAGCAGGTCGACCGAGGCGGGCGCTCCGCCGTCCGCTCCGGCGCGTCGCACGGTGATCAGCGTCTCCTCGCCCACCCGCCCGCGCAGACGCTGCTCCAGCGTGTCCTTGGGTCCCAACGGCTCGCCGCCCACGCCCGTGATGACGTCGCCCACCTTGACGGGCGTCTGGGTGCGGGCCGCGGGGCTCTCCGGCAGCACCGCCAGCACCTGGAAGCCGCCGTCCACCGGGCGCGTCCGCACGCCCAGCCGTCCCAGCGGCCGGCGCGTGGAGTCGTCCTCGGCGCTGCGCACGCTCACGCCGGTGTGGCTGGCGTTCAGCTCTCCCATGAGGCGAGCCATGGCCCACTCGAACTCGTTGTCCGTGCGGCCCCGCGCGGCCAGCGCGCGATAGCGGGCCACCAGCGCGGGCCAGTCGGTGCCCTTCATGGAGCCGTCGTAGAAGTTCTCCGCGAAGACGCGCGCCGCCTCCACGAAGCGGTGGTCGGCCCACGCGCGACGGTCGATGGGCGTGACGGCGGAGAACTCCACCGTCTTCGCGTCGCCGCCGCCGGCGGGTGACGCGGTGCTGGCGCGTCCCGCGTTCACGACCACCACCTTGTCGCCGGCCGCGCTCATCTGCGTCACCCGGCCGCCGGAGGCCACCTTCTTCTGGTCGGTGCCGTCCCACTTCACGCTGAAGATGGCGGGTCCACCCTCGGTGCCGCTGAAGACCAGTCGGTCGCCGGCGGGCGTGATCTCAAGACCGCTCTCGTCACCGGGCATGCGGGTGATCCGGCGCACGCGCAGGTACGCGTCTTCCAGCCGGTAGTCCGGCGGCGCGGGCTTGGCGTCCTTCTTCTCCTTGGCGTCCTTGTCCTTGCCGTCCTTCGCCTTGTCGTCGTCCTTCTTGCCGTCCGCGGGCTTGTCCGCGGAGGGATCCGCGGCCTTGGCCGGCGGGTCGTCGATCCGGTCCTCGCCGCCACGACGGCGACCGCGTCCGCGACCGGCCGGGCTGTCCGGATCTCCCTTGGATCCGCCGGCCGCCGGGGTGTCGGACGCGCCGGGCGCCGCCAGCGGCTTCTGCTTCTTGGCCGCCTCCGCGGCGTCCCTGTAGTAGGCCTCGAGTTCCGCCTTGGTCAGGGCCTCCACGCTGGGATCCAGCGCCACCGTGTAGACGTCGGCCTCGTTGTTCACACGACCGGAGAGGAAGGCCAGGATCTTGCCGTCGGCGCTGAAGCGCGGCGACGAGTCGTTGTCCGGGTGACGCGTGACGTTCACGGGTTCGGCCGAACCGTCCACCGGCACCAGCCAGATGTCGCGGTTGAAGTCGCGGTCGTCCTGCGCGAAGGCGATCCAGCGCGAGTCCGGGCTGAAGCGCCAGCCGATCTCCAGGTCCCAGCCCGGACGCAGCACGCGCTCGGTTCCCTTCTCCAGATCCAGCAGCACCAGGTCGCCGCCGCGGCGGAACGAGAGCAGCTTGCCGTCGGGGCTGGGCTGCGGGTCACGCTCACCGGCGGGGGTGGCCACCACGGGCTTCACGTCGAAGGCCACGGCCTCGGTCCAGCGGGCAGGATCCAGGCGGGGATCCTTGGGCTTGGCCGGTTCCTTGGGCTTCGCGGCCTTGTCGTCGGCCTTCTTGTCTTGGGTGGCGGGACCGCTCTCGTCGGACTTGGCGTCGACGGCGGGCTTGTCCTCGCCGGCCTTGGTGGCGTCCGGCTTCGCGTCGGCGTCGGTCGCTTCCTTCGCCGGCTCCTCCTTCTTCGCGTCGGCGTCCTTGGCCTTCGGTTCCTCCTTGGGCTTGGGATTGGCCGCCTTGCGGATCTCGCCGCGGGTGCGCGAGACCACCGCCTCCATGATGTCGTCGCTGCCGGAGGCGTCGGAGACGAAGTAGAGGCGCGTGCCGTCCGGACTCCATGCGATCTCGCGCTCGTGCCACGGCGCACCGGTCACGCGGACGGCCGGCGCCTTCTCGTCCAGGCTTCGCACGAAGACGTCGCCGTAGGCCACGAACGCCATGGACTTGCCGTCCGGGCTGGCCAGCGCCTCGGTGACGTCCTTCTCCACACGCCGCATCTCCACCGGATCCAGCTCGTCCGCGGCGGCCGTCATGGCCAGCAGCGCAGGCTTGGTGCCGGGCTTGGTGAGGTCCAGCCGATACAGGTCGCCGCCGCTGGTGAGAAACGCCGTGCGCCCGTCGGCGCTCACGTCGAAGCCCGTGACGTCCTCGGGGAGCTCGGTCAGGCGCGCGCCGCCCGCGTCCACCGCGTCGGCCAGCGTCTTGCGGTACAGGTTGACCGCGCCGTCGCGGTCGGAGAGATAGAGGAAGGCGTCCTTGGACACCCACTGCGCCTGGCCGTCGTTGCCGGGCCAGCTGGTGAGGCGTCGGAAGGCCTCGTCCAGCGGCTTGCCCGGCGTGAACATCCAGACGTCGCGGGCGTCGGGGCCGCGGTAGCCGCGGCGCAGCCAGCTGTTGCCGCCGCGGTCGAAGAGCACCGCGCCGTCCGCGCCGGCCACCGGGTGCGAGCCGAACGCGTCATGCACGCGCGCCAGCGGTCCGCCGTCCAGCGGCATGGCGTACGGCCGAGGTGCGCGGTAGAGGTCGCCTTCGCGGGAGCTGTCGCAGTAGACGGCCAGCGTGCCGTCCGGACGCCGGGCCACGCCCGAGAGCGCCACCGACGCGTCACCAAAGGTCAGCTGCCGGGGCTCGCCGCCCGTGGACGGCATGCACCAGAGGTTGCGGGCGCCTTCGCGGGTGCTCTCGAAGACCAGCGTGCCGCCGTCGGGCGTGAAGCAGGCGTGCAGGTCGTCGGCGGGATTGGTGGTGAGCCGCACGGCCTCGCCGCCGGCGGCCGGGGCGCGCCACAGGTCCCCGCGCCAGGTGAAGACCACCTGGGATCCGTCCGGGCTGGCCGCGGGATAGCGGGGCAGGTCCACCGTGGCGGCCAGGGCCGGAAGCGTGCAGGACAGGGCGGCGGCAAGGGGGGTCTTCATTCGGGTGGCTTTCTTGCAAGAAGCGATTCACGAAAAGGTACTGAAACCCGTAGGCAGGGTCGACGTGTACCGGCATGCCACGACCGAGATTCCTTGTGCGGTCTGAAAACGCATGTCATGGTGAGGATGAAGGGTTTCGGGCCCACGCAGGGCCCAAGGGAGGCAGGAACATGGAAACGAGCAGCACGAACGAGGGAATGCAGGGCGCTTCGGGAACCGCTCCCACGCGGTTCGAGCACCTGCGGGGACTTCTCCGCCGGATGGACCGGACGGTGGACAGCACGCGCGACCGCAGGCTGGGCAAGCCGCCCGAGCCGACGCCGGCGCCCGCCGCCATCCCGTTCCCCAAGGCCACCACGCCGACCGCCAACGGCAAGCCGCGCGCGGTGGCCAAGAGCCTGCAGGATTTCGAGGCGGCCTTCGCCCGACTGACCGACCGTCAGGCGGGCTGAGCCGGCTCCAGGCGATGCGCCGGGGGGTCGGCGGGGCGGATCGCGAAGGCTGAGGCGGATATCTTCCGCTCCCCATGCGCCCCGACTCGCTGACCTTCCTCCGCACGCTCCTCGACACGCCCAGCCCCAGCGGCTTCGAACGACCCGGCCAGCAGGTCTGGCTGAGCTACGTGCGGCCGTTCGCCGACAAGGT
>CAZKHO010000135.1:4555-5906 GCA_964552505.1 uncultured Bifidobacterium sp. | reverse complement strand
CGGTCTCGCCGGAGCGGTCGGCCGTCCACGAGCCGCCCTGCAGCAGCCAGCCGCGTGCCTCGCCGTTGCGAACGCCCTTGGCGATCAGTCCCACCTGCGTGGACTGCGTGGTGGCCACGGTCACCAGCTGGTTCAGCAGCGTGATGTTGTCGCCGGTGCCGCCGTTGGCCACGGTCACCTGCTGGCCCGCGCCGGCATGCGTGTCCGTTCCAAAGCTCAGCATGAGCGCCTCCATGTCGCGGCGCTGCTGCAGGCCGGTGGCGCCCGCGGGCCAGCGGAAGCCCACCGAGAGCACGTCCTGCAGGGTGGCGTCGTCGCCGGCGTGGTCGAAGCCGAAGCCGCGGTTGGCCACCGCGCTGGCCTTGCTGGCGCCCACCTTCCGGTACACGTCGCGGAGCGGCGCGTTCTTGCGGTTCTGCGAATCGCCGATGCCTGGAATGTCCACGCGCCGATTGGTGCCGGGCGTGCCCGCGTGGCAGCTCAGGCAGGTCAGGCCGGGAGGTGCGCCGAAGATCGCAGCCGTGTTGAACACCGTCTGTGCCGCGGAGGGGTTGCCCGTTCCGCCGTTGCCCACCGGACCGCCGCCCACGATGGGCAGCGAGGTCTTCAGCGAGTTGTCCACGTTGCGGTAGGGGTTGGGGCCGAACGTGAGGCTGGCCACGTAGTCCTGCAGGCTGGCCATCTCGGACGCGGTGATCTGGCTGTCGCGGCCCTGCAGCTCCACGTACGCCTCGTTGAACTCCGACAGGTTCACCTTCTCCCCGCGCCAGTGGAACGGCTCGGTGCCGACGATGCCCACCAGCGTCTGGGTGGTGAGCGGTCCCTTCATGGGATGCCACGAGATGCACCCCGGCACCTGGCAGGTCTGGTCGAAGATCTTGACGCTGCCCCGCGGATTGCCCAGGTCCCAGGCGATCCGGTCGCTGCGGCCGTCCACATGGCAGGTGGCGCAGCTCAGCTGTCCCAGTCCCGAGGTCTCGTGCGTGTCGTACAGGAAGCGGCGGCCCGCCTTGACGGTGCCGGGCGTGGGGTCGTGCAGCGCCACGCGCGCGATCTCCGTGTGGGTGCCCGTGACGACGGTGGAGAGGGAGCCCTCGAAGCGGTTCAGCACGTACAGGTACGGGCCGGCCGGATGCATCGCCAGTCCGGTGGGGCCTTCGCCCACCGGGATGGTGGCCAGGCGGGTGCCGTTCGTCGGGTTCAGCGCGATCACGCTGTTGCTGCCCAGCCCCGCCACGTAGGCCACGGTGCCCGCCGGGCTGAAGGCCACGCCGCGCGGGTCGCCGATGGACAGCGTGCGGTTCGCCTGGGAAGTGCTCGGCTGCGTGTAGTCCAGGTGCGGGTTCAGGTC
>CAZKHO010000135.1:0-4545 GCA_964552505.1 uncultured Bifidobacterium sp. | reverse complement strand
CACGCACCGCGCGAACACGCTCTTGATGTTCTGCTGGAACCGCAGCTCGTTGCGCGAGTCCAGACCCACCGCCAGCAGGTCGCCGTTGGGTGCGGCGCCCAGGCCGGCCACGATGGTCATGAGACCGTTGACGTACGAGACGGCGTTGCTGGAGGCGTTGATGACGGCGATGTCGTGGTCGTGCACGTCCCACGTGACCAGGCCGGTCCAGTCGCGGCCGTTCCCGTCGAGCCATCGGTTGAGCGCGTTCTTCTTGACGATGTGCGACACCGTCGGTGCCGCGTCGAGGCCCGCCGCCATCGGCGGGCTGAACGCCGAGCCGGCGTTCGGCGGCGGATTCTGTCCCGCGTACGGACCGTTCGCCGCGCTCACCGTGGCGCGCGGAACCATGGTGCTGTGGTTGCCGCTCTCGAAGATGGCCACGTACACCTTGGTGCCGTCCGGACTCGCCGCCATGGAGCGGGGCGCGCTGCCGGCGATGGCGACGGTGGTCACGGTGCCGGGCGCGGCGGCGTCCACCACGGCCACCTTCTCGGCCACGTTCAGCGTCACGAAGGCCTTCTGCGGCGAGCCCGCGAAGACCAGGTCGGCCGGCTCGTCGCCGATCGCGATGGTCCTGGTCACACGCAGCGTCGCAAGGTCGACCACGCTCACGGAGTCGCTGATCTGGTTCACCACCCACGCCTCGCCGTTGCCGCGCACGCGCACCGAGACGGGGTCCAGTCCCACGGGCACCGAGCCGCGCGCGCTGGGCACGCCGTCCACCAGATCGAACACCTCCAGGCGCGCGTCCGGCGTGTTCACCGCCACCAGCACCTGCCCGTTGGGCGTCACGTCCACGGGGTGCGTCTGCGGTGACTCCCAGTTCACGAAGGCCGCGCCCTGCGGGAGCGCGGGGGCGGCAAGAAGCAGTGCGGCAAGGGCGACGGTCCGGGCCATGCACCACTTTGCCACGGCTCCCGCGCGGGGGGACCGGAAAGTGGACAGGCGGCCCAACATTTCGTGGAGGGGCCGGCGCCGCCGCACCTCTAGACTGCCCGCCCATGCGCCGCCCGCCCCTGAAGGTCTTTCCGACCACGCTGTGGGAGTACCCCAGCCAGCACTTCGACGCCAAGGACGCCGACGGCTTCACCGTCACGGTGCAGGGTGACAAGGACTACGTGGGCGCCACCCCCTCGTGGGTGATCTGGCAGCTGCTGCAGCGCTACACCCGCCAGGGCGACACCGTGCTGGATCCCATGTGCGGCTCGGGCACCACGCTGGACGTGTGCTCGCTGACTGGTCGCAAGGGCGTGGGCTTCGACCTGGCTCCCACGCGCGACGAGATCCGGCAGGCCGACGCGCGCGAACTTCCGCTGCCCGACGCCAGCGTGGACTTCGCGTTCGTGGATCCGCCGTACAGCACGCATGTGAACTACTCGGCGGATCCGCGCTGCATCGGCAAGCTCGACGCCTCGGGCGACGACGGCGGGGAGGCCTACTACGCCGCCATGGAGCGGGTGCTGGGCCAGATGCACCGCGTGATGCGCAACCGACGCTACTGCGCGGTCTACGTGAGCGACTCCTGGAAGAAGCGTCGCGGCGAGAAGGGCGGCGGCGGCGGCACCTTCATGCCCATCGGGTTCGAGCTCTTCGCGCGCATGCGCGGCCTCTTCCAGATGGTGGACGTGGTCTGCGTGGTGCGCCACAACACCAAGCTGGAGCGTGGCGACTTTGCACGCACCGCCGTGGAGGGCAACTTCTTCCTCCGCGGTTTCAACTATCTGATGATCGGCAAGAAGGTGGACGACCCGTCGCCGCGCTGACGCCGGTGGTCAGTTGTTGGGCAGGGATTCCCACTCGAACGGCCGCTCGCGCGCCCAGTCCACGATGGCCTGCCAGGCGGCGGGATCGTCGCCGTGCAGGCTGGCCAGGCTGCGCAGCGCGCGCGCGTCGATCTCGTCCCGCAGCCGGAGGGTGAGCGCCAGCACCGGGGCCTCGCGCTCCAGCTGGTCGTACGTGCGTCGGTCCAGGCTCATGGCGTCCGTGGGCCACGCCCGTCGCGCCTGGATCATCTCAGGGAGCGCCTGGTCGATGGCCTCCTCGCGCGCCTCCAGCAGCGCGTCGGCGGCGGCGCGCGCGTCGCCTGCGGGGGGCAGGCTGTCCACCAGCCGGTCCACGGTGGCGCCGATGGGCTTCCGCTCCACGAAGAGCTCCGGGTACGCCGACTGCCAGTACGCGCGGCGCAGCATCCGGGCCTCCACGGGCCGCAGCGCCTCCGCCACGCGGGTCATCAGGCCGCGCTGCAGCTGGGCGCGGGTCTCGGCCGCCACGGCGATGGCGGCCGCGCCGGACTTCACCGCCTTGCCCGCCACCAGTCCCATCTTGTGATCGGCCACGCCCTGCAGCTGCGCGCGCTTGATCTCCAGCACCAGTCCGCGCAACGACTGCACGCACGCCTGTCGAAGCGTCTCCGCGGACTCCACCAGCGGCACCGCCGCGTCCACCAGCGCCATGTCCGCCACGGCGCGGCTGGCGGGCGAGAGCTCCAGTTCCTGGATCACCGTGGGCAGGTCGATGGTGGCCTCGCGGTCCAGGTCGAAGAGCGTGTGCACGGGCATGTTCCGCCAGCCAAGTCCCGCGAACTCCGCCGCGCGCTCCAGCCGCAGTCGCTCGATCCGCGGGTCGCTCATGGGAAGCTCCACCAGCGCCGCGGCGTCCACCAGCACCGGATCCTCGATCAGCTGCAGCCGGGACCGGGCCGCGTCCAGCTCCGCGGTGGCCATGCGAAGGCGGCGCTGCATCTCCGACAGCGTGACCGGTTCACGCAGGGCCTGCTCCACCTCGCGCTGCAGCGGCTGCAGGCGCTCCATGGAGGCCTTCAGCTCCTCGGTCCATCGCTCCGCCGCGTCCCGCACCAGCAGCCGGATGGGCTCGGACCTGCTCGCGTCGCCGGCCGCCAGCGAAGGCAGCCGGATCTCCGCCCACGCCGCAAAGTCCGGCGGCAGCAGCTGTCCGATGACGTCCGTGCCGGTGCGCACCGGCAGGCGCTGCGGCGGCGCCTGAGGTTCCGGTTCCGGCAGCATCCGCTGCAGGCGCGAGGCCACGGCGGGATCCAGGATGGCGTCCATCTCGCGGCGAAGCTGCGCCACGCTGTCGCCCTGCATCCGCTTCATGGCGGCCTGCATCTCCTTGGGCAGCAGTTCGATCACCTTGGCGTTGAGCGTGTTGAGCAGCTCCGCGCGCTGACGGCGGAGGTCCTTCAGACGGGAGTCCTCCGGGTTGCGGAGCGCGATCTCGGCGATCTGGTTCCGCAGGAACGCGTCGGCGGTCTCCTGCGCGTCCATGGCGCGGCGGACGTCCGCCCGCGTCCGCGCGTCGATGGGGCCCAGCTCCACGGCCACCGGCGCCAGCAGCTCCTTGGCGAAGCGGGGGCGCCCGTGATCGGCGGCGTCCACCACCGCCTCGCGCAGGCGGTCCAGCGAGGCCTCCGGCAGCGATCCGCGCAGCTGCTCGATGGTGGAGAGATCCAGCTGCAGGACGGCGTCGTGCGGCTTGCGATTGCGGCGCCGGATCTCGTCGTTGATGGCGCGCTCGTCCACCTTGCCGGTGTCCGCCATCTGACGCTCCCGCAGCTTGATGGCCACCGCGGGCCCCTCCAGGCGCGTCTGGGCCAGCTTGCGTGCCAGCGGCTCCAGGCGCTCCGCGTACGCCAGCATGGCTTCGTCCAGCCGTTGGCGGGCTTCGTCGTCCAGCGGCAGGCCGGGCACCATCAGGCGAAGGTCCAGGATCGCCGGCCCGCTGGCCTCGGCCACATGGCGCCATCGCTGGATCGACCGAGACACCCGCAGCGCCTCCAGGCGGCGTGACCAGTCCGCACCCAGACACCCGTTCCAGGCGCCCAGCAGCTCCAGATCCATGGACTCCATCCGCGCCAGGATGGTGGCGTGCCGGTTGGCCAGCTGCTGCACGGTGGCCAGATCGCGCATCCACGCGTCACGGGCGCCGCCTTCCAGCGGATTGGAGAGCTTCAGGATCCGCTCGCTGACGCCGGCGGCCTCCTGGGCGATCAGCTGCGACCACGACTGCAGGTAGCGGTCGTGCGCTGCGTCCACGCAGGCCCACGCCTCCGGCTGGTCGCGCAGGCCCAGCGGCACCAGCGCGCGCGTGGACATGGGGGAGGGGAAGCAGTCGAAGCGGTGCGGGGTGCTGTCGCACGCGCCCAGCACGGTGGCGGCGCAGGCGACCAGGCGGGCGGTCAGGCGGGCCAGGGGCTTCAGCAAGCCACGCATGCGCGGCATTCTGCCGGAAAATCGTCACACGGTCTTCAGGCCCCCCTCGCATTCGCCGAGAAGAAGTCAAGCGCATTCGGAACGCCCGTCTGGGCCCCGATTTCGCGGAAAACGCGCTGAAGGCTTGCCTTCGGCGCGGTGGATTCGACCATGGGTGCGTTGCCCGACGAGCCCAGGAGGGTGGGCCCGTCGAGGCGGAAGGAAAAGGGCGGCGGATGCGGGAAACATCCGCCGCGGAAAGGGATGGTCGGACGCGAGGAGGGTCGCGCCCGAC
>CAZKHO010000134.1:0-6022 GCA_964552505.1 uncultured Bifidobacterium sp. | reverse complement strand
AGAGCTTCGGCAGCCCCTCCGTCACCAAGGACGGCGTGAGCGTGGCCAAGGAAGTGGAGCTGCCCTGCCCGTTCGAGAACATGGGCGCCAAGCTGGTGCAGCAGGTGGCCAAGAAGACCGCCGAGGTGGCCGGTGACGGCACCACCGCCGCCACCGTGCTGGCGGCCGCCATCTTCAACGGCGGCCTCAAGTACGTGGCCAGCGGCGCCAACGCCGTGGCGCTGCAGCGCGGCATCAACGACGCCGCCGCCGCCGCGGGCGCCGCCATCACCGACATGGCCGAGAAGTGCAAGGGCCGTGCGGACCTGGAGAAGATCGCCACCGTCAGCGCCAACCACGACGCCCACCTGGGCAAGCTGATCGCCGAGGCGATCGACCGCGTGGGCGCCGACGGCGTGGTGGAGGTGGAGGAAGGCAAGACCGCCGAGACCACCCTGGAGTACGTCGAGGGCATGAGCTTCGACAAGGGCTACCTCAGCCCCTACTTCATGACCGATCCCAAGCGCGGCGAATGCACGCTGGAGAACCCGGTCATCCTGATCTACGAGAAGAAGATCTCCAACCTGGCCGACCTGCTGCCGCTCCTGAACAAGGTGGCTCAGTCGGGCAAGCAGCTTCTGATCATCGCCGAGGAGGTGGAGAACGAGGCCCTGGCGGCGCTGGTGGTGAACCGCCTCCGCGGCGTGCTCCAGGTCTGCGCGGTGAAGGCTCCCGGCTTCGGCGACCGCCGCAAGGCCATGCTGGGCGACATCGCCGTGCTGACCGGCGGCACCTTCTTCGCCGAGGACCTGGGCCGCAACCTGGAGGACGTGAAGCTGGACGAGCTGGGCACCGCCAAGCGCGTGGTGGTGGGCAAGGACGAGACCGTCCTGGTCCAGGGCGGCGGCAAGAAGAAGGACGTGGAGGCGCGCGCGGCCCAGATCAAGGGCCAGCACGAGCGCAGCACCAGCGACTACGACCGCGAGAAGCTGATGGAGCGCTACGCCAAGCTCACCAGCGGCGTGGCCGTGCTCAACGTGGGTGCGGCCACCGAGACCGCGCTCAAGGAGAAGAAGGACCGCGTGGACGACGCCATCCACGCCACCCGCGCGGCCGCCAAGGAGGGCTACGTGCCCGGCGGCGGCGTGGCGTTCCTCCGCGCCATCGAGGCGGTGAACAAGGCCCGCGCGAAGGCCGACGGCGACGAGAAGTTCGGCTTCGACATCGTCGCGGGCGCGATGCGCTTCCCCTGCTGGCAGATCAGCACCAACGCGGGCGTCGACGGCGACGTGACCGTGGAGAAGGTGCTCGAGGGCAAGGGCGGCTTCGGCTACAACGCGGGCACCGGCGAGTACCAGGACCTGGTCAAGGCCGGCATCATCGATCCCGCGCTGGTGGCGCGCACCGCGCTGCAGAACGCGGCGAGCGTGGCCGGCCTGATGCTCACCACCGACGTGCTGGTGACCGAGCTGAAGGACGACGCCGAGCCCGTCGAGGAGAGCGTGCACTGATCCGCACCAAGCTTTGACCCAGGGACCGGGTCGGCCTTCGTGCCCGGCCCGGTCCCTTTCTCTGTCCAGAGACCCCCCTCATGGCCGAACAGCGCTGCTACTACGAGATCCTGGGCGTCGAGCGCACCGCCAGCGCCGACGAGATCAAGCGCAGCTACCGCCGGCTGGCCATGAAGTGGCACCCAGACCGCAATCCGGGCGACGCTCAGGCCGAGGTGGAGTTCAAGGCGTGCGCCGAGGCCTACGAGGTGCTGGGCGACGACGAGAAGCGCCGCCTCTACGACCAGCACGGCCATGCGGGCCTGCGCGGCAATCCGCATCACGACTTCCGCTCGATGCACGTGGAGGAGATCTTCTCCATGTTCAACGACATCTTCGGCGGCGGCATGGGTGGCGGTGGCGGTGGTCGCCGCGGCGGCGTGCCGCGCGGCTACGACCTGCAGACCGAGGTGGAGATCTCGCTGGAGGACGTGCTGAACGGCTGCAAGCGCGAGGTGGGCTTCGCGCGCGCCGAGGTGTGCGGCACCTGCAGCGGCGACGGCGCCAAGCCCGGATCCAAGCCCGTCACCTGCCCCACCTGCCAAGGCCGCGGGCAGGTGCAGCAGACCGGCCTGGGCGGCATGTTCCGCATGGTCACCGCCTGCCCCAACTGCGGCGGCGGCGGCAAGGTGGTGACGGAGAAGTGCTCCACCTGCCGCGGCAACGGTCGCGTGCGCGTGAACCGCAAGCTGGACGTGGCCATCCCCAAGGGCATCAGCGACGGTCAGGTGGTGCGGGTGCAGGGCGAGGGTGAGCCTCCGCGTCCGGAGGCCAGCGCCAGCGGCGCCGGCGTGCGCGGCGACCTGCACGTGGTGGTGCACGTCACCTCCGACGAGCGCTTCGAGCGCCACCAGGACGACCTGATCATGCCGCTCAACATCGGCTTCGCGCAGGCCGCGCTGGGCGCCACCGTGGAGGTGGAGTCGCTGGACGGTCCGGTGCAGGTGGAGGTGAAGCCCGGCGCGCAGCAGGGCGACACGGTCCGCATCACCGACCGCGGCCTGCCCAACCTTCGCACGCGTCGCCGCGGCGACCTGGTGGCCCTGCTGGCCATCCACGTGCCGAAGAAGCTCACCGAACGGCAGCGCCAGCTGCTGCAGGAGTTCGCCAAGACCGAGAAGGTGGACGTGCGCAAGTCGCACGAAGGCGGCTTCTGGCAGAAGATGAAGGACCTGAAGGACTCGCTCACCGGAACCTGAGGACCCCGATGGACGCCACCAAGGACACGCCCGAGACCACGGACCCCGCCGCTCCCGCCGACGCCGCCACGCCCGAGTCGCGCATCGCCGCGCTGGAGAAGGAGGTGGCGGAGCTGAAGGACGCGCGTCTGCGCGCGCTGGCCGACCTGCAGAACACCGCCCGTCGGGGCGTGGAGAACGAAGGCCGCGCGCGCGCACAGGGCGTGGCCGGCGCCGCCAAGTCCATCCTGCCCGCGCTGGATCACGTGGACCTGGCGCTGCAGCAGAAGGGCATGACGCTGGAGCAGGCGCTGCAGGGCCTCTCCATGCTCCGCGAGGAGCTGGTCAAGGGCCTGGAGAAGGTGGGCGTGGAGCGCATCGAGCCCAAGGTGGGCGAGGAGTTCCAGCCCGGCATCCACGAGGCCGTCATGCGACAGCCGGTGGAGGGTGTGCCCGCCGACGGCGTGAGCATGGTCCTGCAGTCCGGCTGGCGTCTGGGCGAGTCCATCCTGCGTCCCGCCAAGGTGGCCGTGCAGCCGTCGGAGTGACGCCGGATGCCCACCTACGAATACGTCTGCGACGGCTGCGGGCACGCGTACGAGCGGTTCCAGTCGATCCTGGCGTCGCCGGACCGCACCTGCCCGAAGTGCGGCAAGCGCAAGGTGCGTCGCAAGATCGGCATCGGCGCGGGCGTGCTCTTCAAGGGCACGGGCTTCTACGAGACCGACTACCGCAGCGACGGCTATTCCAAGGCCGCGGAGGCCGATCGAAAGTCCTCGGAAACGCCGAAAGCCGACGCCACGAAGAAGGACGAAGGCGGGACCGCCAAGCCCGCGGACACCGGCGCCAAGACCGACGCCCCCAAGCCCCCACCACCCGCCGAGAAGGCGACCAAGGAGCCACGCGTGAAGGCACTGCATCCGTCCCGTGAAGGAAGAGGTCAGGGAAATCTTCGACGCGCCACCGGCGGCAAGCGCCCTCGCGCCCGCCGCAAGGGCGGCGTGCTGAAGAAGGCCGTTGTGGGCCTTGTGGTCGCCGTGGTCGTGCTGACGGTGGCTGCCGTCCTGCTGGTGGACGTCATCGCGCGCGTGGGCATCGAGGTGGCCGGCAGCAAGGTGCTGGGCGTGGCCACCACCGTGCGCAACGCCGACATCGGCCTGATCAAGGACCGCAGCGCCATCACCGGCCGGGAAGTGGCCACCCCCACGGGCTACACCGACCCCACCTTCCTGTCGCTGGGCCAGGCCAGCCTCACGGCCCGTCTGGTCGAGCTGACCGGCACGGACATCTCCATCCGCCAGATCGCGCTGAGCGACCTCACGCTCACCCTGGAGAAGGACGCCTCCGGCAAGCTCAACGCCACGCGCATCAGCGACAACCTGCCCAGCACCGGCGAGCAGAAGGAGCAGGCGAAGAAGCCGGACGCCGGTGCCTCCCGCAAGGTGGTGGTGAAGGAACTTCGCATCGAGCGGGTGAAGGTGCGCCTGCGCAACCTGGTGGGCGGCCGTCAAGGCGTGGTGGACGCCGCGCTGCCCGACATGGTGCTCTCCAACGTCTCCAGCGACGGCAGCGTGGACGTGCTGGCCAGCCAGATCAGCGGCATGGTGATCGGCAGCGTGCTTCAGGCCACGCTGACCGCCAACATCGAGGGCCTCTCCAGCGAGGTGACCGACGGCCTCAAGGGCGCGCTCAAGGACAGCGTGAACTCGCTGCCTTCGGACCTGCGCGGGCCGGTGGAATCCATCCGCGGCACCGTGGGCGAGGCGCTGGACAAGGCCGGCTCCCAGATCCAGAAGGGCGTGGGCGACGCGCTGCAGGGACTCTTCGGCGGCAAGGACAAGCCTTCGGGCAAGTGAGCGTCGCCGCGCACGACGGGGCGCACCCGTAGACTCGCGCGATGCCGCTTCGCTTCATCGACCGCATCCTGCAGGATCTCTCGCACGCGGGAGACCGCCCGGTGCTGGTGGACGCGGTGGCCAAGCGCCTGCGCGTCTCCAGCGACGACCGCTGGGCCTTCGACGAGGCCATCGGCCGCCTGACCAACCAGCAGCTGATCGAGGTGGACGACCAGGGCCGCGCGCGGCTGCCGCGCCACCAGGAGGAGATCGTGGGCCGCATCTTCGTGACGCAGAAGGGCCATGCCTACCTGCGTCCGGAGCGGCTCTCGCGCGAGGGCGACCTGTTCATTCCGCAGGGCGAGACCGGCGACGCCATGACCGGCGACCGGGTGCGGGCCGCCGTGACGCGCCGTAGCCGTGGCTGGCGTGACGCGGGCCGCGGCGCCGCACCGGACGCCCCCACCGGCCGCGTGCTGGAGGTCATCTCCCGCGGACGGACACGCTTCGCGGGCACCCTGATGCAGGAAGGCAAGCGCTGGTTCGTGCAGCCCGACGGCAAGGCGCTGCGGGAACCCATCGTGGTCCGCGATCCGCACGCCAAGGAGGCCAAGGCGGGCGACAAGGTCACGGTGGACCTCACCCGATATCCAAGCGAGGAAGGTCCTGCGGAAGGCGCCATCGTGGAGGTGCTTGGTGAAGCGGGCGCGCCGGCCGTGGAGACCGCCGCGGTGATGGCGGCCTACGGGCTGGTGGAGCGCTTCCCCGACGAGGTGCACGATCAGGCCAGCCGCGCGGCCATCTCCTTCGAGCGCGAGACGCAGGGAC
The DNA here is from genome assembly GCA_964552505.1 of uncultured Bifidobacterium sp. GTDB lineage: Bacteria > Planctomycetota > Phycisphaerae > Phycisphaerales > SM1A02 > SYAC01. Next base: position 652 of record CAZKHO010000134.1, on the reverse strand, counting down.
CGTGGAGCGACCGTCTGGACCTGACCGCGGAGCTGATCTGGACCATCGACCCGCCCGACGCACGCGACTACGACGACGCGTGCAGCGTGACCTTCGACGAGCAGGAAGGCATCTGGGAACTGGGCGTGCACATCGCGGACGTGAGCCATTTCGTGACGCTGGACTCGCCGCTGGACGTGGAGGGCCGACGACGCGGCAACAGCGCGTACCTGCCGCGGCGCGTGGTGCCCATGCTGCCCGAGACGCTGTCCAACGGCGTGTGCAGCCTGCAGGAGGGCGTGCCCCGCTTCTGCAAGAGCGCATTCGTGCGATTCGACCGCAGCGGCCGCGTGCTGGACGAGCGGTTCGCGCAGACGGTCATCCGCAGCCGCAAGCGGCTCACGTATCTGGAGGCGCAGTGCCTGATCGACGGCCGACCAGCCGAGGCCCGCCGCCACGCCCGAAACGAGACGGAGCCCACGGACGAACTGGTGGCCAACCTGCGCCTGGCGGACACGCTGGCCAGACTGCTGCAGAAGCGCCGTCGCGCGCAGGGCCAGCTGGTGCTGGAACTGCCGCAGAGCGAGCTGGTGTTCGACGCCGAGGGCCGCGTGGTCGACGCCGTGCCCGAGGACGACGCCTTCACGCACACGCTCATCGAGATGTTCATGGT
>CAZKHO010000133.1:0-6257 GCA_964552505.1 uncultured Bifidobacterium sp. | reverse complement strand
TCGGGCAGCTTGCGCTCGAAGGCCTTCTCGTCGGGGAACATGCGCTTCACCGCGGCGTTCATCTCCGCCGCGGGCTTCACCTCGGCGATGTCCTCGAAGTAGATGTCGTGCGGCTCCAGCGGGCGTCCCAGCCGCTTGCGAAGCCATTCGGCGGCCTTGGCCATGACGGGGTGTCCCAGCAGGTCCGTCAGCAGACGCTCCACCTGGGCCTCGGGAATCTCCCGATCCAGGTCGAACTTGCGCGCGATGGCGGTGGGGGCTTCGGGATGCAGACGATCGAACTCGAACGCCAGGTCGCGATGCGCCAGCCAGTGGCGGTAGCGCTGCGGGCCGTGCAGCGCGGTGGTCGGGGCGCCGCCGAGGGTGTTGCGCGCGCTGTCCCAGTCGAGCGTATTCGAGCCGTCCATCACGCCCGCGGGGATGGTGCCGTCGATGTGGCGCGCCATCACCCACATGAGCGCGCGCTGCCGCGCCAGGCCGTGCGTGCGGTCGCCGTAGTTGGCCTTCACCTCCTCGCGCACCAGCCAGTGGGCCAGCAGCCTGCGGCCCGCGGGGAGCCACCGTGTGCCGGAGGCGTCCACCAGCGTCTCCACCGGCACATGGAAGCCCGAGACGAACATGCTGGCCTCGTGACCCACGCGCCGCGCCCGCTCGCTCAGGGCCGTGGGGATGCGCGGGCCGAACGACTGGGCCAGGCGCGATTCGGCCCAGCGGTCCACGCTCCACGCGCCACCGTCCTTGAGCATCTCCGTCAGGTCGCTGCGCGGGAAGTTGAGCAGCGCCAGGAACGCGATGCGCTGGCGATAGAGCTGGTCGGAGAGGTCCGGCGCGGGGTCGAACCGCGCCAGCACGTCGTCCACGCCGGGGCAGGTGTCCGTGCGCACGTCCGTCCACCAGCGAAGGTCGCGACGGATCTCGTAGAGGTGTCCGGACACGGTCTCCATGGCTCGCTCCAGCCGATCCAGCAGCTGGCGGCGCGCGGCGGGGTCGTGCACGAAGTGCGTCTGGCAGAAGGTGACCATGGCGTCGGCGTCGCCGTCTTCGGCGCACCAGCGCGCGGCCACCTGCGTCACGCCGCGGGTGATGGCGTCCCGCGCGGCGGCGCCGTGCGTGCGGACCAGGGCGTCGATGGCGCGCTGAGCGTGCGGGCTGGAAGGAGCGGCGGTGGCGGTGGTCATCCTGAAACCTGTACCAAAGCGCCGTCGGGCGGCCAAGGCGTCATCCGCCGCGTGCGCTTCGGACGGCGTCCTGCCAAGCTGCGGCTGCGGGCCACCAGTGCGCCACCAGACCGCGCTGGACGTCCACGGCCGCACCGGCCACCAGCAGCACGGCCGTGGCCACGCAGGCCAGGAGGCAGAACGCGAAGCGATCGGCCCACGCCTGCATGCGGCCCGACGAGGCGAACTGGAGCAGCAGGCATCCTGCCGTGGCCACGGTCAGCGTCACCAGCCACCATCCCTGCGCGCTCCAGAGGGGCTGCAGCGGATCCAGGGCCAGGGCCGCCAGCACGGCCATCGTGAAGTCGCGAAGCCCATGGTCACGCCACGCCCGGACCACACGCATGGGATCCAGCGCGCCGCTCATGTCGCCATCCAGCAGGCGCTCCATGTTGCGGCGCAGCGTGGCCATGGAGGGAGCGGCGTCCAAGGGGGCCTGGGGGGAGGCGGAGCCGGTCTCCGCGAGTGCCTGCCTCTGGTCCGACGGATGTTCCGTCCCGTCCACGCGCGCTCGCAACCGGGCCTGTTCGGCTGCGCGCTCGGCGGCGGCGCCCTCGTCGGCGGCGCGGCGGAGTTCCGGTGTGGCGCCGGCGCGCGCCAGGTCGGGACGGGGACGCGCGGCCCACGCGCTGTCCGTCACGCCCGGTTCGCGTTCCAGCATCCGATCCCGCTCCGCGCGATATTCGACCAGGCTGAGCCATCCGCCGCCCATGGTCCGCGCCATGCGGCCGCACACGGCGTGGTGGCGCTCCATGGCCCGCACCACCTCGGGTTCGAACAGGCCTTCCATTCGCCAGGCGGGCACCCATGCCTCGGTGCCCTGCGGAGCCACGCGGTCCTCCAGATCCAGATGTCCCGAAGCCACCAGCGCCGGCAGCCGATGATGGGGCACGGCGTCATGCCGTGGTCCGTCCTGGCACCAGATGCGGTAGATGACGTTGGTCACGCGCGCCCCGTGGTCGAGCATAACGGCGGTCCTCCCAGCCCGTACCCTTGCCCGGATGCCGTCCGTCGGATGTCGTCACATCATCCTTGCCGCATCGCTCACGCTGATCGCCTGCGAGTCGCAGTACCAGGAGAACTGGGATCGGCTGAAGCCCGGCATGACGAAGACGCAGGTGGAGGATCTGCTGGGTCAGCCCAGCAGCCGCTTCGAACAGCGCGCGGACAACGGCAAGGTGATCGTGCCGGAGGAGCGCTGGCAGTACGGCGACAACCTGAGCACGCTGGCCACCGGCGCGCTGTTTCCCTCCGAGGCGCATCCGCGCGCCTGGGTGGTGTACTTCGACGAGAAGGGCCAGGTCCGGGCCTTCCGGAAGGCGGATTGGGCGCGCTGAACGCGCGGCCAACCGGGGTCCTCATGGGCAAGGTGGATCTGGACGCGCTGCTGCGACGGCTGGAGGAGCGCGGCTTCGAGGATGCGAGCGAGACGCTGCGGAGCGCCACGCGCGGCGGTGGTGGGACGGGATCCGCAGCTCTGCCGGACCAGGCCCCTGAGGCTGATCCGCTGCCTGACCGGCTGGGACCGTTCGAGATCGTGGGCGAACTGGGGGAGGGTGGCTTTGGCGTGGTGCTGCTGGGCGCGCAGCGCGAGCCGGTGCGTCGCCTGGCCGCGGTGAAGCTGCTGAAGCGCGGCATGGACAGCCGGAGCGTGCTGGCGAGATTCCGCGGCGAGCAGCAGGCGGCGGCGCTCATGGATCATCGCGCGGTGGCCACGGTCTTCGAGAGCGGTGTGGCGCCGGACGGGCGACCGTGGTTCGCCATGCCGCTGGTGGCGGGCATCCCCATCACGGCGCACGCGGACCTGGAGCGACTGGGCCTTCGGCCGCGGCTGGCGCTGTTCCGCGAGGCGGCGCTGGGCGTGCAGCATGCGCACCAGAAGGGCGTGATCCACCGCGACCTCAAGCCCGCCAACATCCTGGTGGGGGTGGAAGCCGGCGTGGCGCAGCCGCGCGTGATCGACTTCGGCATCGCCAAGGCGGTGGAGGGTGCGGATCCGCTCACCTCGCTGGCCACACAGGGCGAGGCCATGGTGGGAACGCCGGCGTACATGGCTCCCGAGCAGGCGCGTGGGCAGGCCGAGGTGCGGAGCGACGTGTGGGCGCTGGGCGTGATCCTGGGCGAGCTGCTCTGCGGTGCGCGGCCGCTGGACCGCGACCCGGTCCGCGGCTCCGACGGTCGCGTGGAGACCGCACGGTTCCAGCGTCCCTCCGAGCGGTTCTCCCGCTGGCTTCGGCATGATCCGGCCGCGGCACGGGAGGCGGCGACCCGTCGCGGGCTGGAGCCTGCGGCGCTGCCTGCGGCCGTGGCGGGCGATCTGGACGCCATCGTGGGCCGCTGCCTGGAGGAGGAACCGGCGCGACGCTACGCCAGCGTGGGCGCACTGATCGACGACCTGGATCGACATCTGGACGGGCGTCCGGTGACGGCGCGTCCACCCAGTGCGGCCTCTCTGGCGTGGCGATTCGCGCGGCGTCACGCGGCGGCGGTCTCGGCCGCCGCGGTGGTGGCGCTCACGCTGCTGGTGGCCACGGCGGTGAGCGTGCGATCGGCGGTGGCGGCCAGGCGCGAGGCGCAGGCGGCCACGGCGGTCACGGATTTCCTGGTGCAGATGCTGGGCACGGCGGATCCGTGGCGTCCCGGTGGCCAGCAGGACGTGAAGGTGCGCGAGGCGCTGGACGCGGCGGCGAAGCGTCTGGAGCGTGGAGAGTTTCGTGGCCGGCCGGCCGAGGCCGCGCGGATCGAGCTGGCCATCGGCGCGGCGAGACTGCAGCTGGGCATGGCGCAGGACGCGCTGCCCAGCCTGGAGCGCGCGGTGGAGGGAGTGCGAGGCGCATTTGGGGACGCCTCGCCGGACCTGGCGGAGCCGCTGCACCGACTGGCGCTCTGCCTGCAGGCGCTGGGCAAGCTGCCCCAGGCGGAGCAGGCCATGCGGCAGTCGCTGGCGCTGTCGGAGGCCGGCGAGGGACGCGCCTCCACGGCGGCCGTGCAGACGCTGAACGATCTGGGCCTGGTGCTGCAGGATGCGGGCCGCGGCGAGGACGCCGAGGGAAGCTTCCGCCAGGCGCTGGCGCGACTGGACGCGGTGCCGGGCGCCGACCCCGCGGTGCGGGCCGGCACGCTGGGCAACCTGGGCATGCTGCTGCAGGCGCTGGGACGGGTCGACGAGGCGCAGCCGCTGATCGAACAGGCGCTGGAGGCCAACCGTGCGCGACTGGGTCCGGACGAACTGGAGCTTGCCATGGACTGGAACAATCTGGGCCTGCTGCAGAAGGATCGAGGTCAGCTGGCGGAGGCCGAGCGCAGCCTGGGTGAGTCGCTGCGGATCCTCCGCAAGGGCCTGGGGGACGCGCACCCCAACGTGGCGCTTGTGCAGGTGAACCTGGCCGACGCGCTGCAGCACGCGGGTCGCACGGAGGAGGCCATCGAACTGCTCCGGCAGGCCGCCGCCACCGCACGCGCGGCCTACGGTCCCGATCACGCGGAGGTGGCACGCGCCGACAACCTGCTGGGCTTCGCGCTGCGCGACGCCGGGCGGCCGGCCGAGAGCGAGGCGGCCTTCCGCGAGGCCGTGCGCATCTGGCGGCGGACCGTGGGGCCCGCGCACCCGGACCTTGCCAGCGGACTCAACAACCTGGCGCGAGCGCTGCAGGACGCCGGGCGACCGATGGACGCACTGCCCGTGGCTGACGAGGCGGTGGCCATGATCGAGCGCACCACCGCGGACGACGATCCGCGGCGCTGGGTGTTCCTGGGCCGCCGCGGAAGCATCCTGACCGACCTGCGTCGATGGAGCGAGGCCCAGGCGCAGTTGACGGCGTCGCTGGCGGGGCTGGAGCGGCTGCAGGTTCCGGAGGAACGCAAGCGCGTGGTCCGGCAGGCGCTGGAGCGCTGTCGTGCGGGTCGCGACGATGTGGGTGGGACGGGGCCGCGCTGACGGCCCGTGGCGCTCAGCCCAGCCGGGTCTTCAGCCAGGCCCGGGCGGCGCGTAGATCCCGTTCCACGGTGGGGACGCTCACGCCCAGCTGCGCGGCGGCTTCCGCCAGCGGCTTGCCCTGCAGCCCCACCAGTTCCACGATGGCCGCCTGGCGCGGACGCACCGCGCGCAGCGCCTCCAGTTCGTGCAGCAGGTCACCTTGGGCCTCCACCGGACCCGGGAGGCGTCTCTCCCGCACCGCGTCCTTGGGCTTCACGCGTCGCGTGGCGCCGCGCTGCCGGGCGCGGTCGGTCAGCGAGCGCTGCATGGAGAGCGCCGCCAGTCCGTGCAGGTGTTCGGCGTTCCGGATCTCCGTGCGCTGCAGCAGCAGTCGGAGCGTGGCCTCGGCCACCAGCGAAGAGGGGCTGACCCGATCCGGCCCGGCCGCCTTCTGCATCAGACGGCGCTGCGCCAGGATGCGACGCGCCAGCTCTCGAAGGGTGGAGTAGTGCGAATCGAGCAGCCCCTGCACGGCGCGCAGGGAGGAGGAGGAGATGGAGGGCTTCTTCTTGGACGACATGGCCTGCACCGACCGCGGAGCCCGCGTGCGGCCCGGTCGCTTCAGCTGATCGGCGACCGGGCCGCGCGGGTGCCCGCACACTCCGAAATCTTCGCGCGGCGCCGCACGAACCGCGTGCGCGAAGGCGTCAGAATTCCGGAAGGGCTCGCTGCGGGGGTCCGGCCGGAACCGGGCCTCCGCCACCACAGGACGCGTCGCTGGAGGCCTCTTGCCATCACGAGTTTCCGGATTTCCTTCGCAAAAGCGAAGGCGCCCCGGCCGGAGGCCGGGGCGCCGATTCAATCGATCCTGAAACAGCTCAGACGGCCGCGGCCATCTTGTCGGCCTTCTTGCGCGCGTCGTCCAGGCTGCCCACGTACATGAAGGCGCCCTCGGGCAGGTCGTCGCCCTCGCCGTTGCAGATGCGCTCGAAGCTGTCGATGGTCTCCTCGAGCTTGCAGGTGACGCCGGGGAAGCCGGTGAACACCTCGGCCACGTAGAACGGCTGGCTGAGGAAGCGCTCGATCTTGCGGGCGCGGCTCACGGTCAGCTTGTCGTCCTCGCT